>CAXBGQ010000121.1:0-8843 GCA_963975135.1 uncultured Nioella sp. | reverse complement strand
CTGCAGGCTGTTGCGCATCCCGAAATTCTCGACGATATGGCTGCTGGTGCGGGTGCCGATGGTGCGCAGCGTGTTCTGCACCGCATAGGAGAGTTGCATCTTCTCGCCATCGCGCAGGAACCGTTCGGCATCGCGCACGATCTTGGCGTCCAGCGTATCGGGCACCTCGTTCCTGGGTTTGTTGCGGTCATAAACGATCCGGTCCGCACCATCGACGGTGATCAGAAGCGGGTTGAGATCCAGATCGTCCAGATGCGCGTTGCCCCGGCTGACCTGGCTTAGCAGATCGGCCCGGCCAATCACCTCATCCAGGCTGCGGGCACCGATCGAGGCCAGCAGTTCCCGCACTTCCTGCGCGTAGAAGGTAATGAGATTCACGACCTTATCCGCCGTGCCGGAGAACTTGTCGCGCAGGCTTTCATCCTGCGTGCAGACACCCACGGGGCAGGTATTGCTCTGGCACTGGCGCACCATGATACAGCCCATGGCGATCAGCGCGGCGGTGCCGATGCCGTATTCCTCGGCCCCCATCATCGCGGCCATCACGATATCGCGCCCGGTGCGCAATCCGCCATCGGTGCGCAGGGTCACCCGTTCGCGCAGATTGTTCATCGCCAGAACCTGATGCGCCTCGGTCAGGCCCATCTCCCAGGGCAGCCCGGCGAATTTGATCGAGGTCGCGGGGCTGGCCCCGGTGCCGCCATTATGGCCCGAAATCAGGATGATATCGGCCTTGGCCTTGGCCACACCGGCGGCAATCGTGCCGACGCCGGAACTGGCCACCAGTTTCACCGTCACCTTGGCGTTCGGGTTGATCTGCTTGAGGTCATAGATCAGCTGCGCCAGATCCTCGATGGAATAGATATCATGATGCGGCGGCGGGCTGATCAGGGTCACGCCCTTGGTTGAATGGCGCAGCTTGGCAATCAGGTCGGTGACCTTCATCCCAGGCAATTGCCCGCCCTCGCCCGGCTTGGCCCCCTGCGCCACCTTGATTTCCAGCTCTTCACAAGCCAGCAGATATTCCGCCGTCACCCCGAACCGGCCCGAGGCGACCTGCTTGATCTTGGCGCTGGCATTGTCGCCATTGGGCTCGGGCGTGAAATCATCGGGGCTTTCGCCGCCCTCGCCGCTGTCGGATTTCGCTCCGATCCGGTTCATCGCAATCGACAGCGTCCGGTGCGCTTCTGGCGACAGCGCGCCAAGGCTCATCCCCGGCGTGACAAACCGTTTGCGGATCGAGGTGATGCTTTCCACTTCTTCAATCGGCACCGGTTTGCCCATCGGCTTGATGTCCAGCAAATCGCGCAGGTGGATCGGCGGGTTGGCCTTCATCTTGGCGGAATACTGCTTCCACATCTCATAGGACGCGGTGTTGCAGGCCATTTGCAGCATATGCATGGTCTGCGCTTCCCAGGCGTGTTTTTCGCCCGACCGGCGCGCCTTGTAAAAGCCGCCAATCGGCAGAATATCGGCCCCGTTGGCCCAGCCCTTTGCATGCACCTCTTCGGCCTTGCGTTGCACGCCGTTGACACCGATGCCGCTGATCCGGCTGGTCATGCCGGGAAAGAACTCGGCAACCATGGCGCGGGAAAGCCCCACAGCCTCAAAATTCAGCCCGCCACGATAAGACGAAATCACCGAGATCCCCATCTTGGCCATGATCTTGAGCAGCCCCTGATCGATCGCATTGCGATAGCGCGCCATCGCGATGGTCAGGTCGCAATCCAGCAAGCCCCGCCCGATCCGGTCGGCCAGGCTGTCCTGCGCCAGATAGGCGTTCACCGTGGTCGCACCGGCCCCGATCAGCACGGCAAAATAATGCGGGTCGATGCATTCCGCCGACCGCACATTCACCGAACAGAAGGTGCGCAGCCCCTTCCGGGTCAACCAGCTATGAACCGCGCTGGTCGCCAATATCATCGGCATCGCGGCCTTGCCCGCATCCTGCGCCCGGTCGCTCAGCACGATATGCCCGGCTCCTGAGCGCACTGCATCCTCGGCCTCGGCCCGGATCCGGTCCAGCGCGGCGCGCAACGCGCCTTGCGCCCCGCCCGACGGGAAGGTGCAGTCAATCGTCACCACGCTCTCGCCGAAATTGCTCAGCATGGCGTTGAATTGCGCATTGGTAACAAAGGGGCTTTCCAGCACCAGGATCTCGGTCTGGCTGCTATCCTCATCCAGCACGTTCTTGAGGTTCCCGAACCGCGTCTTCAGGCTCATCACCCGAAATTCGCGCAAACTGTCGATGGGCGGGTTTGTCACCTGGCTGAAATTCTGCCGGAAATAATGGGAAAGCGGCCTGTATTGCGACGACAGGACCGCGCTTGGCGTGTCGTCCCCCATCGAGGCCAGCGCCTCCTTGCCATCCTCGGCCATCGGGGCCAGCACGGCCTCCAACTCCTCGATGGAATAGCCCGCCGCGATCTGACGCTTGCGCAGATCTGCCCCGGCGAAATCGCCAACCTCGGACAAACCCCCGGTCTCTGCGCCCAGATCGGTGATTCGACCCACCCAATCGCCAAAGGGCCGTGAGGCCGACAGCGCATCCTTGATTTCGGTGTCGTGAAAGAGCTTTGCCTCGGTCATATCGACAGCGATCATCTGCCCCGGCCCCAGCGCGCCTTTTTCGACCACGCGGGCCTCATCAACCGGCACCATCCCGGTCTCGGAGCCTGCAATCAGCAGCCCGTCGCCGGTGACCACATAGCGCATCGGCCGCAACCCGTTGCGATCCAGCCCGGCACAGACCCAGCGGCCATCGGTCATCGCCAACGCGGCGGGACCGTCCCAGGGTTCGATCACCGAATTGCAATAGCCATACATATCGCGCCACGCCTGCGGCAGCTCGGTCGAGGATTTCGACCAGGCTTCGGGCACCAGCATCGTCTTGGCCATCGGCGCATTTCGGCCCGCGCGCACCAGCACCTCGAATACCGCGTCCAGCGCGGCGGAATCCGACGATCCCCCCGCCACGATCGGTTTGATATCCTCGGCCAGTTCCCCGAAATAGCTGTGTGCCATCCGGATCTCGTGGCTTTTCATCCAGTTCAGATTGCCCTTCAGCGTGTTGATCTCGCCATTATGGGCCAGCATCCGGAACGGCTGCGCCAGCCACCATTGCGGGAAGGTGTTGGTGGAATAACGCTGGTGATAAATCGCAAAGGCGCTCTCGAACCGCTCATCGGTCAGATCGGGGTAAAAATCGGCCACCTGCTCGGCCAGCATCATGCCCTTGTAGATGATCGACCGGCAGCTCAGCGACGCCAGATAAAGCCCCTGAATACCCGCCGCCATCGCGGCCTTTTCGATCCTCCGGCGGATCACGTAAAGCTCGCGCTCGAACTGCTCCTCATCCACACCCTTGGAATTGGAGATCAGGATCTGTTCGATCTCGGGCCGGGTCGCGTTGGCCTTTTCGCCCAGACAGGTGATGTCGACCGGCACATGGCGCCAGCCATAGATGTAATACCCCATCCGCAGAACTTCCGATTCCACGATGGTGCGGCAGGTCTCCTGGGCACCGAAATCGCTGCGCGGCAGAAACACCTGGCCCACCGCCATCAGCGCCTCCATGTCGGGCTCATGCCCGGTGCGCCGGATCTGGTCATAGAAAAACGCCGCCGGGATCTGCACATGAATGCCCGCGCCATCGCCGGTCTTGCCATCGGCATCGACCGCCCCACGATGCCAGATCGCCTTTAACGCGGAAATCCCCGCCTCGACCACCTGCCGGCGCGGCTTGCCGTCCAGCGAAACAACCAGACCGACCCCGCAGGAGGAATGCTCCTCAGCCTCCGAATAGAGGCCGTTTTCCGCCATCCACTTGCGCTTGGCACCCTCGGCCACGGCCCAGTCAGCATCGTATTTGGTCATTCCGCAACTCCTTCATCTTTCGGCGCAAAGAGGTCGAAACACTCCTGCGCGGTCATTTGTCTGCGCTCGCCGGCGAACGCGTAAGCCTCGGGTTTGGCGTCGATAAAGAATTCCAGCCCCAAATGCATTCCGTTCACGTCAAACAGGCCGGCAGCCAGCTGGTGCTGGCCATGGCCTGGCCCCGGCGCGGTGATCCGATACCAAAGATTTGAACCGCAGGTCCCGCAAAAGGCGCGCTCGGCCCAATCGGAGGATTGGAACTGCTTGACCGGGCCGGATACCTGAACCGATCCCTGCTCCGCCTCCATCGCGATGAAGGCGCTGCTGCTCCACCTCCGGCACATGTCGCAATGACAGGCCGAAAGGGATCGACGCGCCGGTGTCGCGGCAACGGTCACCGCGCCGCACATGCACTGTCCGTTCATCGCGCTCATGACATCATGTCTCCGCAATCGTAAAGCGGCTGATCGCTCAGAAAGCCGCGTTCACCCGGTTCGGCAAATTCCATCGGGGAATTGTCGCTCTCGAAACGCTCGCCATTCGGCAATTCGGTCACTTCAAGCCCGCCAAAGAACATCCGCCAGCCTTCCTGCACATATTGCGAGCCCTCAACCCGGCGCGCGCCATCGCCCAGATCGTATTCATAGGAAAACTCGGTGCGGTTCAGGGTGCGCCCGTCGATCTGGGCGGTTTCCCCGGTCAGCCGGTCAAACCCGGTATAATCGCGCCGGATGCGCAGACCGGCGGCGTTTTCGTAGATCGTGCTGAACACCATTGAATCGCTGCCGGTTTCAAACAGCTCGGTGATCGAGGCCGGATCTTCCTCGGGCTCGATCAGGATGGTCTGCGCTCCGCCCCGCAGGTCATAGGACAAAAGCCAGCGGAATTCTGAATCGGTAAAGGACAGGGCGAACGGCCCCTCGCCATCCATCGACAACCGCCAAAGCGTGCCTTCGGGATCGCCCTCGCAAGTCCACATATGCGACACCACGCAGCTGCGCGACTGCACCGTCAGAAAGGCTGTACATCCCGGCGGAGGCGTCACCGTGCCGGCACCTTGCGCCATGGCAACGACCGGCGCGACGGATGCGCCAATGACCAGCGCGGCCGCTGCAACGCGCAGCGGAAATCCCTTTTTCATGTCAGCCTCCTTGCCTTTAAACTGTCTTAACAACACTGCCGCGCGCCATGTCTGCACGATTTGTATGCACAGCCTGTGCACAGGATGTGTACGCGGTGTGACAGCCCGAAATGCCGCCCCGCACCCCATTAACGCTTACTCCGCCGCCACGCTTGCAGCCGTCTGAACCTGCGCCAGAATGGCCTCTGCCGCCTCGCGCCCGTCGCGGATGGCCCAGACCACAAGACTGGCCCCGCGCGCGATATCGCCCACCGCATAGACGCCGGCCAGATTGGTTTCATGGCTCTGGAAATCGGTCATGACCGTGCCCCACCGGGTCACCTCCAGTTCCGGCACATCCCACAATGCGGGCAGATCCTCAGGCTCGAACCCCAGCGCCTTGATGACCAGATCGGCCTCCTCCACGTAATCGGCCCCCTCGATCAACTCAGGGCTTTGGCGCCCGGTCGCATCGGGCTGACCCAGCCGCATTTTCTGCACCATCACGCCGGAGACGGGATCGCCCGCAAAGCCCTTGGGCGCGGTCAGCCAGACAAATTCGACGCCCTCTTCCTCGGCGTTTTGTACCTCACGCAAGCTGCCCGGCATATTGGCCCGGTCGCGGCGATAGAGGCATTTCACGCTGGTCGCGCCTTGCCGCACTGCGGTGCGCACGCAATCCATCGCGGTATCGCCACCACCGATGACAACCACGCGCTTGCCGGACGCATCCAGATCGCCGCTGTCAAATTCGGGCACGTCGTCACCAAAGCTCTTGCGGTTCGATGCGGTCAGAAAATCGATCGCGCGCTCCAGCCCCGCCGCCCCTGACCCCGGCCCGGCCAGATCGCGGGTCTTGTAGACGCCCGTGGCGATAACCACAAAATCATGCGCCGCCCGGATCTCAGCAAAGGTGATATCCTGGCCGACACTGCAGTTCAGCCTGAAGGTCACACCACCCGCTTCCAGTTGGTCGTTGCGGCGCAGGACGATGTCTTTTTCCAGCTTGAATCCGGGGATGCCATAGGTCAGCAAGCCGCCCGCGCGGTCATAGCGGTCATAGATCGTGACCTGCAAACCCTGCCGCCGCAGCACATCCGCCGCCGCCAGCCCACCGGGGCCCGCGCCGATGATGCCGACGCTTTCGGCACGCTCGACCGAGGGCGCGATCGGCTTGACCCAGCCTTCCTCCCAGGCGGTATCGGTGATGTATTTTTCGACCGCGCCGATGGTGACGGTGCCGTGGCCCGATTGTTCGATCACGCAATTGCCTTCGCACAGCCGATCCTGCGGACAGATACGGCCACAGATCTCGGGGAAAGTATTGGTGGCCTGGCTCAACTCATAGGCTTCCTGCAGACGGCCCTCGGCGGTCAGGCGCAGCCAGTCGGGGATGTTGTTGTGCAGCGGGCAGTGGCTCTGACAATAGGGCACGCCGCATTGCGAACAGCGGCTGGCCTGCTCGGCGGCCTTCGCGGCGGCATATTCGCCATAGATTTCGTTGAAATCCATCCGCCGCGTGTCAGCCGCCCTTTTTTGCGGCATGGCCTTGTCGACGGTCACAAATTTCAGCATTTTCTGTTCAGCCATGGCACGCCCCTCGGGTTTTCGGCATAAGATCCCCAGACCGCCCCTATACCGCCCCTCATTTGACTTGAAAAGACAGTGATGCTGACCTTTAATAAGAAAAACGCCTACGCCTTTCGCACTTTATCTCCCATTTCAGACATTATAGGTAAGTAATTCTGTCTCATATGGTTGAATTTGGATGTTTATCAATCCTTTACCACTCCTCCACATCCTCGATCCGGATCTAATATCATGAGTCTGTTTAACCTTCTGCTGGTCGCGATCATTCAGGGTATCACCGAATTCCTGCCCGTCTCGTCCTCTGGTCACTTGATTCTGCTGCCAATTCTGACGGGGCTGGAGGATCAGGGCCAAGTCATCGATGTCGCAGTTCACGTCGGCACGCTTGGGGCAGTTGTGCTCTATTTCAGGACAGACGTCCTGCTGGCGTTATTCGGGTTCCGCGACCTTCTGCGCGGCGACCGCGACAGCCAGGGTGCCAGGCTGGCGCTCGGGCTTGTCATTGCCACGATCCCGGTGGTCTTGGTCGGGCTGGTCTTGAGCCTGACGGGATATGACGATGCGCTGCGGTCGATCGCGGTGATCGGTTGGGCCATGCTGATATTCGGCGTCGTACTCTATTGGGCCGATCAACGCGGGCAAGAGCGGCTGAATGCCAAGCATTGGGGCCTGCGCCACGCGCTGATCATGGGGCTCTGGCAGGCGGTTGCCCTGATCCCCGGCACGTCCCGGTCGGGTATCGCCATCACGGCGGCCCGGACGCTTGGCTACAACCGGTCTGATGCGGCGCGGATATCCATGCTGATGTCGATCCCGACCATCATCGCATCGGGTGTTCTTCTTGGTGCCGAGGTGATTGCTACGGCAGATGCCCAAGCCGCCCGTGATGGCGCGATTGCGGCCTTCTTTTCATTCCTGGCAGCGCTTGGCGCGCTTAGCCTGATGATGCGGCTTTTGCGCAGCGTCAGCTATACGCCCTATGTGATCTACCGAATTTTCCTGGGCGTCGTTCTGCTGGTGATCGCCTACAGCTAACTGCGCAGGTTGCCGGCGCTGGCCGGGAGATCGGAATACTGCCCGCCGGGGCGGTAAACCCACAGGTAATCGTCCAGCACCGCCTCCATATCCGTGGGGGTGATGCCGAGGTCGGCCAATCCCATCGCCCCATCCGACACCACATTGTCATGGCGCAGCAGGCGCACCTGGTCGCGGGTCAGAATCGAGTTATGGACCAAGCCAAGCGTCATCGACTGCATCACGCCAAAGCCAAACCCCATCAGCGACCCGACCCAGAACGGCAGGTTCACCACCAGACGGCGACGGCGGATTACGCGCAGCATCAGATCCACGAACCCATGCAAACTGTCGGTGTCGGGACCGCCAAGTTCATAAATACCGGGGGAGGCATTGCCCAGAGCAGCCGCTTCCGCAGCAGCGGCCACATCATCGACATAGACCGGCTGAAACCGGGTAGTGCCGCCGACCAACGGCAGCACCGGGCCCAGATTGGTCATACGGGCGAAGCGGTTGAAAAACCCATCCTCGACACCGAAAATCACGGATGGTCGCAGGATGACCGCGCCGGGGAACTGGTCGAGCACGGCGGCTTCGCCTTCCGCCTTTGTGCGGGCATAGTCGCTGTTCGCTTCCGCGTCGGCCCCGATGGCGGAAAGATGGACCAGTTGCGTTATGCCCGCCGCGGCAGCAAGACGCGCGATGCGCCCCGCGCCTTCGGCCTGCACCGCGTCAAATCCGTTGCGCCCGCGTTCCGACAACACGCCGACGCAGTTCACCACCGCATTGGCCCCGGCCATGGCGGCGGCCACCGATGCATCGTCGCGGATATTGGCGAGAACCGGCTCTACCTGACCGACAACACCATAGGGGCGCACAAACAGCGCCTCGTTCGGGCGGCGCACGGCGACGCGCACGCGCCAGCCCTGTTTCGCCATCCGACGAGCGATATAACGGCCAACAAAGCCCGATCCGCCAAAGATTGTCACCAGTTTCGACATGCCTTGTCCTCCGGTCCCCCGTGTTGCCAAGGTTGATACGCGCCGAGGTCCTGCGCGACAAGGCGCAATTCGCCCCGGACCCTGTGACCGATTGGGCCAAAACCCGATGCCCCCCCTTTTTCGCGCGAGGGGCGTTGACACCGCCCGCGGTGCGCCTTACATCGCGGCTTCACGACACCTGCCCAGGTGGCGGAATTGGTAGACGCGCTAGCTTCAGGTGCTAGTATTCGCAAGGATGTGGA
>CAXBGQ010000120.1:0-8843 GCA_963975135.1 uncultured Nioella sp. | reverse complement strand
GCCGCCAGCGCCGCCCTTGTTTTACCGATCATCAACGCAGCCTCAGCCGCCTCACGGCCCTTCGTCACGAAATGATCCCTATAGATGGCGACGTGATGCGGCGTGTCCTGAAACTGATGCGGTGTCAGAGAGACCGACAGAATCGGCACGCCGGTATCAAGCCCCGCCCGCATCAAGCCATCGACCACGGCCTGGGCCTGGGCCTGGGCCACAAAATCATGCCGGTAGATGCCGCCATCGACGACCAAAGCGGCACAGGCCACCGCTGCATAATGCCCGGTCATGGCCAGATCCCGCGCCAATAGCGGTATTTCGAACGCGCCCGGCACGTCAAACACGTCAACCTGATCCCGGGCGATCACATCGGTGAACCCTGCCAATGCCTGATCGACGATCTCGGAATGCCAGTTGGCTTTGATAAACGCGTATCGGGTGTGTGTCATGGGTCGATCTCCTTTAGGTTTGACACGTCACCCAAGGCGATCACGAACGCAGAAACGCCCCCGATCAAGGGGCGGAGGCGCACGTTCTCTTTCATCCGGACTGTAACCGTCGGCTCCGGCCTCTCACCGGATCTGCTGGACCCTTTGCCGAGGCAAAGGCGCTCGCGGGCTGATCGGTCCTGCCGATATACCGCCGGTGGGGAATTTCGCCCCGCCCTGAGAACAGGGCTAGCAATTGCAGAGCGGGCCGCGTTACGCAAGCACGGACAAAAGGCCGGAGGCAGACCAGATGCACCCCAACCCCACTTTTCGGGCTGAGACCCACGCCCGCAATCTGGGCTACGCCCGCGACCGGGGATTCGGGGCGCTGTCCATCAACGCCGATCCCGCGCCGCTGATCGCCCATGTGCCCTTCGTGCTGGACAAGGATGGTCGCACGGCGGATCTGCATCTGGTGCGCTCAAATCCCATTTCGCGTGCCGTGACCGGCCCCATGCCAGCCGTGATCGCGGTGACCGGGCCCGATGGCTATATCTCGCCCGATTGGTATGACGTGGCCGATCAGGTGCCGACCTGGAATTATGTCGCCGTGCATCTGCGCGGGACGCTGATGCCGCTTGAGGCAGAGGCGCTGCGCGGCGCGCTGGACCGCCTCAGCGCCCATTTCGAAGCGCAACTGCTGCCGAAAACCCCCTGGAGCGCCGACAAGATGGATCCGGACGCGCTGGACCGCATGTTGCGAATGATCCGGCCGTTCCGCTTTGACGTCACCGATATCGACGGCACCTGGAAACTGGGCCAGAACAAGGAAGATGGCGTGCGGTTGGCAGCGGCGGGTCACCTGACCTCGGCCCCTGTCGGGCAGGAAACCGCTCTTTTGGCGGCGCTGATGCGGGGTGTCGGGCCGAAACATTAGACATGCTGCCCCGCCGCCCCTACCTATTGAGCCAGAGGTAGAGGAGGTGCCAATGCCCGTCCCGATCATGCCGATTGCCGGTTTTGCCCTGCGATACGGGGCCATCGCGCTGGCCGGCTACACGATTGCGCGCGCCACGTCGCATGGCCGGCTGGATCAGCAGGTAGAGGATATCATGGATGACACGCCCGAAGGCCTGACCATGCGCACCGATGAAGGCCAGGTGAACACAACGCTGCGCTGGCGGCGCGCTTTTCGGTTGAACCGATCCGCCAGAGGCGTTCAGATCGACGCCACAGCCCTGACCCGAGTGAAAGTGACCCGACTGCAATGATTACTCTTCTATCTTCGCCCGCCTCGCCTTTTGTGCGCACCGTTCGCGTGCTGTTGCTGGAAACCGGGCAGGACGATGTCGCGCTGACCGATGTCTCGACGACGCCAGTGGCGACCGACGCCACCGTTGCCGCCGCCAATCCGGTCGGCAAGATCCCGACCCTGATGCGCGACGATGGCCCGGCGATCTATGACAGCCGCGTTATTGCCCGCTTTCTGAATGCGCGGGCGAGCGCTGGGTTTTATCCCGACGCCCATATCTGGGAGACGCTGACACTTGAGGCTACCGCGCATGGCATCATGGAGGCGGCCGTTTCCATGGTGTACGAAAAACGCCTGCGCCCCGAAGAGTGGCACTATCAACCCTGGATAGACGCGCAGTGGGACAAGGTGACCCGAAGCCTGGATGCGGTCGAAGCGCGCTGGATGAGCCATCTGGCCGGGCCGCTCGACATGGCCCATATCGCCATGGGCTGCGCGCTTGGCTATCTCGATTTCCGCCATGGCGACCGCGATTGGCGCAAGGGCCGCGATGCCCTGACCACCTGGGAGGCAGGGTTTGCCACCCGCGATGCGATGCGGGCCACAATTCCGCAGGCATGAATATCATCCACGTCGAGACCGCGGCCCAACGCGAGATGTGCTATGCCCTGCGCCGCGCCGTTTTCATGGCCGAACAGGGCGTGACTCCCGGCGATGAATGGGACGGGCTGGAGGATGAATGCCACCATTTCCTGGCCCTTGATGACAAAACTCCCGTTGCCACGGCCCGGCTGCGCCCGATGGGAACCAGCGCCAAGGTGCAGCGCGTGGCGGTCGCCAAGGCGCAGCGCGCCACCGGGCTGGGCAACCGGATAATGTGCCACGTTCTGGATTTTGCGCGCGCGCAGGGCTTTGAAACCGTCACGCTGGAGGCACAGACCAACGCGATCACGTTTTATGAAAAGCTGGGTTTCGCCGCGCAGGGCCCGGAATTTGACGATGCCGGCATCGCGCATCGTCGCATGCGCCTGAAATTGCGCTGATTCCCACGGCCATTTCATTGCCCTGCCAAAGGGCTGCGGGCCCGGATTTCAACCCATGGCACCGAATTTGATGCCTGGATGCGACAATTCGGGCGTTCTGCGCGCGTTTGTCTGCTAGACGCGCGCGTCTTGCTGCTTATAAAAGGCCCCAGATCGGCGACGCCCAGGGGCGTAGCCTCGACAGGTTTTGCGGCCCATATCCACGGGCCGATAATGAGGGAGACCCTTACGGTGTCACACACAGAAGATGATCCCAGCACCCGCCGCGATTTCCTCTACTACGCCACAGGCGGTGTAGGGGCTGTTGTGACCGGTGCTGCCGTTTGGCCATTGGTCAATCAAATGAACCCTTCAGCCGATGTTGTGGCTGCCTCGAAATTGCGCGTCGAGGTGGACGGAATCGAGCTGGGAACGCAGCTGACGGTGCTGTTTCTGGGCAAGCCGGTTTTCATCCGCCGCCGCACGCAGATCGAGATCGAGGATTCCGAGGCGGTGGCGCTGGAGGAACTTGTCGATACCGACGCGCAAAACCCGAACTTGCCCGACGGGGCCGAGGCCACCAACCTGAACCGGACGATGCCGAATTTCGCCGGCGAAAACACCGGTGAATGGCTGGTGATGATCGGCGTCTGCACGCATCTGGGTTGTATTCCACTGAACGAAGCCGGCGATTATACTGTCGATGGCGTTGGCGGCTGGTTCTGCCCCTGCCACGGTTCGCATTATGACACCGCCGGGCGCATCCGCCGCGGTCCGGCCCCGGAGAACCTTTGGATTCCCGTCGCTCAGTTCGTGGACGAATCCACGATCGTGCTCGGGTAAGGGAGAACACGCGACATGTCTGGAATTCCCCACGACCACTATGAGCCGAAGTCCAATTCCGAAAAGTGGTTGCACAGCCGCCTGCCGATCATTGAACTGCTCTATAATACCCTGATGATCCCCACCCCCAAGAACCTCAACTGGATGTGGATCTGGGGTATCGTGCTGGCCTTTGCTCTGGTCCTGCAGATCGTGACCGGTGTCATCCTGGCGATGCATTACGTGCCGAATGCCGATCTTGCCTTTGCCTCGATCGAGCAGATCATGCGCAACGTGAACAGCGGATGGGCCATCCGCTATATCCACATGAACGGCGCGTCTTTGTTCTTTGTAGCGGTCTATGCGCATATCTTCCGCGGCCTCTATTACGGGTCCTACAAGGCCCCGCGCGAGGTGACGTGGATCATCGGCATCCTGATTTACCTGATGATGATGGCCACGGCCTTCATGGGCTACGTTCTGCCCTGGGGCCAGATGTCTTTCTGGGGTGCGACCGTGATTACCGGCCTGTTTGGTGCCATCCCGCTCGTCGGCGATGCGATCCAGACCTGGCTGCTGGGTGGACCGTCGGTAGACAATGCCACGTTGAACCGGTTCCTGTCGCTGCACTTCCTGCTGCCCTTTGTGATCGCGGGTCTGGTGATCGTTCATATCTGGGCGTTCCACACGACCGGAAACGGCAACCCCGCAGGCGTCGAAGTGCGCCGCACGTCGCGCAAGGAAGCCGACGCGGACACGCTGCCGTTCTGGCCCTATTTCGTGATCAAGGATCTCTTTGCGCTGGCCGTGGTGCTGGTGGCATTCTTCGCGGTTGTCGGCTTCATGCCCAACTTCCTGGGCCATCCCGACAACTATATCGAGGCCAATCCGCTGATCACGCCCGCAGAGATCGTGCCGGAATGGTATTTCCTGCCCTTCTACGCCATCCTGCGCGCCTTTGACGGCGAGGTTTGGGTTGTGATCTGGGCCAGCTGGCTGACCGGTGGCATCGTGGACGCGAAGTTGTTTGGTGTCCTTGCCATGTTCGGGTCGATCGTGGTGCTGGCACTGGTTCCGTGGCTCGACACCTCTTCTGTGCGGTCGGGCCGGTATCGGCCATCGTTCAAGTGGTGGTTCTGGCTCCTGGGCTTCGACTTCATGGTGCTGATGTGGTCCGGTGCCAGGCCGATCGAGGGTATTTACCCCTATATCGCGCTGGTGGCGACGTCCTATTGGTTCGCCTATTTCCTGATAATCCTGCCGCTACTGGGTATCTTCGAAAAACCGCTGCCGACGCCGGCAACGATCGAAGAGGATTTCAACGCGCATTACGGCAAACCGGGCGCGGATGGCCAAGCCGCCGCTTCCCCGGCCGAGTGAAAGAAAAGGACGACTAAGTAATGTTCAGGAAACTTGCCCTTACCGCACTGGTCGCCGTGGCGTTGACAAGTGGCGCGGCCAATGCCGAAGTAACGAATTACCGGTTTTCGTTTGATGGCCCGTTCGGTTCTTATGATCAGAATCAGCTGCAACGCGGCCTTCAGATCTTTACCGAATCGTGTTCGGCCTGCCACGGGTTGCGCTATGTGCCGATCCGCACCTTGTCGGACGAAGATGGCCCCGGCCTCGAACCGGCAGAGGTGCGCGCCTATATCGACCAGAACTTCATCGAGGTCTGGGATGAGGATTTGCGCGACTATCGTGCTGCGGTTCCCAACGACAACTTTCCGGCAAATGACGCCGCCGGGGCACCGGATCTCAGCATGATGGCCAAGGCGCGGGCCGGGTTCCACGGGCCCTATGGTCTGGCCATCAACCAGTTCCTGTTCGGCATTGGCGGCCCGGAATATATCGCGTCGTTCCTGACGGGCTATAATGACGAGGATGAAGAGGTCGCCGGCAGCTACCTCTATGGCAACGACATCTTCTATGGCGGCCTGACCGCAATGTCCCCGCCGCTGTTTGACGGGCTGATCGAATTCAACGACGGATCGCCCAACGATGTGGAAAGCATGGCGCAGGATGTTGCCGCCTTCCTGATGTGGGCGGCCGAACCTGAAATGATGGCACGCAAGCGCATGGGCTTTACGGCCGTGATCCTTCTGGGGTTGCTCGCAGTTCTGCTCTACCTGACCAACAAGCGCCTCTGGGCCCCGATCAAGCGCCGGGCCAAGGGCGGCTCTGCCGAATAACGCAGGTCCGCCAAATGAACCTGAAACGCGCCCCTTGATCCGGGGCGCGTTTTCGTTTCAGCGCCAGTGTTTCAGGGTGTCGGGCGGATTGGCCATCAGATCGGCCATTGTTCCGTGCGTCGCAATCCGCCCGTCCTGCATCAGGATCAGCGTATCGCAGAGCCGTTCGGCATCGCGCAAATCATGGCTGACCATCACCAAGGTCAGCCCGGTGGCATCGCAAAGATCCGCCACCAGCGCCATCATCTCGGCCCGCAGACCGGGATCGAGCGCGGCAAAAGGTTCGTCCAGCAAAGCCAGCGGTTGATTGCGCAACAGCATCCGGGCCAGCGCCACGCGCGACCTCTGTCCGCCTGACAGATCGCCGGGCTTGCGCGTAGACACCCCGGCAAGGCCAACCTGCAACAGCGTCTCCTCGACCCGTGACCGGGCCTCCTCGTCCAGTCTCAGATCCGGACGCAGGCCAAGCGCCACGTTGTCGAAGGCGGTCAGGTGCGGGAACAGGTTGCCCTCCTGAAATAGGATGCTCAGCGGGCGGTCAGGCACCGGTGCCTCGGTCACATCGACACCGTCGATCCAGATCCGGCCCCGGTCTGGCATAAGAAACCCGGCAATGACGCTGAGCAACGTGGTCTTCCCGCCACCAGACGCACCCAATACGGCCAGCCGCCCGCCCTTTGGCAAGTCCAGATCGACGGCAAGCGTGAAGCCGTCAAAGCCGAGGCTGATCCCCTCAAGTCGCAGCATTCACACGGCCCCCCCGGTCGAACATCCAGAATACCCCCAGGCTGAGGATCAACAACAACAGCGCCGCGCCAGCCGCGTCATTGGTGCGGTAGGCACCCATCAAGCGATACATCTCGAGCGGCAGCGTGCCCTGTTGCGGTGCCGCAAAGAGCGTGATGACCCCAAGATCGCCCATCGCCAGCGCCGCCGCCAGCCCGGCCCCGAAGCCAAGCGGGCGGCGCAGACGCGGCAACAGCACATGGCGCAGATATTGCGGCCCGTTCAGGCCAAGCGACAGCGCCAGGCGGCCATATCCGGCTTCGGCCTGTTCAACCCCCGGTACCAGCGCGCGCAGCACGAAAGGCAAAGCGGCCAAGGCGTTGACCAGCCCGGTGATCGGCAAAGCCGCCCCCGTGGGGCTGACCACCGGGCGCAGGATCAGAAAAAGCCCGGTGCCGATCACCAGCGGCGACACCGCGATGGACAATGCGCCGATGGTTTCCAGCAATCCGCGCGCCCGCCCGCGCGCAA
Organism: uncultured Nioella sp.; assembly: GCA_963975135.1. Classification (GTDB taxonomy): domain Bacteria; phylum Pseudomonadota; class Alphaproteobacteria; order Rhodobacterales; family Rhodobacteraceae; genus Alterinioella. The sequence goes on along the minus strand of CAXBGQ010000120.1, from coordinate 1,876 downwards.
TCAGGATCGCCATCGGCAGCGCCAGACCCACCGACACGGCAGCCGTGACCAGCGACAGCACAATGGACCGCAACGCCGCGGCCCAGATTGCCGGCGGCAGGCCCGCAATCGCCCCCGCCCCACGGGTGACCACGGCCAAAAGCGGCAGCAGCAAAAACAGCGTCGCCGCCGAGATCAGCACCGCATCCAGTATTCGCGCAGCGGGTTTTTGCGCGTCCCATCGCGCCACCGAATGATCTAGCCCGGTGCCCGCGATATTGGGCTTGGTGCCCCAGATCACCAGCGCCCCGGCCAACACACAGATACCGACCTGCACCAGCCCAAGCAGGGCGGCGCGACCAAGGTCGAACTCGAACAGGAACGCTTGATAGATCGCCAGTTCCACCGTGGTGGCGCGCGGCCCCCCGCCCAACGTCAGCGCCACGGCAAAGGATGTCGTGCTGATCAGAAAGATCACCAGAAACGCGCCGGGGGCCACATTGCGCAACATCGGGCGCTCCATGTGGCGAGCAATGTCGCGCGACGTGAACCCAAGCGTGGCGGCCAGCCGGAACCGCTCTGCCGGGATCGCCAGCCATCCTTGCAGAATGAGCCGCACCGCCAGCGGCAGGTTGAAAAACACATGCGCCAGGACGACACCCTGCCAGCCATAGATCTCCAGCTCGGGCAGGCCGAGAAACCGCAAAGCCCCGCTGATGCCGCCTTGGCGGCCGAAAACGGCAAGCAATCCCAGAACGGCCACGATTACCGGCAGGATAAAGGGCGCGCCCATCAGGGCAATCAGCGCCCGACGCCCGGGAAACACGCGCCGCGCCAGCGCTCGCGCCACAGGAATTGCCAACCCAACGCTGATCGCTGCCGACAATAGCGCCTGCCAGATGGTAAACCGCACCGCCGCCCAATCCGCGGGCCCAAGCCCCGAGGAAGCATCGGCACGCAACAGCACCGCGCCAAGCGGCAGGGCGATCACAACCAGGACGAGACCCGCAACCGCGGCCCCTGCCCAGGTTGCGACGCTTATTGAGAAAGCGCGGCGCGCCATTCTTCCAATGCCTCGGCCCGCATATCGGACGCCGTTTCCGGATCAAATAACAGGGCCGTTTCCGGTTGGATCAGGGTTTCGAACCCCTCCGGCAATCCACCCGCAGGCAGCACTGCCGGATACATCCAGTTGGTTGTCGGGATGATGCTCTGGAACGCGTCACTCAGCATGAAGGCCAGAAATTCCCGCGCCAGATCCGGGTGATCGCTGTTCTGCACCATGCCCGCCACTTCGATCTGCATGTAATGGCCTTCGTCAAAGGCGGCGGCGGTGCGGCTGGCGTCGCCCTCCGCGATCAGGTGATAGGCGGGCGACGTGGTGTAGGACAGGACCATATCGGCCTCGCCCTCCAGAAACAGGCCATAAGCCTCGGACCAGCCGGGGGTCACGGTGACGATATTGTCGGCCAACCCCTCCCAGATCTCGCCCGCCCGGTCGCCATAGGCTGCCTTGACCCACATCAGAAGGCCAAGTCCAGGGGTGGACGAGCGCGGATCCTGAATGACGATACGGATATCGCTTGCGGCAAGTTCAGTAAAGCTGGTCGGCGCGTTTTCCAGATCGACATTCTGGACAAAGGCGAAATAGCCCCAGTCATAGGGCAGGAACTGGCTGTCCTCCCAGGCGACGGGCAGCGTCAGGTCGGGGGTGGCAATCCCGTGCTCGGCAAATAGCCCGGTTTCGCGCGCCGCCGCGATCAGGTTGGTATCCAGCCCCAGCACGATATCGGCCTCGGTGGTCGGCCCCTCCAGCCGCACCCGCGCCAACAGCGCCGCGCCATCGCCCGCGCCGACGAATTGCAGATCGCAGCCGCAGCTTTCCTCGAACGCGGCC
>CAXBGQ010000119.1:0-8968 GCA_963975135.1 uncultured Nioella sp. | reverse complement strand
CTCCTTCTGCTTCAACCGGCGCAAGAGCACGGATGTGCGCCGGTCAACAAATCTTTGGGTCAGACGTTCGTGCAGAGCATCCGACAGGCGGTCTTCTACGGCACGCGTCGCCCCGCGCCAATGGGTTTCGTCATCGACCCAGGTTTTCCGCTGCGCGACATAGGTCCATGTCCGGATATAGGCCAATCGTTTCGATAGCGTGTCAATGTCGCCATCTGTCCTGTCCAGCCTTTGGATTTGCTGCGCCAACCAGTCATCGGGCACCCGGTTCAGATCCTGAAGGAACCCGAAAATCTGCGCCAGCAGGGCGGCGTGTTCGGCGTGGCTGATGCCCCTGAAATCGGGGATGCAACAGATATCCCACAGCAATTTCACATCGCCCGGACCGGTCAGGCGCGCGGCCATATCCGGCAGCGCGGCGATGGATTTCAGCGCCATCAGGTCATCGGCCTCGCGCGCACGGGTCAGCCATTCGTCGCTGGTCGGGGCCTCGAGGCTGGCAACAAGCCGCTCAACCGAGCCAAACTCCAGCCGGGCGTTGCGCCAATGCAGCTTTTTTACCGGGCGAAAGCTGTGGCCGGTGATGGCCGCGACCACTTCATCCTCCAACGGTGCCGCTTCACCGGTGACGCCAAATGTGCCCGGTTCGGTATAGCGCCCGGCCCGGCCCGCGATCTGGGCCAACTCATTGGGGGCCAGCATCCGCATCCTGCGCCCGTCAAATTTGCGCAGGCCCGAAAAGGCCACATGCCCGATATCGAGGTTCAACCCCATGCCGATGGCATCGGTCGCCACCAGGAAATCGACATCGCCGTTCTGGTAAAGCTCCACCTGCGCGTTGCGGGTGCGCGGCGAAAGCGCGCCCATCACCACCGCCGCGCCGCCGCGCTGACGGCGCAAAAGCTCCGCGATGGCATAGACGTTTTCCACCGAGAACCCGACAATGGCGGATCGTGGCACCATGCGGCTGATCTTTTTCGATCCGGTATAGGTCAGGTCGGAAAACCGGTCGCGCCGCATGAACTGCACCCCCGGAACCAGCGCCGCAATGGCACTGCGCATGGTGTCGGAGCCAAGAAACAGGGTCTCGTGAAGCCCGCGCGCGGTCAGCAGGCGTTCGGTAAAGACATGGCCGCGATCGGGATCGGCGCAAAGCTGGATCTCGTCGACGGCCAGGAAATCGCATCCCATGCCGGACGGCATCGCCTCGACCGTGCAGACCCAGTATTGCGCGCCCGCCGGGACGATGCGTTCCTCGCCGGTGACCAGCGCCACAACGCGCGGACCGCGCTGCGCGACAATCCGGTCGTACACCTCGCGCGCCAGCAGACGCAAAGGCAGGCCGATGATGCCGGTGCGATGGGCCAGCATCCGTTCGATCGCGTAATGCGTCTTGCCGGTATTGGTCGGCCCCAAAACGGCCGCGATGCGCCCCTGGCGTTGCATGATTTTACCCTCGCGGCCGTTTTCGCGCCACGCGTTACAGCGCGGTGCCTTCGGTGGCCCGTTCCAGGCGCGTGATCGCGGCCTGAATATCGGGGTTTTGCGGATTGACCTCGGCGGCGGCGCGAAAGGCGGCCAGCGCGCGCAGCGGCCGATCGGTTTCCTCAAACATTATGCCCAGGCCACTGAGCGCCCTGAAATCGCGTGGTTCCAGCACCAGAACGCGGGTCAGATCCTCTATTGCCGGGCCATAGAGGCCGGCCTGAAAAAAGGCCGAGGCGCGGCGGTTCCAGCCCTCGGCAAATTCCGGCGCATGATCGGTCAGCGCGGTCAGATGCTCAATCGCGGCCCCATAATCCCCGGCCTCCAGCGCCGCCATCCCGCGCCTGAGCAGCAGGTCGGCCGAAGGCGAGCCGGAGAAGGCCAGCCGGCGCGCGATCTCGTCCTCGACGCGCTGCCAATCGGTGGTTCCGGGATCGCGCAGGCTTTCAAACAGGCCGTCCAGCCGGTCACCCTGGGCCAACACGGGCGTAGCCGCGACCCAAAGCGCAATGGCTGCCGCCACGATAACGTTGAATATTGAAGGCATAATCATCATGTTCCAGATTGAATTTAGCATCTGGCACCGATCATTCCAGCCCTTTCGGGGCTCCGGGCAAAAAAGGACCAAAGAATCATGAGCGATATCGTCACAGCAGCCATCGCCGCATTGCAGGAAAAACTCGCCGACGGGTTCGACGGGACGGCAAAGTTTGACATCGAGGGCGAAGGGGCCATCGTGATCGACGGATCGGGCGTGCGCGCCGGTGACGCCGATGAAGACACGGACGTCACCCTGACCGCAGATGCCGAGACGTTTCAGGAGATCCTCTCGGGGGCGCTCAACCCGACATCTGCCTTCATGGGCGGGCGGCTGAAACTGGATGGCGATATGGGGGCCGCGATGCGGCTCGGCGGTCTTTTGGGGTAAGCGCGATGGAACCAGCGCCGTTTCTTTCCGACATCGCGGAAGGCCCAGAAGGCGGGCGGGCCTATTGGCTGCGCGCCGCCGATGAAACCCGCATCCGGATAGGCGTCTGGCCCGAGGGGGACAAAGGCACCATTCTGATGTTCCCGGGCCGCACCGAATATATCGAGAAATACGGCCGGGTCGCGGCCGAGTTCGCGACCCGCGGCTATGGCATGATCGCGGTCGATTGGCGTGGTCAGGGTCTGTCCGACCGCCCGGCCCACCGCGCCGACATGGGCCATGTCGTCAGCTTTGACGAATACCGCGAGGATGTGGCGGTGCTGCGTCAGGCGTTTCGCGATCTCGATCTGAAAAAACCCTGTTTCCTGCTGGGCCATTCCATGGGCGGGGCGATCGGGTTGCGCGCGCTCTATGACGGCCTGCCTGCCTGCGCGGCGGTGTTCACGGCCCCGATGTGGGGCATCCGCATGACCCGGTTTCTGCGCGCCATTTCCGGCATTGTCCTGGGCCTGTCGAAACCCCTTGGGCTGGACAAGAATTTCGCCCCCACAACCGGCCCGGCGGCCCCGATGGTGTTCGATAGCAATCCGCTGACCCGCGACCGCAGCCAGTTCGACTACATGGAAGGCCAGGTCGCCAAACATCCCGAACTGGCGCTGGGCGGGCCGTCGATCACCTGGGTCCATGCCGCGCTGGAGGAAAACGCAGCCTTGTTGGCGATGGATCCGCTCGACATTCCCAACCTGACCTTTCTGGGCACGGAAGAGGAGATCGTGGAATCCGCCGCCATCCATGAACGCATGGCCAACTGGCCCAATGGGCGTCTCAAGGTCGTGCAGGGCGCGCGTCATGAGGTGTTGATGGAAACGCCCGATTTGCGAACCCCCTGCATCGACGCAATCGCCGATTGGTTCGACTGCCACAGCAGCGCCGCCGCCAAGACCGGTTAGGCCAGCCCGTCCCGCAAAAGGCCATCCTCAAGCCGCAGCACGCGGTCCATCCGGGCCGCCAGCGCCAGGTTATGCGTCGCGATCAGCGCACCCATGCCGGTCTCGCGAACCAGCGCAATGAGACGGTCAAAGACCTGATCGGACGTGCCCGGATCAAGGTTGCCGGTGGGCTCGTCGGCCAGCAGGAGCTTCGGCGCATTGGCCAGCGACCGGCAAAACGCCACCCGCTGCTGTTCCCCGCCCGACAGCGCCGAGGGGCGGTGGTCCGACCGATCCGCCAGCCCGACCTGATCCAGCAGATCCAGCGCCCGGTCCATCGCGGCCCCCGCGCCGATACCGTTGGCCAGTTGCGGCAGCACGATGTTTTCGGCGGCGGTAAACTCGGGCAACAGGTGGTGGAACTGATAGACAAAACCGATCTGCTGGCGGCGCGCGGCGGTGCGGGCGCGATCACGCGCCCGGTCCATCCGTTTGCCCGCGATCTCCACCGTCCCGGCATCGGGCGTATCCAACAGCCCCGCGATATGCAAAAGCGTCGATTTGCCCGCGCCCGACGGGGCGACCAGCGCCACAATCTCGCCTGCCGCAATCGTGGCCGAGGCCCCGCGCAGCACCCGCACCTCGCCGGGCAGGCCGCGTTTGTAAACCTTTTCGATCCCGTCCAGGCGCAACACATGATCACTCATAGCGCAATGCCTCAACCGGGTTCATCCGCGCCGCGCGCCGCGCCGGAATGAAGGTGATGGTGAACGAGAGCCCCAGCGACAGCGCCACCGCAGACAGAACATCGCCCCATTCCAGCCGCGCCGGCAGCGTTGACAGGAACCGAATGGACGGATCCCAGACGCCGCCCCCCGCCATCCAGTTCACAAAGGCAAAGATCGGATCGATCCAGACCGCAAAGGCCACGCCCAGGGCGACCCCGGCCAGCGTGCCCGCCACACCCACCGACGCGCCGCAGATGAAAAAGACGCGCAGGACCGAGCCTTCGCTCAGCCCCATGGTGCGCAGAATACCGATATCGCGGCTTTTGTTTTTCACCAGCATGATCAGGCCGGACACGATGTTCATGGTGGCGATCAGAACCAGGATCGAGAGGATGATGAACATCACGTTATCCTCCATCTGGAGCGCCCGCAGAAACGCGCCGGAACTGTCGCGCCAGGTCCAGACGATAGCATCGGCGCGCGCCGCGCGCGCCAGCGGCAGAACCATGGCCTGCACCGCCTCGGGATCGGCCACGGCGACCTCGATCTCATCGGCGACACCGTCACGGTTGAAATAGATCTGCGCCTCGTCGAACGGCAGGTAGACGCGCACCCGGTCGATATCGAACCGCCCGACCTGAAAGATATAGGTGACCTCATAGGCCGAAATCCGCGGGCTGGTGCCAAAGGCGGTGCGCGCGCCATCGGGGGAAATCAGCCGAATCCGGTCGCCGACGCCGACATTCAGGCTGCGCGCGACGCCGATGCCGATGGCTATGCCATCCCCGAAATTCGCCAGATCACCCTCGGCCACCTCAGGCTCGGCCACCAGCGGGATCCGCGCCAGATCGGCGGCCGAGATGCCGATCACCTCGACGCCCGCATTGGCCCCCTGCCCGGCTGCCATCACCTGCCCCTTGATCACCGGAAAGGCATCCGTGACGCCTGGAACCTCGCGCAGGCGCGCCGCCATCTCATCGTAATTCGCGAGCACCCGCTGCATGCGGCCATTTTCATCCTCGCGCGCCAGCGGGATGATGCTGGCATGCGGGTTCGCGCCCAGGATGGTGCCGACGAATTCATGGCGAAACCCGGCCCGCACGGCCAGCGTGGCAATCAGCGCCATCACCGCCAGCATGATGCCCAGAAAGCTGATCCAGGTCATCACGCTGACCCCGCCCTCGGCGCGTTTGGCGCGCAGATACCGCCAGGCGATAAGGAACTCGAACCGGGCAAAGGGTCTGGGCGCGGATGGCATGGCTGCTCCTGGGTTTCTGCGCCGCTTGGGGGCGCTTGCGCGAACTCTACCCGATGGCGGCGGTGGCGGAAACACCGATCTGCGGGTCCGGGCGGTGGCCGAGACAAAGGTCGATCAAGGCCCAGCGCGCTCAAATACCAGCCAGGCCCAGCGAATGCCCGCCGCGATATTTGCCTGTCCGATGGAAGGTACCTCTGCCCGATGAACCCGGTCCAGACCTTGCGTCTCTGCATGCAGGCTGGTCCGGTCCGGATCACAGCGGTGAACAGGGCGTGACGGCACCCCCGGCCCGTGACGCAAAGACAGGATAATCCGCCCGTCACAGGCCAGCAGCCCGGAAAGGGTGCGCATTGCCCGGCTTTGCGCCGCATCCGCAAGGTGGTGCCAGACGCCGGACACCAGGATCAGGTCAAAGGCCCGGCCCCGCGCGCGCACCGTCGGCAAGTCCGGCAAAATATCATCAATCCAGATTATGCCCGCCCCAAACCGCGCCTGTCCCGCTACGCGAAACGCGGCCACGGGTTCCACGGCGGTCACGTCATGCCCCTTGGCCGTGAGCCACCCGGCATCGCGCCCCGGCCCGGCCCCGATATCGAGAACCTGCGCGGGCGGGGGTGGAAAAAACCGCGCCACCCCGGCATAGAGATCGTCCGGTTCCAGATCGCAATAGCGCGCAGTCAGCACCTCAGCCGCCGCCGCATAGTCCGCGATGACCCGATCCGACACGCCGCGTCAGGCCGCCTGTGATCTGCGAAACAAATGCGCCACCAGACCGGACAACAGCGCAAAGAGGACAGAGCCCGCCAAAAACCCGATCGCGGCAAAACTCAGCCCCGAAAACGTGACGGGCAAGGCAGGCTGGAAATCCTGAAAGGTGCGCAGCCCGATTTCGCTGTCAAATCGCGCCGGAGCCAGAAAAAGCCGCTGCACCGGCCCGGCGGCGCGCAATTGCGCAAGATCAGCATTCAGCGCGTCAAAACGAGTCAACGTCCGGGTCATGTCGGCATTGCGCGCATTCAGAAAGGCGGTGCCGGTCAGCTCGTCCAACGCCTGATAGCGCGTCAGCCCTGCCGCCTCTGCGGATCGGTCGAAATCCGCGACCACGACCGATAATTCATCGACCGCGCCTGCCAGCCGCTGCACATATTGGGTGGACGCTTCGGGAAATTGCGCCAGCGCCGTCGCGCCGGCAATTCCTGCCACAAGTGCCAGAATTTTCATGATCTGCCCTCGCCTGTATTTTTATTGTTGTGGCGAGAGTACCACATCGGCGCGAGAATGGTGAGCGCGATATCAAAATGAGCTTCGCGCCTGCCTGCCGCCTCAGATCCAGGTGTGGAAACTGCGATTGGCCATCGGCTCGGTCATGGCGGCGACATGCGGATGGTGCGGCGCGTAGATATCAACCACCTTTTTCACCGCATCTTCCGGCGTCATCTCGACAGATTCCCCGGTCCGGCGCGAGGTCAATTCCACCACACCGGTTTTCAACCCGCGCGGGCCGACCGTGATGCGCCAGGGCAAGCCGATCAGATCCATGGTGGCAAACTTGCCGCCAGCACGTTCGTTGCGATCATCATAGAGCGGATCCAGTCCGGCGGCTTTCAGCGCGTCATAGAGCGCCTCGCAGGCCCCATCGGTGGCCGCATCACCCTGACGCAGATTGACGATGCCGCAATGAAACGGCGTTACGCCCTCGGGCCAGATGATGCCGTTATCGTCGTGGCTTGCCTCGATGATCGCCCCCATCAGGCGGGAAACGCCGATGCCATGGCTGCCCATATGCACCGGCACCTTGTCACCCTCGGCGGTCTGCACGGTGGCCCCCATGGCCTCGGAATATTTGGTGCCGAAATAAAAGATCTGCCCGACCTCGATGCCGCGCGAATTCCGACGTTTCTCTGGTGATACCTGCCGCTCAAATTCAACCGGATCATGCGTTTCGTCCGTGCGGGCATAAATGCTAGTTACAACATCAAAGACTTTTTGCATGTCCTCCTTGCTGTCATAGTTGAGATCATTCTCACCGCCAGTCGCAACGTTAGCCAGTGAAAGGGTGGCAATGTCCGCATCAAAAAAGACCTCGCTCTCGCCGGTCTCGGCCAGCACCAGAAATTCATGCGTGTCATCGCCGCCGATGGGGCCGCTATCGGCGCGCATCGGAATGGCTTTCAGCCCCATCCGTTCATAGGTGCGCAGATAGCTGACCAGATGCCGGTTATAGGCGTGCAGCGCGTCTTCCTTGGTCAGGTCGAAATTATAGCCGTCCTTCATCAGGAACTCACGCCCGCGCATGACGCCGAAACGCGGCCGGATCTCGTCGCGGAACTTCCACTGGATCTGATACATCGTCAGCGGCAGATCCTTGTAGCTCGACACATGGGCGCGGAAGATATCGGTGATCAATTCCTCGGCCGTCGGCGTGAACAGCATGTCGCGACCGTGACGATCCTTAATACGCAGCATCTCCTCGCCGTAATCGTCATAACGCCCGCTTTCACGCCACAGATCGGCCGATTGGATCGTTGGCATCAGCATCGGCATATGCCCCGCGCGGGCCTGTTCCTCATGCACGATCTGTTCGATCCGGCGCAAAACCTTGAGGCCAAGCGGCAGCCAGGAATAGATGCCCGCGCTGGCCTGCTTGATCATGCCCGCGCGCAGCATCAACCGGTGGCTGACGATCTGCGCCTCGGCGGGGGTTTCTTTCAGAACGGGCAGGAAATATCGGGACAGGCGCATTGGTTGGCACTCTTCTTGGGCTTCGGGTTTAGGCCAAGCCTTATGCCAATCGCCGCGCACAGGCAATTGCCCGTTTGACCTAGCGCCGCTTGTGCCTGACCACGGGGCTTGCGCCGATGGCGGCGGCCAGCGCCTCGAACCGCGATTGCGCCACTTCACCGAACAGATCCTGCCCGGTGGCCGATTTCAGCGTCAGTTCCAGAATGCGCTTTTTCGGGTAGAGCCGCAGGCGCCCGTGATCCAGAGGGTGTTCCAGCGTGAACATGGCCCCGAACCGCATGGCGCGGCCCAGAATTTCGGCCTGCCTGAGATCGGCCTCGGGCAACAGCGCGGTCAGCGGCTCGAAATTGGTGCCCCGGCGCGAGGATTTGTAGCGGTGCAGCAGCGCCAGACCCAGATAGACCCGATCCTGATGCGTCAGACCGCCCAGATTGGCGCGGGTGGCGTTGTCGAAACAGACCTCGGCGCGGTAATCGGGATGCGCCCGCCAACTGACATCATGCAGCAGACAGGCCGCGCGCATCACCCGTTTGCGCGCCGGTTTGACCGCGCCAAAGAGCGGTTCGATGAATTTATACAGCACCCGGCCAAATTGCGGCATCCGGGCGTTGGCCTCTTCCATCTGATAGGCCGCCTCGATCAGAGGATCGCGCTTGCGCTGTGCATCAGACATCTGCTCATAAAGCAGCCCCTCGCGGATGCCATAGGCCGATACCGCAATCTCCTCGGGCTTGAACCGCTTGACCAGTTCCTTGAGCACCATCGCCGCCAGCGGCACCAGCTTCATCCGCTCGGCGCTGGTTCCGGTGTGGCTGCGCAATTCCTCAAGATCGGCCTTGGCGATATAGTCGAGCGTGGCGCGCACATCCTTGCGGCTCATCTGGTATTCATGCAGCAC
>CAXBGQ010000118.1:0-9021 GCA_963975135.1 uncultured Nioella sp. | reverse complement strand
ATTGAAACGCGGCGGGTTTGCCTATCCGTTCCAATGGCTTGCGCGCCGTATCCGGTGGGAATTCGTCAAACGCCGGGCCCGTGCCGATTCCACATCCGACAGCCCGCAATTTCACAATGCCGCCATCGAGGCCGCGTTTCTGGAGGCCGTGGCCTCCTATCCGCTGACCTCCTGGCAAGGGCCGCTGACCCTGTTCCGGCCGCCCTTGACCGGCAAATGGCAGGTCGCCCGCGATCGGCTGATCAATTCCGAACGCGCCTATGTCACGCCCGACAATGACTGGACCGAATGGGCCCCCGAATTGCAGGTTTTCGAAGTTCCGGGCGATCATGACAGCATGGTGCTGGAGCCCAATGTGCGCGTGCTGGCCGCCCGCATGAAGCGGGTCATCGACGCCGCCGACCGCGCCCAGGACATCGTGCAAGCGTGGGAGGGATGCCATGCTGCCGAATGAGCCCTGCCTTTTGACCGTAATCCTGAACTGGCGCACCGCGGAAATGACCCTGCGCGCCGCCGCCGCGGCCTTGCGCGAAATGGAGGGCATCGCGGGCGAGATCATCCTGGTCGATAATGACAGCCAGGATGGATCCTTTGAGGCGATGCAGGCCCATGCGGCAGATCAGGGATGGACCCGTGTGCGGGTGCTGCAATCGGGCCATAACGGAGGCTTTGGCGCAGGCAATAATGTCGGCATCCGGGCCGGCCTGAGCAGCGGTCAGCGCCCCGATTACGTCTATATCCTGAATTCCGATGCCTTCCCCGATCCCGGCGCGATCAACGCGCTTTTGCGCCATCTGCAAACGCATCCGGACACCGGTTTCGCGGGCAGCTATATCCATGGACCCGATGGCGACCCGCATCTGACGAGTTTTAGATTCCCCTCGATCACCAGCGAATTTGAAGGGGCCGCGCGCCTTGGCCCTGTCAGCCGCTGGCTTGGCCATCGCGCTGTGCCGGTGCCCATTCCCGAGATCACCACGCCCGTCGACTGGCTGGCTGGCGCAAGCCTGATGATGCGAATGGATGTGCTGGAGAAAACCGGCCTCTTTGATGAGGAATTTTTCCTCTATTTCGAAGAAACCGACCTCTGCCATCGCGCAAAGATCGCCGGGTATCAAACTGATTTTGTGCGCGAAAGCGAAGTCACGCATATCGGGTCTGCGTCGACCGGAATGAAGGAATGGCGCACGGTTCCGACCTATTGGTTTGCCTCGCGCAGGCATTATTTTGTGAAAACCCACGGGGTGCCCTATGCCGTTCTGGCAACACTTGCGCATCTTGCGGGGGGCGGGCTGCACCGGCTCCGCTGCGCCCTGACCGGTCGCCGCCCGACCGACCCGCCACGGTTTCTGCGCGATCTTTTGCTGCAAGAGCTGCGCCGCCAGACGCGACCCGATCGCGGCACCGAACCCGGCACCACGCCTGTGAATGGAGTTTGAGATATGTCTGCGTTTACCGCCTTGATCATCGGCCATGACACGCTGGCGCTGAACTGTGCGCGTATGATGCAGGAGGCGGGCCACCAGATCCGGGCCGTTGTCACACGCAACGCCGAGTTCCGGGCCTGGGCGGAAGCGGCGGACATCGCCTGCAATGCGCCGGGTGCTGGTCTGGCCGACCGGGTTCAGGGTCTGAATGTCGATTGGCTGCTCTCCATTGCCAATCTTGAGATCATTCCGGGTGCCGTTCTGGCGCGCGCCAGCAAGGGGGCGGTCAATTTCCATGATGGCCCCTTACCGCGCTATGCCGGATTGAACGCGCCGGTCTGGGCCATTTTGAACGATGAGGCACAGCACGGCGTCACCTGGCACCGGATTTCAGGCGGCGTCGACGAGGGAAATATCATCGCGCAACGGATGTTCGACATCGTTGATGAGGAAACCGCGCTGTCGCTGAACACGAAATGCTTTGCGGCTGCGTTGGAAAGCTTTCCGGAAGTTATCGAGGCGCTTGCACATGGCGACGCCGCCGGTGTCCCGCAAGACCTGAGCCAGCGCAGCTATTACGCTCGCGATCAGCGGCCATCACATTTCGGATTACTTGAATTCTCAAAAGATACCAGCGAGATAAGGCGCATAGTTCGTGCTTTGGATCATGGCGATTACTGGAACCCTCTGCTGCGCCCGAAATGTGATACCGGGCGCGGTCTGGTGCTGGTGGGCAAGGTTCAAGCCGCCGATGGCCACGCCGCGCCCGGCACGGTTCTGGAAGTTTCCGGGCAAGGTTTCGTGGTCGCAACCGGGGATGGGGCTGTGCGGTTGTCGGATCTCAGCGCCGCCGATGGCAGCGCCGTCGATCCCGCCACAATGGTCACCGAGGGAATGGTTTTGCCCGCCGCGCGTATCGACGACGCGCTGGCCGATGCCCTGACGCGGGCCGCCAAATCCGATCCCTTCTGGCGCGCCCGTCTGGAAGGCTTGGTCACGGAGGACCGCCTGTTTGCGCCCATGCCCGCATCGGGCGAGCTGCGGCGCAGGCTGGAACTTCCGCCGGGGATGACTGTGGCTGATGCACGCGCCCGGTTTGCCGCATTGGCTGGCCGGATGGGCGCGCGCGCGTTGGCGTTTGGCATTGGCGGCGGCGGCCGGGGCCACCTCAGCCCGTGGGTTCCGGTTGTGGCCGATACGACCGCGACCCTTTCGGCGCTGGCCGATGGTCTGTCAGAGGACATTTCCCTCGCGCAATCCAAAGGGCCCTTTGCCGCGGATCTGCTGACCCGGATGCCGGGAAAGTCGGGGCTGCAATGTCCCGCCTTCGCGATCTCCGATACGACCGCGCCCGTGCCCGGCGCGGCGTTGAGCTTGTGTTGCGATGGCACCGAGCTGATCGGCAATCCGGTCGGCATGTCAGAGACTGAGTTTGATTTGGTATCAGAGCGTTATGCACATTCTTTGATGTCGGACTCTGTCAGTTTGGCGGCTGATCTCGATATCCTTCCGGAGGCAGAGCGCCACGATCTTCTGCGGACGCGCAACATGACAGAAGCCCCGGTTGACCGCGCCTGCATTCACCAGCTTTTCGAGCTCCAGGCAGCAAAGACGCCCGATGCGCGGGCGCTGATCTTTGAGGGCACCGCCTATTGCTATGCCGAATTGAATGCGCGGGCCAACCAATTGGCGCATATATTGATCGAGATGGGCGCGGGACCGGGCCAGTTCATAGGCCTGCATCTGCACCGCACCGCCAATTTGCTGATCGGGGCGCTGGCCATTCAAAAAGCCGGCGCGGCCTATGTGCCGCTTGACCCGGAATACCCCGCCGACCGGGTGGCGCTCTATGCCGAAGACAGCGGTGCCACCCTCATTCTGAGCGAGGCCGCGCTGACCTCCGAATTGCCGCCGCATCAGGCGCAAGTGCTCGAGGTCGATACCGATCCCCGCATCGCGGGCGCGCCTGATACCAACCCGGCCAGCGGTGTCAGCCCCGATGATCTCGCCTATCTGATCTACACCTCGGGTTCGACCGGGCGGCCCAAGGGCGTGATGATTGAACACCGCAACGTCGCCAATTTCTTTACCGGAATGGACGCGCGGATCGACCATGTGACGGGCGGCGTCTGGTTGGCTGTAACCAGCCTCAGTTTTGATATTTCGGTGCTGGAGCTGTTTTGGACCCTGGCGCGCGGCTTTAGCGTGGTCATCGCCTCCGACGACGCGCGCAGGACGGCCTCGCAAGCCCGGATCGGGCAGACTGGGCGCGGCATGGAGTTCAGCCTGTTTTACTGGGGCAATGACGACGGCGTCGGCCGCGACAAGTATAAGATGTTGCTGGAAGGTGCTGAATTTGCGGATGAAAACGGGTTCTGCGCAGTCTGGACACCGGAACGCCATTTTCACGCATTCGGCGGGCCATACCCCAATCCGTCCGTCACCGGGGCCGCCGTGGCCGCCGTCACGCGCAACCTGTCGGTGCGGGCCGGATCCTGTGTCGCCCCCTTGCACCACCCGGCCCGCGTGGCCGAGGAATGGGCGGTGATCGACAACCTGACCAACGGGCGCGCAGCCCTTGGCATCGCGTCGGGCTGGCAGCCGCATGATTTTGTGCTGCGCCCCGAAAATGCGCCGCCCAACAACAAGCCCGCGATGTATGACACGATCGAAAAGCTGCGCGCGCTCTGGCGCGGTGAAGAGGTCGAATTTCCGATGGCCGACGGCACGCCGCACAAGGTGCTGACACAGCCGCGCCCGGTCTCCAAGGAACTGGCGATCTGGGTGACCACGGCGGGCAATCCCGACACCTGGCGCGAGGCCGGAGAGATCGGGGCCAATGTGCTGACGCATCTGTTGGGCCAGGACGTGGCCGAGGTGGGCGAGAAGATCAGGATCTACCATCAGGCCTTGCGCGATGGCGGCCGCGACCCGGCCGATTTCCGCGTCACGCTGATGCTGCATTCCTATGTCGCCAAAACCCGCGAGGAGGCGCGCGAAACGGCGCGCGGCCCGATGAAGGACTACCTGCGCGCGGCGGCGGGCCTGATCAAGCAGTTCGCCTGGGTGTTTCCGGCTTTCAAGAAACCCAAAGGCGTCGACAATCCGATGCAGCTGGATCTGGGGATTCTCAGCGAGGAAGAACTGGAGGCGATCCTCGATTTCGCGTTCCAGCGCTATTTCGACGAGAGCGGACTTTTCGGCACCATCGAGGATTGCCTGGACAGGGTCGAGGAGCTCAAGCGCATCGGTGTTGATGAGATTGCCTGCCTGATCGATTACGGTATCGACCGCGAGAAAGTGCTCGCAGGATTGCGCCCGCTGGCCGAGGTTCTGCGCCTGTCGAACATGGGCGACAATCTGGCCGAGGATGATTTCTCGATCGCGGCCCAGATCATTCGCCACAAGGTGACGCATCTGCAATGCACGCCGTCCATGGCGCGGATGCTGGCGGGCAATGACGAGGCGCGGATGGCGCTGAAACGGGTCCGCCACCTGATGATCGGGGGCGAGACGCTGCCCGGGTCACTGGTCACCGATTTGCGCGCCGCCACCGATGCCCATATCGAAAACATGTATGGGCCGACCGAGACCACGATCTGGTCCACCACCGGGGCCGCGACGGGCGATGCCATCAACGCCATCGGCACGCCGATTGCCAATACGCAAGCCTATGTCCTGGACGCGGCCATGGCCCCAGTGGCCACCGGGCAGCCGGGCGAGCTTTATATCGGCGGTGCCGGCGTCGCGCGCGGCTATTGGCAGCGAGACGATCTGACGGCAGAGCGGTTTCTGCCCGATCCGTTCCGCGAGGGTGGTCGCCTCTATCGCACCGGTGATCTGGTGCGCTGGCGGGCGACGGGCGGGCTCGATTTCCTGGGCCGGGTCGATACCCAGATCAAACTGCGCGGGCACCGCATCGAACCCGGTGAGATCGAGGCCGCGATGGAGGCCACCCCCGGCATCCGTCAGGCAGTGGTGATCGCGCGCGAGGATACGCCCGGAAATATGCATCTGGTGGGCTACTACATCGCAGATACTCGCGTGGACGAGACGGCGCTGCGCGCTACGCTACAGGCGGGGCTGCCGGCCCATATGGTGCCCGCCAAGCTTATGCGGCTGGATGCTTTCCCGCTGACCCCGAACAAAAAGATTGATCGCAACGCCCTGCCGCTGCCGCAGAGCCAGCGCAGCGCAACCGTCACCTCGATTGCGCCGCAGGCCGGGACACCGGGTCGGATCGCCGCGATCTGGACGCGGATTCTGGGCGTCGAAGGCATCACGCCGCAGGATCATTTCTTTGATCTCGGCGGCCATTCCCTGCTGGCGGTTCAGGCGCATCGTGAAATTCGCGCCGAACTTGACGTGGCGGCGCTGTCGATCACCGATATCTTCCGCTTTCCGCTGTTGTCGGCGCTGGCCGCTGAGGTTGACCGGTTGACGGGGGGCGCGGAACCCGATGCTCCGACGCCGGATCCGGCCGCAAACCTGCGCGCCGAAACCCGCAGCGAGGCCATGTCGCGCCGTCGTGCCATGCGCGCGGCGCGGGGCGGGCGCGGATGAAGCGGTTTTCAGGCGACCTGTTGCGCCTTCTTGGCACGCGTCATCGCATCGGGGTCGGTCATGCCGGTGCCGATGCCGCACATGGTCTGTGGCCCGAAGAGGCTGCGGCCATGGCCCGCGCAACGGCCCATAGGCGGAGCGAATTTGCGGCCGGTCGCGCGGCGGCGCGGGCGGCATTGCGCGGTATCGGCCTGGTGCCCTTTGCGATCCCGATGGCCGTCGATCGTGCGCCGGTCTGGCCACGTGGCGTGGTCGGTTCGATTACTCATCACGACGGGCAATGCCTGGCGATAGCGGCCCGAAATCAGCGGCTTGCCGGCTTGGGTCTGGACCTGGAGGCGCGCGCCGATCTGCCGGGCGATCTGTGGGCCGAGATCCTGAGCGATGCGGAAATGGGCTGGCTTGGTCTGCGCGACGTCGGTGATCGCGGGCTGCTGGCCCGGATCATTTTTTCGGCCAAGGAAGCCACCTATAAGGCGCTTTATCCGATCACCGGGCAGGTGGTGGGCTTTGATGCCGTGACCATCCGCGCCGATCCCGATACAGGCCGGTTCACCGCGCGACTGGCCATGCGCTTTGGCATTTATGATCGCGGCACGGTATTGCGGGGCCATATTTTGCAGTCCCGAACCCACGTGGTGACCGCGCTGGCGCTGCCCTTTCCAGGGGTTTATGGCGAAATTGAGGCAGCGATCCCGGATATGGAAATGGAATGTTTCCGACCTTTCCCCGCCTAAGGCTTGGAAATTTGACACAAAACCATCTAAATTGAGGCAATGGCATGGCAGCCCCGGGGGCAGCTGGCCAGGCCGAGATCGTCATTCAAAGGGGATCGCCTCTTTTTTTCGTGGTGCCTTGACCGGTGTTGCGGCACGGCTCGGGAAGGAGCAATCGGCATGGGTCCGATTACATCGATGCGGGATCTTCCGCGCATTTTGCAACGGCAATGGCGTGTCGTGGCGCTGATCCTTTTGGTCGGCCTGCCGCTGGCGTTGAACTATGCTTTGAGCCAACCGCGCATCTATGAGGCCACCGCCGTCATCCAGATCGAGGCCGCGCAGGTCGTCGAGCGTCTGACCAATCAGTCTGGCGGCACAACCGGCACCATCAACCCCGACAGCGAACTTGACCTGATCGAACAGCAATTGATGTCGCGCGACAATGTCGTGACGGTCCTCGACCAGTTTGACCTGTGGCCCGACGATCATTCCATGACAGAGCGCGTGGCGCTGTTGCGTCAGGCAGTTTCGATCGTCAAGCTGATCGATCCCGAACAGGCCTGGCGGCCCGAGGTGCACCCTTCGGGGCTGGTGATCACGGTGCGGCTGGATGATCCTCAGGTCGCCTCCGATGTCGCCAACGTGTTTCTGGAGCGGGTACTTGCCGAAGCGGTCGAGCGGACCTCGGGGCGGACCGCGCGGACACTGGAATTTCTTGTCTCCGAGGAAACCCGGCTTGGCACCGAAATCGACGCGCTGGAATTTGAGTATTCGCAATTCCAGCAGGAAAACGCCGGATCACTGCCTGCCGCTATTGCGACACAGCGCACGCAATTGGCCAGCCTGGTCGAAAGCAGGATCGCGATCGAGCAGCAGATCATCGAATTGGAAAACGCGTCCGGGCGGCTTCTGGCGGAAGCGCAGGAACGCCAGTCCGAGCTGTTGAGCCAGCGCTTGATCCTCGTGCTCGCGGGCATTGACGAATTGGAAGGCGCGATTGCGGCAGCCCCCGAAGTGCAGCGCCAGATCAACGCCTTTGAACGTGACATCACGCAGTTGCAGGGCGAGTTGGAAGTGATCACCACCAGCCGGGCCGAGGCAGCGATGAATCAATTGCTGGACAGTCGCAATCAGGCCGAACGGTTCGAAGTGCTGGAAACCGCCATCGTGCCGGAATTCGCGGTCTCGGCCAGCCGCCGCAAGATCGCGCTGGCAGGTGGTGTCTTGGTGGCGCTTCTGGCTTTGGGCACGGCGCTGGCCATCGAGATCCTCGACGGCCGCCTGCGCAGTCCGGCACAGATGGAACGCGAATTGGGGGTCACGCCGGTGATCGCCATCCCCAACCTGCGCAGCCGCCGCCAGGTGCAGCGCGGGCGGCTGATGTGGATCGGCGGGATTGTCGCGGCGGTCGTGGTGATTGCCGGGCTGGTGCGCGGGTTCTGGCGGATGATTGCCGGGCAATTTCCCGCCATGCAGACCCGGCTGGCCGAAGTGCTGCCGCGCCGATAAGCCCTGCGATTTTCGCCCTGCGCAAGGACCGGGGCAAAGGCTCAATAGCCGTAGGAATAGCCGCTGCCCTGGTCCAGTTCGGCCTTGTTCATCACAACGCCCAGAACCGGCAGGTCATCGCCCAACCGGTTTTGCACCTCGCGCACGTCGCGGGCGCGGGTTTCGCCGCCACCGACCACGATCAACACGCAATCCATATGCGGACGCAGCGCCAGAACGTCATCCATCGCCAATGCGGGCGGCAGATCAAAGAGCACCAGATCGGCGTTGAGGTCCTCCTGCATGGATTGCAGGATGCGCTCGGTTTTCGGGTTGGCGAACAGCTCGGCCGCGTACTCGTCGCTGCGTCCGTTTATACCCAGGGCCAGCCGGTCGCTGATATTGAGCATGTTGGGCGCGAAGGTGGACAGATAGGCACCCGCCTCGATCTGGCCACGCAGGAAATCCGCGGTTGCGGGCATATCTTTCAGGCCAAGCGTGCGGGCGAGGCCGGGATGGCGCAGGTCGAGATCCAGCAATACGGTGCGAAACCCTTCCAGCCGCGACAGGCTGATGGCCAGGTTGATCGCGGTAAAGCTCTTGCCGCAGCCGGCGGTGGGCGAGGTGATGCCGACACGCCGCCAGCCATTTTCGGCCATCGCCTGCACCATACGGGTGCGCAACACGTCAAAGGCGGCATGGGCCGGATCGTGGCGGCCCGCGGTGATCACCAGGTTGCGCTCCAACCGGGCCGGATCAACCGGGATCTGGGCCAGGTGGTCCCAGAGATCGTCTGGATCGGTCGGTGTGGCTGCGGGGGCGGC
>CAXBGQ010000117.1:0-9029 GCA_963975135.1 uncultured Nioella sp. | reverse complement strand
CTGGACTTTTGACCGGGCTCAAGGCCAGACTTGAGGCAATGGCCCTGGACGAGGGTTTTGCAAAAATGCGCATCTGTCGGCCCGACGCGATTGCGCTGGCACCGGTCCGTCTGGAGGAATACGTGGCGGCAGGCCGGCACGGGCAGATGGGATGGATGGCCGAGCGTATGGGATGGCGCGGCAATCCGGCCGCTTTGTGGCCCGCGGCGCGGTCGGTGATCATGCTGGCCGAGCCCTACACCCCCGAAATCAACCCGCTGGAGCCATTGGAAAAGCGTGATTGCGGCACGATCAGCGTCTATGCGCAGAACCGCGATTACCACGATCTGGTCAAGAAGCGGCTGAAGCGGGTCGGGCGCTGGTTGCTGGAACAGGCCCCCGAGGCGGAAATCAAGGTTTTCGTCGATACCGCGCCGGTGATGGAAAAACCTCTGGGCCAGGCCTCGGGCCTTGGCTGGCAGGGCAAGCACACCAATCTCTTGTCCCGCGATCTGGGCAACTGGTTCTTTCTGGGCAGCATCTTTACAACCGTCGAACTGGAGCCCGATCCGTCTGAGACCGACCATTGCGGCAATTGCACCGCCTGTCTCGATATCTGTCCGACCAATGCCTTTCCCGCTCCGTTCCAATTGGATGCGCGGCGGTGCATTTCCTATCTGACCATCGAACATCACGGGCCGGTGGACCCTGAATTGCGCCCGCTGATGGACAACCGGATCTATGGCTGCGACGATTGTCTGGCCATCTGCCCGTGGAACAAATTCGCGGTTGCGGCGCATGAGACGCGCTATGCCGGGCGGCCTGAATTGCAGAGCCCGAAACTGGCCGAGCTTGCCGGGCTGGACGACGCCGGTTTTCGCGCCCTGTTTTCCGGCAACCCGGTCAAGCGCATCGGGCGCAACAGGTTTATCCGCAACGTGGCTTATGCGATTGGCAATAGCGGCGATCCCGGCCTGCGCGGCGCGGCGCAATCCTTGCTGAACGATGCCGACGAAACGGTGCGCGATGCGGCCAGGTGGGCGGTGGAGCAGTTGACATGAGCCTTATCATCTTTGGCATGGGTTATTCCGGTTCGACGCTCGTGCGCCTGCATCGCGGCGGCCTGCCCGCGCCCATCATCGGCACCACACGATCACCGGAAAAGGCGGCGAGCCTGCGCGAATTGGGCGTCGAGCCGCGCGTTTTTCCCGGCACCGACATGCGCGCCGATCTGGCCCTTGCAACGCATGTGTTAATCAGCGCCGGACCCGAGGATGGTCGCGACCCCGTATTGAACCACCTGGCGGAGGAATTCGCCGCCGCCGCGCGCCATCTGACATGGGTCGGATATCTCTCCACCACCGGAGTCTATGGCCATCACGGCGGCGATTGGGTCGATGAAACCGCGCCATTGACGCCGGCCACGACACGCGGGCAGGCGCGGGTGGTGGCCGA
This sequence comes from uncultured Nioella sp., assembly GCA_963975135.1. GTDB lineage: Bacteria > Pseudomonadota > Alphaproteobacteria > Rhodobacterales > Rhodobacteraceae > Alterinioella. Next base: position 7,595 of record CAXBGQ010000117.1, on the reverse strand, counting down.
GGGCCAGTGGCAGGCACTGGCACGCGATCACGGGTTGCCGCTGCATATTTTTCGGCTGCCCGGCATCTATGGCCCCGGTCGCGGGCCATTTGCCAAGGTCCGAAACGGCACCGCGCGGCGGATCATCAAGCCCGGACAGGTGTTTTCGCGCATCCATGTCGCCGATATCGCGCAGACGCTGGCCGCTTCGATGGCCGCGCCCAATCCCGGTGCAATCTATAATGTCTGCGACGACGATCCCGCCGCGCCCGAGGATGTCATCGCCTATGCGGCAGAGATCCTGAACCTGCCCCTGCCGCCCGCCACACCGTTTGACACGGCCGACCTGACCCCGATGGCGCGCAGCTTTTATTCAGAAAGCAAGAAGGTCAGCAACGCGCGGATCAAGGCAGAGCTTGGCATAAAGCTGAAATACCCGACCTATCGCGCCGGGCTGGATGCGCTGTTGGCGGCGGAACAAAAACAGCAATAGGTTCGGCCTCGGCCCTATTGCGCCCGACCCTATTGGCTGCCGACGCCATTGCCGGTGACCATGGTCCACCAGATCTTTCCGTTTGGCTCCTGAAAATAGGCAACGCCCAGATCGCGGGCCGCCGGATCGGTGATCACTTCGCGCGTGTCTGCCAACTCCATCCAGGCGGCCACGGTCTCCAGCTCGGATTCGTAGGTTTCGGAGATGTTTTCGCCCAGAACACTGCCGGAATACCCGGCGCGCGCGGCCCGGTCGATGGGCGAAGATCCGTCCGAGCCGAAATGCCAGGGCCGGTTTTGCACCGACATGTCGCGCGAATGGGTGGCGGCGGCGGCGTTCAGCGCTGCGTTCAATTGCAGATCGGTGGCTCCTGCCGCCCGGCGCAGGGCATTCACGCTGTCCAGCACGCGAAACTGAATATCCCCGACATCATCCGGGTTGATTCGGTAGATCGCGGGCAAAGGGCGCCCATCCGCACCCAAACGAGGTTGCGTGGACGTGGAACAGGCCGCGAGAATTGCCAGAGCGCCGGTCATCAAGAAAGAACGTCGGAACATGTCGGGTGCCGCCTGATACCTGGAATGTTGGCTGAATCCTTACATACCGGCCCGTGCCCAATCAAACATAACCGCGGTAAATCTACCAATGCTGACCTCGACACCCATCGGCATGGCCTGATCTGGCAGGATTTTTCGCGATTTTTTGCGGCGGAACCCGGCCGTGTCGATAACACCGCGAAACCCGAAACACCGCAACCGGGCCCGCCCCTTTTGCCCCGCAGCGATGGCTGCGGATGGGCATGTGGCTCTGGCAAAATCGGGAATCGGGTATCCCTTGGCACTTTCGTAAAGCCCGCATCACTTAACGCTGCCTGAAGTTATTGATTTCAACGCGTTGAGCGGTGCCCCATGGCTCAGATGGTCCAAGAAGTGCATTATGGCCGCATTGGCATGTAGACTGCCAAATATGCCAAACTGCCCGGTCAGGCATGCAACGGCACCCAAGTGTTGCCAATTTGACGACAAAATGCCGATCTTGCGTGATCTGGACGCTTCGCGGCATTGCAATCCTAGGATATTGCTGATTAAAACAAGCTACGAGGTACAGTCTTGGGTGCCCCACTATGCGTAATACCGCGCGAATTCTTAGGGGCGTATCTTGGAGGATACTATGAAAAAACTCGCACTTGCAGCCGCTCTTTCCGTCGCCGCCACCTCCGCATTTGCGGGTGGTTACGCGGTTGAGCCTGTTCTGGAACCCGTTGTCATCGTGGAAGAAACTTCTTCCTCCGCTGGCGGCGTTCTGGTTCCGCTCCTGGCCCTGATCCTGATCGCGGCAGCTATCGCTTCCAACTGATCACTGATTCTGGTTCTTGAATAGGAAAAGGCGGCTCTTTTGGAGCCGCCTTTTTCATGTGCCGGCACCTTTTTCGGCGCTAGGGCGTTTTCGCAAGAACCTCACTCACCTAACGCTGCCTGGGACCATAGATTTCAACGCGCGAAGCGATGCAACATCTCTCAGGTATTCCGAGAAATGCCCAATTCCGGCAACCCGGTCTCTATCGCGATCTGCGCCCGGCTTTTGCGGGCCCGTTCGGTGGCCGATTTCAGCTGCCCACAGGCAGCCATGATATCTTCGCCACGCGGGGTTCGGATCGGGCTGGCATATCCGGCTTTGTAGACGATATCGGCAAAGCGTTCGATACGCTCCCAATCCGATCGCTCATAGGGCGCGCCGGGCCATTCATTGAACGGGATCAGGTTGATCTTGGCCGGAATGCCCTTGATCAATTTGACCAGCCTCCGGGCATCCTCATCAGAATCGTTGATGCCCTTCAGCATCACATATTCAAAGGTGATCCGTTCCGAATTGGACGCTTTCGGATAGGCCCTGAGCGCGTCCAGAAGATCAGCCAGCGGCCAGCGTTTGTTGATCGGAACCAGCTTGTTGCGCACCTCATCGGTGGTGGCATGGAAGGATATCGCCAGCATGCAGCCGATCTCATTTGCAGTGCGCGCGATCTCGGGCACCACGCCCGAGGTGCTGAGCGTGATCCGCCGACGGCTGAGGCAAATTCCTTCATTATCCATCGCGATCTTCATCGCATCGCGGACATTCTCGAAATTATAAAGCGGCTCACCCATGCCCATCAGAACGACATTGCTCAGCAGCCGGGTTTCATTCTTCGGGGCCCGGCCCAGTTCCGGCCATTCACCCAGGTCGTCGCGCGCCACCATGATCTGGCCGACGATCTCGCCCGCCGTCAGGTTGCGCACCAGTTTCTGGGTGCCGGTATGGCAAAACGAACAGGTCAGCATGCAGCCCACCTGGCTGGAAATGCAAAGCGTGCCGCGGTCGGTTTCTGGGATATAAACCACCTCGACCTCGTGGCCGCCCGCAATCCGCACCAGGTATTTGCGCGTGCCATCGGTCGAAACCGTCCGGCTGACCACCTCGGGCACTTTGATGACGAAATGTTCGGCCAGCTCGGCGCGATAGGCCTTGGCGAGGTTCGTCATCACCGAAAAATCGCGCACACCCTTTTCATAGACCCATTGCCAGATCTGCCCGACTCGCATCCTCGCCTGCTTTTCCGGGGTGCCCGCCGCGATCAACGCCGCAAGCAATCCGTCCCGCGTCAGCCCCACGATATTGACGGGGCCGTCGGGCAATTTGCGCGGAATGGTCAGAACATCCTGCGTGATCGGGGCGCTGGCGGACATGGGATGCCTCCGTTAAGGGATGCGGACACATATAGGCATCCGCACCTCAAGGCAAACCCTGTTCAATGATCGCAATCAGGCGCCGCAGCGGGCCTCGGCATCTTCCACGGCAGCGGTAAAGCCAAGCAGCGAAAAGGTATCGACTGTCTGGGTGCCGCGACGCGACCGGGCCGTCAAAACCGCCTCGGCCCCGCGTTTCATCGCTGTGATGATCCGCTGGTCATCCTGCTCCGACGCCGCCCAGGCCATTTCGCCCTGCGAAAACAACTCGTAGGTGGAATTGCCGATCTCAAGCGACACGGTCGATCCATCCGCGAACGGATAGCCGCCAGTGAATGAGACCTCACCCATCCGGTTTTCGGACGGCCAATAGCTGACGAACAGCAATATATCGGACCGGCGCACCGCGACAACGCGGCCGTCGCGGGTGTTTACCGTCTCGCTTGGGGCGGACACCACCCAGCATTGCGTCGGATCATCCTCGACGAATACGCTCCAATCCGTCTCTGCATTCACGCGATTCGACGATTCGCCGCTCTGCTGCGCAAATAGCGGCGTCGAAAGCATCAGTGCAATAACCGATCCCGCAACAAAATTCTTCATAGTGATCCAGCCTCCAGCCGTCTCTGCCTCAGGTTGAAACCCATGCCCGTTCATCAGGTCTTGCGCTTGGGCTTCGTCCAATCCTTAACTGCGAAGCAGAGATTAACCTGAAAATCATTGCGTGGAAAAGCCCCGGTAGCGGAAAATTGCCGGGAATGCCGGACAGGAAAGGCCGAAAGATGGGGCAAGCGCAGCCGCTGATCGAAATCTGGCGCGGGCCGGTTCGCGAAAGCCTGCATAGAGGGCACGCCGTGATCTGGGATGCGGGTGGCGGCATCGTGGCTGCCTGGGGTAACCCCGATGCCGTTATCCTGCCCCGATCCGCCTGCAAGATGATCCAGGCACTGCCCCTGATTGAAAGCGGCGCGGCACGGGAATTTGGCCTCAGCGACGCACAGCTTGCGCTATCCTGCGCCTCGCATCAGGGGGCCGCGGTACATACCGACATGGTGAGCGAATGGTTGGGCGGATTGGGGCTGGACCCGGAGGCCGCCCTGCGTTGCGGCCCGCAAGAACCAAACGACCGGGAGGCGCGGGAAAATCTGATCCGCGCCTACGAAAGCCCGTGCCAGATCCATAACAACTGCTCCGGCAAGCATTCGGGCTTTCTGACTCTTGCCAGACATCTGGGCGCGAGTCCGGAATATATTGACCCCGACCACCCGGTGCAAACGGCGGTACTGACCACGTTTGAAGATGTAACCGGCGAGACCAGCCCCGGTTACGGCATCGATGGTTGTTCCGCCCCGAATCACGCCTGCAGCGTCACCGGCCTGGCCCGCGCCATGGCAAAATTCGCCGCCGCTACCGAATCGGGCAATGTCCGCAATAGGGCCATGGCCCGGCTGACCCGTGCCATGGCCAGTCATCCGCATCTTGTAGCGGGCGAAACCCGCGCCTGCACCGAATTGATGCGCGCCATGGAGGGACGGGTTGCCGTGAAAACCGGGGCCGAGGCCGTGTTCGTTGCCATCGTTCCGGAAACCGGAATGGGCGTTGCGGTCAAGATCGAGGATGGCGGCACCCGCGCGGCTGAGGCCACGATCACCCAGATCCTGATCGGCATGCGCGTGCTGGATCCGAACCATCGTGTTGCGCGGCAATATACCTACGGCCCGATCCGCAACCGCCGCAACATGGAAACCGGGTATCTGAAACCGGTCGAGGGCCTTGCGGACTGGCGGCTTTAGCCCACCGGCTGCACCGGCAACACGGTGTCCGGGGCCAGAGCGATGATTTTCTCAATGATCAGAGGTTTTTTCAGCGGCTTGGTCAGGTAATAGTCAATCCCGGCCTCAAAAATCCGGTTCTCATCGCCATCCATCGCATGCGCCGTCATGGCCACGATCGGGACCCGTGGCAGGCCCTGTTCGGCCTCGAACGCGCGAATACGGCGCGCAGCTTCCAGCCCGTCCATCTCAGGCATCGAGATATCGGTAAACATCATATCGGGCGGGTCCGCCATAAAGGCCGCCAACGCTTCGGCCCCGTCCGAGGTCATGGTCAGCTCCAGCTCCAGCGCCTTGATCATCTTGCCAAACACCAATTGATTGGTCTTGTTATCCTCGGCCGCGAGCAGCCGCAATTTGCGCCGATCGTTCTTGGCCTCTGCCATTGGCATTTCGGGCGCAATCAAAGGCACCGGGGGGGTTTGCGCCGCCACAAGGATGGCCGCGCGCAATTCGGCCAATGTCATCTCCGACATTGTTGCCCCGTCGTGACCAGAGCAGCAATGGGCGACCGGCCCCGTGTGGCCGCCCGCGCGCAGCGCCTGCTTTGTGGCCTCATCCGTGGCGCAGAGCAGCACCAGATCGAACCTGCCCGTCAGCCGAGCGGGTTCTGCCGCTGTCTGTACATCTGCGCGCAGCTTCAGCAATTTGCGTTCCAAGTTCACCCGGCCCGGCACCTCGGCCCCAACCAGGGCGATGCGACGCAGATGATCGGGCAGCGGCGGCACGGGCCGGGTGTCATCGCCCTCGGCCTTGGTCAGTTTCAGCATAAACCCGAAGGTTGAACCTTTGCCCGGGACAGAATCAAGCCACATCTGCCCGCCCATCAGTGTGATCAGCTTGGCCGAAATCGCCAGGCCCAACCCCGTGCCTTCATATTTGCGGTTGGCCTGATCCTCGACCTGATTGAACTCGCCAAACACATGCGCCTGCTTGTCCTCGGCGATGCCGATGCCGGTATCTTCCACTGCGATGCGCAGGTTTACGGTGCCTTCGCCGTCTTCTTCGCCCAAAACCCGCACCGTGACACGGCCCGCTTCGGTGAATTTCACTGCATTGCCGATCAGATTGGTCAGCACCTGACGAATACGGCCCCGGTCACCCAGCAGATTTTCCGGCAGGAAGATGTCGTAATCGACCACGAGGTCCAGATCACGGCCCTGGATCGTCGGCTTGAGCAGGCGAAAAATCTCGTGAACCATGCTTTCCAGATCAAACGGTTCACTGTTCAGCGACAGCTTGTCGGCCTCGATCTTGGAATAATCCAGCACGTCATTGATGATCACCAACAACGCCTCTCCCGAGTTCTTGATGGTTTCCGCATACATCCGCTGTTCTTCATCCAGGTCGGTATCGCGCAGCAGATCGGCCATGCCAACGACGCCATTCATCGGCGTTCTGATCTCGTGGCTCATATTGGCGAGGAAGGCCGATTTTGCGCGATTGGCGGATTCGGCCAGATCACGTGCCTCAAGCAGCTCCTGTTCACGCCGGATATTGTCGGTGATGTTCAACGCAAGGCTGACCATATCGCCTTCAGGGGATCGGATATCGTCCAGTTTGACGTAACCGCCATTCCACAGCTTGATGGTTTTCTGCGGGATCGGATCCTGTTCCCAGCGCGCGATCATGTCGTCAAGAAAGTCTTCCGGATGCACACCTTCGATATCGATGATGCCCTCATCGACTGCGATGCGCATGATGGATTCGTAACTTGCGCCGGGGCCAACCTCTGCGATGCCGTCAAATACGCGGATAAAGGCCGCGTTGGCCGCCACCAGCCGCCAGTCGCGGTCATAGATGGCAAATCCATCCTCGATAATGGCCAGCGAATCCCATAACCGCCTTTCTGCGCGCTGCGCCTTTTCGGTCGCAAGCTCAAGATCCGCGCGCACTTTGGATGTCTGGCCGGCAAGCTCGGCGTTTTCCTGGCGCTGTTCGATCACCTGGTCCGACATTGCATCGGCATGTTGCGCCAACCGTTTATTGGCGGAAAACAACTCCTGCGATTTTTGTGCCAACAAACGCTCAGCCGCCAAGCGTGCCCGGCGCTCCTGTGCCAAACGGTCGTCAATTCCGGCAGGGTTCATCGGCGTCTCTCGTCCATCGCAATCCGTCAGCCGCAAAGATGCAGCCAATTTGATTGATATTGGATTAATGCCCCGGGCCCGGTTGTCGCGGCCTTTCATGTTTCTGGATTTCACGGGGCCGAAATCAAGGGTGGGACGCGGATTATTCGCGCAGATTGCGCTGTGCACATACGCACGGCATTGATGCCTCATTCCTGAATTCGTGGACTGGAACACAGAAAATTGGTGCCTAAGTTGTTGATCATGGAAGGCACCGGTTCTGGTTAATGCCAACCCTGCCGCCGATATCTTCGCCGCCGAGGCCGCATCGAGTAACGAACTGGTGCTGCAGGCCTCCAGCAACGGTGGCGCTGGTGCCGTGGCGATTCTGCTGGCCGAAGCCCGGTCCGATGATGAACGCAGCTATGCGCCCCGCGCTGCCGGTGCCGAAGTGATCTCGACCCAGAGCTTTGGCACCAACGCGGTTGCCGCGCGTATC
>CAXBGQ010000116.1:0-9084 GCA_963975135.1 uncultured Nioella sp. | reverse complement strand
AGCGCCGACAAGGGCAAATCCTATGCCGAGGGAATCCTCGACAAGGGCATATCGCGGCGCAAGGTGACGCCCGAGAAAAAGACGCAAGTGCTGGACCGCATCACCGCCACCACCGACTACACGGCGCTCGATGGCTGCGACCTGATTGTCGAGGCCGTGTTCGAGGATGTCACCGTCAAGGCAGGCGTCACCAGAGAGGCCGAGGCCGTGATCCCGGAAAGCGCGATCTTTGCCACCAACACCTCGACCCTGCCGATCACTGAACTCGCCAAGGCCTCGAAACGCCCGGACCAGTTCATCGGCATCCATTTCTTCAGCCCCGTCGACAAGATGCTGCTGGTCGAGATCATCAAGGGCAGGGAAACCGGCGATGTGGCCGTCGCCAAGGCGCTCGATTTCGTGCGCCAGATCCGCAAGACGCCCATTGTCGTCAACGATGCCCGCTTCTTCTATGCCAATCGCTGCATCCTGCCTTACGTCAACGAAGGCGTTCGGATGCTGAAGGAAGGCGTGGCCCCCGCGCTCATTGAAAACGCCGCCAAACTGGTGGGGATGCCGCTTGGACCTTTGCAACTGACCGATGAAACCTCGGTCGATCTGGGCGCGAAAATCGCGCGCGCGACCAAGGCCGCGATGGGCACCGATTACGATGACAGCGCCGATGAGGTGATCTTCTGGATGGAGGATGCGGGCCGTCTGGGCCGCAAATCCAACGCCGGGTTCTACGCCTATGACGACAAGGGCAAGCGTCAGGGATTGTGGGAGGGCCTGACCGACCGCTACCCCACCGCCGAGGATCAACCCGATCTTATCGACGTGCAGCACCGCCTGCTCTTTGCCCAGGTGCTGGAGGCCGTGCGCGCGTTGGAGGATGGCGTGCTGGAGGATATCCGCGAGGGCGATGTCGGGGCCATCCTTGGCTGGGGATTTGCGCCCTGGTCCGGAGGCCCGTTCAGCTGGCTCGATATTCTGGGCACACCCTATGCGGCCGCGCGTTGCGCCGAACTGGCCCAAATCCATGGCCCCCGCTTCACGCCGCCCGAGCTGCTGGAGGAGATGGCCGCCAAGGGTCAAAGCTTTTACGGACGGTTCGGGCAGGGCACCAAGAGCGCGGCCTGAGAAAAAGTTTTCCTGAAAACTTTTCCGGGGGTGGCCAAACGCTGCCCCCTTTTCTTTTTCGCAGGCCATGGCAATAGTGACCGTCACGCGCATCAGGGAGGGTTGCATATGGGCTGGATGAAAGACGAAACGGGGCTCGAAAAACGCGCCGCCAATTACGTGCCGCTGACGCCGCTCTCGCATCTCGCGCGCGCGGCGCAGGTCTTTCCCGATCACCCCGCCTTGATCTATGGCAGTTTCCGCAAGCCCTATACTGAATATCACGCCCGCGTCAGCCAACTGGCCTCGGCGCTCGCCGCGCGCGGCGTGGCCCCGGGCGATGTCGTGGCCACCGTGATGCCCAACATCCCCGCCCAGGCCGAGGCGCTCTTTGGCGTGCCGGCCTGTGGTGCGGTTCTGAACACGATCAACACCCGGCTCGATATCGGCACCATCGGCTATATCCTGGATCATGGCGAAGCCTCGGTGGTGCTGGTCGATACCCAGTTTCTGGGCGCGGTTGAAGAGGCGCTGAAAGAGCTTGAGATCGAAGACCTGCCGCTCATTGTCGAGGTACCCGATGAACAGGCGGGCTACCACGCCTCGGGGCGGCACCTGACCTACGAGGCCCTGCTGACCGAGGGCGACACCGATTTCGAATGGATCCTTCCCACTGACGAATGGGAGAGCATCGCGCTCAACTATACCTCGGGCACCACGGGCCGGCCCAAGGGCGTGGTCTATCACCATCGCGGGGCCTATCTGATCACGCTTGGCACGCCGATTGCCTGGCGCATGACCCTGCACCCGCGCCTTCTGACCATCGTGCCCTTCTTTCACTGCAACAACTGGTGCCATACCTGGATGATGCCCGCGCTCGGCGGCACCGCGATCTTCTGCCGCGATGTCACCGCCAAGGCGATCTACGACGCAATCGCCGATGAGGGCGTCACCCATTTCGGCGGGGCCCCCATCGTTCTCAATGCCATCGTGAACGCCCCCGATGCCGACCGCCGCGCCTTTGATCACATTGTCGAGGTCTTTACCGCAGGTGCCCCCCCTGCCCCGGCCACCCTGGCCCAGATCGAGACCATGGGCTTCAACGTCACGCAGGTTTACGGGCTGACCGAAACCTATGGCCACGCCACAGAATGCGTCTGGAAAGACGCCGATTGGGCCGATTTGGAACAGCAGGACGCCGCCGCGATGAAGGCCCGCCAGGGCGTCGCGCTGCCCAATATGGAGCCGGTTGTGGTGATGGATGACACCATGGCCCCGGTGCCCCGCGACGGCAAAGCCCTGGGCGAGATCATGCTGCGCGGAAACTCGGTGATGAAAGGCTATTACAAGAACCCGCGCGCCACGGCCGAGGCCTTCAGGGGCGGCTTTTTCCATTCCGGCGACATCGCGGTACAACACCCCGACAGCTACGTCCAGATCGCCGACCGCGCCAAGGATATCATCATCTCGGGCGGCGAAAACGTCAGCTCGGTCGAGGTCGAAGGCGCGCTGATGCACCACCCCGCCGTGCTGCTCTGCGCCGTGGTGGCCAAGCCGGATGAGAAATGGGGCGAAGTGCCCTGCGCATTCGTCGAGTTGAAAGAAGGGGCCGAGGTCAGCGAAGCCGATCTCATTGCCTTTGCCCGCCAGCGGCTGGCCGGTTTCAAGACGCCCAAGAAAGTGGTGTTCCAGGAACTGCCCAAAACCTCGACCGGCAAGATCCAGAAATTCGAGTTGCGAAAGGTGGCTGTGGAGGTTTGAGCGGGCGAATGCACAGCTGGCACGAAAGCTGCTTGGTTCAGGCCGAAAGGCTATTTGTCAGTTCTTTGAATATCCCGCACACCGCCCCGCCAAAGCCTTGACGACAACACTGCTAGAGAAGCTGAAAACACGAACAGCCCAATGGTTCTCACAGGCAGAGCCATTCCGATGCCAAAAAGGATAGCGCCAAGCGCCAGCCCGGCGCTTGTCCATTTCACCCGTGTGGTACGAAAAACCTTCGCGCTGATCAGCCCGAACCCGAGAGACCACATCAAACCGCTCGCGATCAACTGCCAGAACACCCATGGATCGCTTGGCGTGAAGCCAACCGCCTCAAACACCTCGGGCGATTGCCGCGCAATCGCGGGCCAAAGAAAGGTTTCGTAGAATTGGATGCTAACATACCAGGCAATGCCAAGCTGTGTGGTGACCAAAGCGAAACCAGACATGTCCCGGGTGCCTTTCCCCAGACAAGCGAATAGCCCGACCGTGCCCGGCAGCAAAAGCGCGGTCGCAACGAGAAGACTGATGTTGGCGGGGACCCACGCCGGATCTTGCACGAGCGCCGAAAAATCCTGATCCCTGATATGGCCCCACATAAATATTGGGATCGAAAACCAGGACCCAATGAACATGATGGCGCTGACGAAAAGCAGGAAAGCAGTAAGCTTTTCCGATATCATTGTCCGTTCCTTTTTAATTCAGTGGCGCTTTCGCATCAATTCCGGCGCGGCCTCCGGACCACGGTCATCGAAAGGCCAGGCCCGACACCACGGCAAATGTTCCAACCAGAACGAAGATGCCTTCGAATCCATGCAGAATTATCGCGAACCAGATACATCGAAACCGGCGCGACGGCAGCGCCCAGGCCAGACCGCCGACAACGGTCGACAATGCCCCCGTCGGCCGGTGCAGGTGATACAGGCCAAACAAAACCGCATTGGCCACCCAATCTCAACGCCCGAATACCCCTTCCATTTTCGGCAAAAGAACCCCACGGAACAGCAGCTCTTCGCCGAGCAGGTAATTGAAGAGGCAGGCGACGACAGCCACCCCCATAAGCCACCACGCGCCTTCCAGCTCGGGCACCATCAAAATACGCAGGTCAAGCCTGGGAAGGGCCTCCAGGGCCGGGAACGGGATCAGGATCAGTTCTCCGACAAAGGTGCCAAGCGGAGTTTGCTCGACAACCGCATAGAACAGAAACGCCGGCAGGAGCCACCAGAACAGCCGGTAGCGCGCCTGCCCGGTGTTCGGGTCCGTAGGTTTCCCCAACCAAAGCCGGGCCCTGAGATCGGACCAGCGCCAGGACGCAAGCTCGCGCGAAAGGATGATGAGCGACAGGATGAATTGCCAGATCATCCCGCCAATCAGAAGGATCCATACGGTCACGCCGGCCTGCCACTTCTCTCCGGGCGAAAGGGCCGGCGCGACAACGAAGGCGAGTATGGGCATGGGAAGTGCCGCCAGAGCCCAGATCGCGAGAATCTTTCCGAGGCTGTATTGCTCGCCGGGTTCGCCCATCGTGCCTTGAGAGATCGGCATGCTGCATGTCCTGAGCCAGTGTGGTCACATTGCGTGTATCATGCTGACCCAACCCTTGCGGGTAAAGACTTCTGAACGGCATTTGGTATCCCTCGCGATGCCAGTCAGCTCAATTACACAACACGGCCATGGCCGCATTGGGCTCAGACGGGCCATTCGCAAAGATCCGCATGAACTTCTGGTTGGATCGAGCGCATCGCGCAACTCCAAATCCCGGGCCCACCCTTATCCACCCCAAAACCGCGCCGTTGACCCCAACACCAATCCAACCCCGCGTACGCACCGCTTGTGTACGCAATGTGTACGGGGTGTGACTCTGCCTCACGGCACTTTCCGCACCCGCACTGCAACAGTTGTCCCGTGCGCCCCTTTCCGCTAATCTGCCTCTCAAAACAAGGCGGTAGTCGGGCATGACAGCGCTCAGTGAATACGCAAGGCTGGAAACCACCGGCCTCTGGCGCGAGACGCCGGACAGTCAGCGACGCGAGGTCGTCGTCTCCCTCGGCGATGCCACGCTGGTGATCTCCACGATAACCGATTCCGCCTTATCCCATTGGTCTTTGCCCGCGGTTCACCGTCTCAATCCCGGCAAACGTCCGGCGCTTTATGCCCCCGATACCGAGGCTGATGAGATGCTGGAAATATCGGAACCGCAGATGATCGAGGCCATTGAGCGGGTGCGCAGCGCGATCGAACGCGCCCGCCCGCATCCCGGTCGCCTGCGCCTGTGGTTGGCCGCGTTTCTGACGCTGATCACCATATTTATCAGTGTCGTTTGGCTGCCTGACGCGCTGATCCGGCAAACAGCATCTCTCCTGCCCGCTGCAAAACGCGACGAAATGGGGCAATTGGTGCTGGCGGGCATGGCCGATCTGGCCGGACGTCCCTGCGCCGACAGCAGCGGTGTGGCCGCAATGCGGGATCTGTCGCGGGCCGTGTTCGGTGCGGGTGCCCCCCGCATTGTCGTGCTGCCCTCGACCGCACAAAGCACGGCGGCGCTGCCGGGCAATATCATCGTGGTCAACCGGTCGCTGGTAGAGGATTACGAGGGCCCGGAAGTTCTGGCCGGTTTCCTGCTGACCGAAGCATTGCGCCGCGACCGGGCCGATCCGGTGGTGCGTCTGCTGGAGGAAGCAGGGCTATTGGCGACTTTCCGGCTTTTGACCACCGGGGAAATCAACCCAGCCCATCTGCGCACCCATGCTGCAACCTTGCTGACAACGGCGCTTGTCCCGGTCGATACCGCAGCACTGCTGACGCGGTTCGAATTGGCGGGCATCAGCACAGAACCTTTCGCCTACGCGCTTGATATGTCGGGTGAATCTGTCCTCCACCTGATCGAAGCAGACCCTATGCGCGGGCGGCTGCGTGCGCCGCTGATGTCCGATCAGGACTGGATCGCCTTGCAGGGGATCTGCGGCGGATAGCGGCGCGCCAATGAAAAAGGCTAACCGCGCGGGCTGGCCTTTTTCTCACCGGTTCTCATCCCATGTCAGCGCCGGGTGACGGCTGCCGAATAGCCCAGGTCAAGCGCCCTGTTCAGCGTCGCGCTCAGTCTTTGCGGATTGTCGAATGGACCGGCCAGCACGACCAAAGTGCCGCTGCCCGAAACCATGCCAAGGCTCGTCGGCATGCCCTGACCCAACAGCTGCTGACGGGCCCGATCGGCCAGGCTGCGATCGGTATAGCGGGCCACTTCGACATAGCGATGCGACGGCACCACCTGCACCGGAGCGGCGGCCACGGGGGCCACAATCGACGGTGTGCTTGAGGATCGTGTCACTGTCGCGGGGCCGGAATCGGGCACAATGACCACGCGTAAATCAATCGCCGTCAACGGCACGGTGTCCTGCCAGTATTGACCCTGGGCCGCGTCTCCTTGTGGAGTTGCCATTGCCAGCCCGCGATTGGGGTTCAACCGACCGTCATTCCAAACCGTGCGATACCCCGGAGGGGCCGTGTAGTTTCCCGACGCATCAACAGATCCAAGCACGCCGCCCCTTGCGGCATCGCCGGGATGATTGGGCTGCGGGCCACAGCGCTCATTGTCTCCACGCATGAATTGCCCCGCCGATCCCGGCAGGTTGGCGCAATTTACGGGCCGGGTCGCGACCGCAGCGGTGGTTATGGTCGCGGCGGGGGGCGTCGTCGTTGCGGGCCGGGCCGGGGCCGGGGCTTGCGCTGGCATCTGCCGGATCGTGACGGTCTGCTGCACCGGTCGGGCGGGGGCCACTGCAATGGTCACCGGGGCGACGGTCACCGGGCGCGGTTCGGCGGGCGCTGGTGGCGTGGCGGGGGCCTCGGCAACGGCGGTCGATCCACCGATCGAGGGCTGATACCCGCACAAAACCTGACGCTGTTGCGTCACGCGCGGTACCCAGGTTTCCTGCCCGCCATATCCGGCCCGGATGAAAACACATCCCCGGCTATCGACATATTGGCTGGCGCTATAGCCCGAGGGTGGGAATTCCGCCGGTCCGCCCAGGTCCGACACAGATTGGGCAACCCCGGGCCCGGCCAGGGCCACACTCACGGCCAAAGCCGAAACCAATGAAATAATCCGCATAACAACCCCCATTGTCTATGCCCGAAAGAGTGACAGAGGAATGCGCATGCGTAAAGGGTGTGACCCGCTATTTTGTGCCGAACATCCGATCACCCGCATCCCCTAGGCCTGGAACGATATAGCCTTTATCATTCAGATGGCTATCGAGCGCTGCCGTCACGATCGGCACATCCGGGTGCGCCTCTTTCATCCGGGCCACGCCTTCGGGGGCTGCCAGCAGGCAGAGGAACCGGATATCGGTGGCCCCGGCCTGTTTCAGCAGGTCAATTGCAGCAGCGGAGGAATTGCCGGTGGCCAGCATCGGATCGACCGCGATGACCAACCGGTCCTGCAATTCGGTGGGCACCTTGAAGTAATACTGCACCGGTTGCAGCGTTTCCTCGTCACGGTAAAGTCCGACAAAGCCCACGCGTGCCGACGGGATCAGCTCCAGCATCCCGTCAAGCAACCCATTGCCCGCCCGCAGGATCGACACCAGCGCCAGCTTGCGCCCGGCCAGAACCGGAGCCTGCATCTCCTGCATCGGCGTGGTGATGGTCTTGGTTGTCATCGGCAAGCCCCGGGTGACCTCATAGGCCAGCAACTGGCTGATCTCGCGCAGCAATTGGCGGAACACGGCGGTAGAGGTGCCCTCCTCACGCATCAGCGTCAGCTTGTGTTGCACCAGCGGGTGATCGACGACGGTCAGATGTTGGCTCATGACGCTTGCTCCAGTCTCTTGGCAATTTTCTCGCGCGTTGCGGCATCGCAAAAGGCCGCCTGCAGCGCGTTTTGGTTGATCTCGGCAAAAACCTCTTCATCCCATCCAAAGGTCTCTGCCAGCATGTCGTATTCGCGCGCCATCGTGGTGCGAAAGAAGGGCGGGTCGTCGGTCGATACGGTGACCTTGACGCCGCGCGCGCGCAGTTTTTCGATGGGATGCGCCTCCCATGTAGGAAACACGCCCAGAAACACGTTCGATCCGGGGCAACATTCCAGCGTGATGCCAGCCTCGGCGATCTCATCGACCAGCGCCGGGTCTTCGATTGCCTGCACGCCATGGCCGATCCGTTCAACGCCCAGATCCCGGATGGCATCGCGCACCGAGGCCGCGCCGCCCCATTCCCCGGCATGGGCCGTCAGGCGCAGCCCGGCCTCGCGCGCCATGTCGAAGGCCCATTGGAAATCGCGCGGCTTGCCGGCCATCTCATCGCCCGCAATGCCAAACCCGGTGACGAAGTCGCCGACCGTTTCGGCGGCACAAAGGGCAATGGGTTTGGCGCGGTCGGGGCCGAAATGACGAATGGGCGTGACGCAGGCGCGCAGGGTGATGCCATGCTGTTTCTCGGCTGCCTCTGCTGCCTCCTGAATGGCGTGCAGATATTCCCGCCAGGCAATCAGATCGCCGCCGCCGCAGAAATCGGGGCTGATGAAGCTTTCGGTATAGACCACGCCGTTGGCGGCGCTTTCTTCAAGCACGGCGGCTGTCAGGCGGGCGTAATCCTCGGGGCTGGTCAACACGCTGGTCGCGGCCTCATAGACGCTGAGGAAATGGTTGAAATCACGATAGGCATAGCCGCCATCGGCGGTGAAAATCCGGGCCAGATCGATGGATTTTTCCTTGGCCATGTCGCGGATCAGGCCGGGTGGTGCCGCGCCTTCCAGATGCAGATGCAGTTCGATCTTGGGTATCATAGAAAACTCCGCCCCGGTCCCCGGCTTTCAACGCCCAGATGTGCCGCGACCGAGGCCCCGACATCGGTAAAGCCGCAAAGCCCTATCTGCCCGGAATACGGCCCCTTGCCAAGCACCGGAACCCGTTCGCGGGTGTGATCGGTGCCGCTCCAGCTTGGGTCATTGCCGTGATCGGCGGTGAAGATCATCAGATCATCGGGCGCCAGGCGCGCCATGATCGGGGCCACTTGCGCGTCGAACCATTCCAGGTGCCGCGCATAACCCGCGATATCGCGGCGATGGCCATAGTGGCTGTCGAATTCGACGAAATTGGCGAAGGTCAGCGATCCGTCCTCGGCGCTGTCCACCAGATCCGCCAGATGCCGCATCAGATCGGCGTCGGGGCCTTTGCGCACGTCATCAATGCCCTGCATCGAGAAGATGTCGCCGATCTTGCCAAT
>CAXBGQ010000115.1:0-9176 GCA_963975135.1 uncultured Nioella sp. | reverse complement strand
ACGGGTGCACATAGCCCGCCATCTTGCCCTCGCCATCCCAGACGGGGACGTTTTCATAGCACGACATGCAGGCCGCAAGCGCCTCGTCCAATGTCATGTCGAGCCGCAGCTTGGGGTCGTCGGGCATCTCGGGCAGCGGGCCGTCGGTCTGAACGACACTGTCCAGACAGGCATGCCGGCCTTTGGCGACATCCTTGGAAAACTCGCGCACATAATCATCGACCGGATTCAGAACGATCTCGGCCGGCGTGCCGATCTGCACGATCACCCCGTCGCGCATGATGGCAATCCGATCGGCCAGTTTCAGCGCCTCGGAAATATCATGCGTGATGAAAACGATGGTCTTGTGCAGCCCCGCCTGAATCTTAAGGAACTCATCCTGCAATTGGCGGCGAATGAGCGGGTCGAGCGCCGAAAACGGCTCATCCAGAAACCAGATATCGGGGTTGGCGGCCAGCGACCGGGCAATGCCCACGCGCTGTTTCTGCCCGCCCGAAAGCTGCCTGGGATAGCTGTCCTCGCGGCCATCCAGACCAACCATCTCGATCACCTCCAGCGCCCGCGCGCGCCGCTCGGATTTCGATTTCCCAAGCATTTTCAGAGGGAAAGAGACATTCTCGACGACCGTCATATGTGGAAACAGGCCGAAATGCTGAAACACCATGCCCAGCTTGCGGCGCCTGAGTTCGATCAACCGTTTGGGGCTGGCGGCCAGAATGTCCTCACCATCGATCAGGATCGAGCCCGCCGTCGGCTCCACCAGGCGGGAAATGCAACGCACCATCGTGGATTTGCCCGATCCCGACAGCCCCATGATCACGAAAAGCTCGCCTTCATGCACCTCGAATGAGGCATCCTGCACGGCCGGGATCAATCCTTGCGCTGCCACATCCGCGGCGGCCTCCAGGGAGGTTCCCGACCGCCCCAGAGCTTCTTTCAAATGGGCCTCGGCATCACTGCCAAAAACCTGCCACAGCGCCTTGACGGCAATAGCCGGGGTGCCGGTCGGCGCGGGTGTGGTCATGCCCGGGCCTTATTCGGTTGCAGCGGCGATAATGGCCGAAACCGCATCGGCATTTTCCGCGAGATAGGCGGCAACAACCTCTTCCACATCCATGCCATCGACATCGACGGATCCCATCATCACCTGCTGATCCTCGGTCGTCAGCTGATAGGCCTCAAGGATCTCATAGGCGGCGGGCCATTGTTCCTGAAACCCCGACCAGGCCACCTTGAAGATACGGCTGGACAGGAAATCGCAATCGGCAACCGCGTTGGGGTTCACGCCCCAGGACGGGTCCTCATAGCATTCCGGCACGCCGACGGGCAGATCGACGAACTGCACATCATAGGCCGAAATGGCCCAATGCGGTTGCCAGAACACCATCAACAGTGGCGTTTGGCGTTCGGTCGAGGCGCGCAATTCGGCAATCAGCGCGCCTTCGGACCCGGCCGGCACGGCGCGGAAGGGAAGCTCCAACCCCGCGACGCGATCGGCCCCGGGCGTGCCCCAATCGGCGGGATAATCGACCAGACGGCCCTGCGGGATCGTCTCGGCGGTGGCGAATTGCAGCGCGCAATCCTGCAGCGCCTCCCAGGCGGGCAGGCCCGGACAGATTTCGGCGACATGGGCCGGATAGGCAAAGCCTTCGCGCGCGACAAGCCCCAGATCGCCGATCTCGACCACGCCGCCGGCTTCAAGCTGTTCGTAATACTGACCCGAGACGTTGGATTCCCAGACCTCCAACGCGGCGCTGATCTCACCATCGGCCATCGCCTGATACATGTTCATGTAGCCTGCCGTGACATATTCGACCGTATAACCCGCCTGTTCCAGCATCTGGCCCGCAACCTGGGTGCTGATATGCTGACCGGTCCATTCATTGATCGCCAACCGGATCGGCGTGCCGGTATCGCCCAATTCGGCGGCCTGTGCCGCCCCGAGGGTTGAAAGCACCCCCAACGCAAATGCAAATTTCTTCATGTCTTGCTCCCTGTGGTTGGCGGCCCCTGCCGGGTCGCTCGAATAAGATTATTACCTTGGTCCGACCCGTGGGCTTGACCTAAAAAGACACCCAATGAACGGTCCTGGCCGGATCGGGCGGCTCACGCCACACGACATCGTCGCCCCTGTCACATCTAAAGGCGGCCCCCCAGCGCAGTATGGCGTGGTTTCCCTTGGCATTTCCAGCCCTTTTGCAATCACGGCCCGGCACGTTTTCCGATCCTCATGCGCGGGCGCGCGGTGGCGATCAACCCGCCTTGGCCGCGCGTTCCTGCAACAGATCCGTCAGCCAATCGGGGTCCATTTCCGGCACCGAGGAGAGCAGCAATTCGGTATAAGGGTCATGCGGCGGCTGGAACATTTCCGATTTCGGCCCCTGTTCAACCACCTTGCCCTCTTTCATCACCACCACCTCGTCGGCAATGGCCTTCACCGTCGCCAGATCATGGGTGATGAACATATAGGCCAGATCGAACTCGGTCTGCAGCTTGTCCAGAAGCTTGAGGATCCCTTCCGCAACCAATTGGTCCAGAGCCGAAGTCACCTCGTCGCAGATAATGAATTTGGGTTCTGCCGCCAGCGCCCGGGCGATCCCGATGCGTTGTTTCTGCCCCCCCGACAGCTCGGATGGCAGCCGGTCGATATATTCATCGGGCTCCAGCTCGATCAGGTCCAGCAATTGCCGGATGCGTTCGGTCAACGCTTTGCCCTGCAGCCCCAGATACATCTGTGCGGGCCGTCCGATCAGTTCACGGATCTTGAGCTTGGGGTTCAACGCGGTATCGGCCATCTGATAGATCATCTGCGCCTGGCGCAACTGATCGCGGGTGCGCCTGCGATAATCCGGTGGCAACGCCTTGCCGTCGAACAGGATCTCGCCACGGCGCGGCGGCAGCAGCCCGGTGATCACGCGCGCCACGGTGGATTTGCCGGATCCGGATTCACCCACAACAGCCACTGTGCGGCGCTGGTGAATGTCGAAACTGACATCCATCAACACATCGACCGCGCCATAGCCCGCCGTCACATTGCGCACCGACACCACCGGCGTCGTGCCCTTGGCCACGGGCGGCTGTTCGGCACGCGTGTAGCTGCGCACGGCCCAGAGCGATTTGGTATACTCTTCCTGCGGGGCCGCCAACATGGTGCGGGTATCGGCCTCTTCGACCTCATCGCCCTTCAGCAGCACCTTGATCCGGTCGGCCATCTGCGCCACGACGGCCAGATCATGCGTGATATAGATGGCGGCGGTGTCGAACTGTTCCACGATATCGCGGATCGCGGCCAGAACCTCGATCTGGGTGGTCACATCCAGCGCCGTGGTGGGTTCGTCAAAAATGATCAGATCCGGCCTGCACGACATCGCCATCGCGGTCATCGCGCGCTGCAATTGCCCGCCCGACACCTGGTGCGGATAGCGAAAGCCGATGCTCTCGGGATCCGGCAATTGCATCCGGCGATAGAGATCGACCGCATCGCTTTCGGCCTCGGTCCGCCCCATGACGCCATGCTGCACCGGACCCTCGCAATACTGATCCATCAGCTTGTGCGACGGGTTGAAACTGGCCGCCGCCGACTGCGCGACATAGGCGATGCGTTTGCCCTTCAGATCGCGCAGGACCTTGGTGCCGGCATGACGCAGATCGATGCCGTCGAACAGAATCTCGCCATCTGAGATACGACAGCCGTCGCGGGTGAATCCCATCGCGGCCAACCCAACGGTGGATTTCCCGGCCCCGGATTCCCCGATCAGCCCCAGAACCTCGCCCTTGCGCAGGGTCAGATCGACGCCATTCACGATCGGCATCCAGCTTTCGTCGGCGCGGCCTTCGATCTTCAGCCCCTTGACCGTCAGCAACACATCCTTGTCAGAAAATTGATCGCTCATGACGTTACTCCTTCAATCCGCTGGCGCGGTGCAACTGCCAGTCGACCACGAAATTCACCGACACCGTCAGCAGCGCGATGGCCCCGGCGGGCAACAACGGCGTGATATCGCCAAACGTGATGAGCGTGGCATTTTCCTTGACCATCGAACCCCAATCCGCCGTCGGCGGCTGGATACCGAGCCCCAGAAAGCTGAGCGCCGAGATGGCGAGGAACACGAAACAGAACCGCAGCCCGAATTCAGCCACCAGCGGGGCCAGAGCGTTGGGCAGGATCTCGCGCGTGATCAGGTGCCATCTGCCCTCGCCGCGCAGCTTGGCGGCCTCGATATAATCCATCACCACGATGGTGACGGAAACCGAGCGCGCCAGACGAAACACCCGCGTGCTGTCGATGATCGCGATGACGATGATCAGGGTCAGAACCGAGGTGCCAAAGATCGTCAGCAGCAAGAGCGAAAAGATCAGCGACGGGATCGCCATCAACACATCGACCGACCGGCTCAGCGACTGGTCCATCCAGCCGCCCACGGTGGCCGCCAGGAGGCCCAGAATAGCCCCCATCACAAAGGCCAGCGTCGTGGTGGCAAAGGCAATGCCCACCGTATTGCGCGCGCCATAGATCATCCGCGTCAGCATATCGCGCCCAAGCGCGTCGGTGCCGAGCCAGTTGTCACTATCCCAGGGCTGAAATTCTCGGCCGACAATCTCGGTCTCGGGGAAAGGCGCGATCCACGGCGCAAAGACGGCAACAATGATGTAAAGCAGGATCATAAACAGCCCGAAGGATGCCGTCAGCGGCGCAGTGCGCATTTCCTTGGCGATGCGTCCGGGAAAGACCGCGATGACCACCGCGCGAAACAGCCAGCCAGCAGCCATGGAGGCCACGATGAAGGCGATGAAATAGAGGATGTTCAGCAAGATACCCATAACCGATCCTCCCTCAGCGCCGATGGATGAGACGCGGGTTCGACAAGGTCGAAAGCACGTCTGCAGCCAGGTTCAGCAGCACATAGGCCGCGGCAAATATCAACGCGACGGCCTGCACCACCGGCATATCGCGTGACGCCACGCTGTCGACCATCAACTGGCCCAGGCCGGGATAGACAAAGACCACCTCGACCACGACGACTCCGGTGATCAGATAGGCCAGGTTGATCGCGATGACGTTGATGATGGGGGCCAGCGCATTGGGCAGCGCGTGTTTGACGATCACCCGCATCGGGTTCATCCCCTTCAGGCGCGCCATCTCGATATAGGGGCTGGCCAGCAGGTTGATGATCGCGGCCCGCGTCATGCGCATCATATGTGCGGTTACCACCAGCGTCAGCGTCAGCGCGGGCAAAAAGGAGCGGTAGAGCTTTTCAAGCAGATCGGGATCGCCGCGCAGCGTCGACAGCGACGGGAAATACCCGCCCGCGCCCGCGAACCAGAGGATCAGGATATAGGCCACGAAGAATTCCGGAAACGAGATCGCGGTCAGGGCCGAGGCATTGGCGATCCGGTCAAAGGCCGAGTTCCGGAACAAGGCCACCAGAATGCCCAGAGCCAACGACAGCGGCACCGCGATCGCGGCGGCGTAAAGCGCCAGGAACAAGGTGTTGCCCAGCCTCGTGCTTATCAATTCGGCCACCGGGCGTCGGTTGGCCAGCGAGTTGCCGAAATCACCCTGAACCGCTCCGCCAAGCCATTGGACGTAGCGAATGACCATCGGCTGATCCAGCCCCAGTTCGCGCCGGATGGCGGCGACCGTTTCGGGCGTGGCGGACTGACCCAGAATCTCCTCGGCGAAATCGCCGGGCAACAGTTCGGTCGCCAGAAAGATCAGCACCGAGACAATAAACAGGGTCAAAAGGCCTAGCGCCAATCGCTGTGCGATCATGCTCCAGATATGTGACATCAGTCCCCCATGTGCCGCGCTCATATGCGGCGCAGATCACTTATTTTTTCTGATAAAAAACCCCCGGCCGCCATGGCCGGGGGTCTGGGCCCGTATCAGGCCATCCACCAACGTTCTGCAATCCGCAACCCGTCATCGCGCCAGTTGGCACCGATCACCTCGGGACGCGCCAGAGCGTCGGAATGCGCCATCACGAAGGACGCGAACATCGGGATGATGGTCGACCCCTCATCGGAGACAAGCTGCTGCATCTCGAAATACATCTCGCGACGCAGATCTTCATTCAGCTCAGGCCGTGCGGCAATAAGCAATTCGTTGAACCGCGCATTGCTCCAATAGCTCTCGTTCCAGGGCGCGCCATCGGAATAGGCGGTGGAGAACATCCAGTCCTCGGTCGGTCGCCCACTCCAGTAAGTGGCTACAAATGGCAGCTGCATCCAGACGTTGGACCAATAGCCATCATTGGGCTCGCGCACGACGTTGAGGTTGATGCCCGCGCTGGCCGCGGATTCCGCGAACAGAACGCCGGTGTCGACGGCCCCTGCAAAGGCGGCATCGGCCAGGTGGATATCCACATCGAGACTGTCCAGCCCTGCCTGCTGCAGGTGGAACCGCGCGCGATCGGGATCATAGGCCTTCTGCTCCAGCTCCGTGTTGTAGAACCGGTTGGACGGGCCAATGGGGTGGTCATTGCCGACCGAGCCATAGCCGTTGAGGATGGTTTCCACGATCTGTTCGCGGTCAATGGCATATTTCAGTGCCAGCCGGACATGATTGTCGCTGAACGGCGCGGCGCGGCTGTCCATCGGCAGCCCGTAATGCTGCGTTCCCGTAACCGAGACCACGTTCATCCCCGGCGCGCGCTGCAACAGGTGAACGGTGTTCAGATCGACCGAGTCGATAAAATCCACCTCCCCCGAGATCAGCGCGTTCTGCCGTGCGGCGGCATCCAGGATCGTCAACATTTCGATCGCGTCAAAATGCGCCCGGTCCGTTTTCCAATAACCCTCATGACGGGCCAGGCGCGCACCAACGCCCCATTCCAGTTCTTCGAGCGCGTAGGGGCCGCACGCATCCCAGGATGTCACATCGATCGCACCGTCCACGGACGGCAGAATCGCCAGGTGATAGTCGGACAGAACGAAGGGGAAGTCAGCATTGCCTTCCGCCAGGGTGATGATGACATTCATGCCATCGGCGCGCATATCCACGATCGGTTCCACGATCGGCTTTGCGGCAGAGGTGGAATCCTCACCGCGGTGATGGTTGATCGAGGCGATCACATCCTCCGCCGTGACCGTGCCACCGGAATGATACTGCACGCCCTGCCGAATGCTGAAGGTCCAGACCGATGCATCCGCGGACGCCTCCCAGCTTTCGGCGAGTTCCGGCACGAGGGCACCATCGGCGGCAACTTCGGTCAGATAGTTGTTGCGCGTATAGGCCATCAGGTTGGTGAAATCGTTTTCCCAGGTTCCCGGATCCAGGCTGTCGGTGGTCGAGCCATGCGAGATGCCCATCTTCAGCGTTCCGCCGCGCATCGGTTGCGCGCTGGCCATCTTGGCCCCCATCGGCCCCAAAAGCGCCGCGCCGCCCAGGGCTGACGCGCCTTTCAGAACCCCACGGCGGTTCACACCGCCGGTAATAAGGGATGAATTCCTCATGTTTATCTCTCCGCTGTTGGTTATTTCTGTGCCGGGGATGGCCCGGGTTTGTCCCGGCTTTGGCCCAAGTGAATTGGCGCTGCCAATGACAACTGGCGCGCGCGAACTTGAGTGAAGGAATCCCCTGACATGGCGGCAGTCTTGCATGAGAACGATGTGATATGAACCACTTTTCGACATTGCTTTGCCCGTTTGCGACATGAACACCGCGTTTGGGGTAATTTTCTTGCGTTAAGCGCGGGCGGAAACCGACGGATATTAGCCGGTTTCGAGGGGTTGTCATTGGCCGGAAAATGCCAGAGTCCGGCCAAATTCCACCAGACCACGGAGGCCGCCCGCATGCCCAACCCGCCCAATATCGTTCTGATCATGGCCGATCAGCTGGCGCCGCATTTCACCGGCACCTATGGTCATCCGCTGGTCAAAACCCCGCATATGGACGCGCTGGCCGCAACCGGCACCCGCTTTAATGCCGCCTATTGCAATTCACCGCTCTGCGCACCGTCGCGGGCGTCATTCATGACCGGGCAACTGGTGTCCAAAATCGGGGCCTATGACAATGCCGCCGAGTTCGGGGCCTCGATCCCGACCTTCGCGCATTACCTGCGCATCATGGGGTATCGCACCTGCCTGTCGGGCAAGATGCATTTTGTCGGCCCAGATCAATTGCACGGGTTCGAGGAGCGGCTGACAACCGATGTCTACCCCTCCGATCACGCCTGGACACCCGATTGGGAAAACCCCGATGAACGCATCGACAAATGGTATCACAACATGGAATCGGTGGCCGAGGCGGGGCCTGCCGCAACCTCGTTTCAGATCGAATATGACGAGGAAACCACCTTCGCGGCGCGCCGCCGGATCTTTGAATATGCGATGGCGGGCACCGCGCCCTTTGCGATGGTCGTGAGCCTGATCCACCCGCATGATCCCTACGTGCCCCGGCCCGAGTTTTGGGATCTCTATAACGATGCCGATATCGACATGCCCGCCACCGGGCTGGCCGATGATCCGCACACGCGGCGTCTGCATCACGGCATCGCCGCCGATATTCAGCCGGTCACGGATGACGAAATCCGCAATGCGCGCCACGGCTATTACGCCAACACCTCCTATTTCGATAGCAAGGTCGGCGAGGTGGTCAAGGCGCTCAAGGAAAGCGGTCAATACGACAACACCATCATCATCATAACCTCCGATCACGGCGACATGCTTGGCGAACGCGGGCTGTGGTACAAGATGAACTTCTTTGAACACAGCGCTCGAATCCCGCTGATAATTTCCGGCCCTGGGGTCGAGAACCGGACCGTTGGTGAACCCGTCAGCCTGTTGGATATGCTGCCGACATTCGTCGATATCGCGGCTTTGAACGGGGCGGATGCGCCCGACGCGGCCATGCCGCTGGATGGCCGTTCGCTCTGGCCGCTGCTGCGAGGGGCTGTGGATAACCCCGATGGCGGCGAGGTACTTGGGGAATATTGTGCCGAATGTGCAAGCCATCCCATTTTCATGATCCGCAGGGGCCATTGGAAATACATCCACTGCGAGGTTGATCCACCTCAACTCTATGATCTTTCCAACGACCCTATGGAACGCGCCAATCTGGCCGATGATCCGGCGCAGAGAACAAGGGTGGCAGAATTTCAATCCGAGGTTTCGCGACGATGGGACGAGAAAACGCTCCGCGAACGCGTAGTCGCGTCCCAACACCAGCGCAGGCC
>CAXBGQ010000114.1:0-9245 GCA_963975135.1 uncultured Nioella sp. | reverse complement strand
TACTGGTGGGCCTGTCGGAGGCGTTAACACTTTCGGCGGCGATGGCTGCTATCCCGATCCGTGTTGAGCTCAGCGAAAATTTGATCCGAAAATCACCTTTTCAAAGGAGGTCCCCCTATGGCCTGGACATCAACCACCGCGACACAAAACGGTAACACAACCGCAACCTGGACAATCGGGCCGCATGGGTCGCTATCGACGCATGACGCCGTTGTCATCCGGCATGGTGCGGGCAATTCGGGCATTCGCCTGCATCACGTGACCGTGCGGCGAAATCCGCTGGTTTATCAGGTGCGCGTCGAAGTCGTCGGCGGCAATGCCGTCTCATTCCAGTTCGCCGCCGAGCGCATGGATTGAACCCGTCAAACAAGAAGGAACAAGAAGATGAAAGCACGTATTCTCAGAGACAATCGCGGCAATGCCGTCGCCTCCATCATCGACAGCGTGGCCAATGCCGGGCTTGTCCCGCTCGATGTCGAGTTGGACGATGGCGGGGCTTCGGACCTGGAGGAGGTGAGCCTGCGGACGCGCGATCTGTTCGATCTTGACGATCTGCACAAACGGTTCGGCAAATAAACGCACGACCGGCGCAGCCCGCCACCACGCAATGCGGGCGGGCTGAGCCAGAGCTTTCAGGCAGCCTACCTGACCCCACACGCAATTGCATTTCGGGGCGCGCCTTCGTAAGAGGTGGCAGACCTTCAGGATCCCTGCCCGCCCATGCTGAAAACCCGGATCATCCCCTGCCTCGATGTCGCCGACGGGCGCGTTGTCAAAGGCGTGAATTTCGTCGACCTGGTGGATGCGGGCGATCCGGTGGCCTCGGCCCGCGCCTATGATGCGGCGGGGGCCGATGAGCTGTGCTTTCTCGACATCAAGGCCACGCATGAAAATCGCGGCACGATGTATGATCTGGCCACGCGCACGGCGGAACATTGTTTCATGCCGCTGACCATCGGCGGCGGAGTGCGCAGTGTTGAGGATGTGCGTGCCCTGTTGCTGGCGGGGGCCGACAAGGTCAGCTTCAATTCGGCCGCCGTGGCCGACCCCGACGTGATCGCGCGCGCCGCCGACAAGTTTGGCAGCCAATGCATTGTGGTGGCCATCGACGCCAAGACCGTCGCCCCCGGAAAATGGGAGATCTTCACCCATGGCGGGCGCAAAGCCACCGGGATCGATGCGGTCGAATTTGCCCGCACGGTGGTTGAAAAGGGCGCGGGTGAGATCCTGTTGACCTCGATGGACCGCGACGGCACGCGGGCGGGGTTCAACCTGCCGCTGACGCGCGCCATATCGGACGCAGTGCCGGTGCCGGTGATCGCGAGCGGAGGGGTCGGCACGTTGGACCATCTGGTCGAGGGCGTGACGAAGGGCGGAGCCAGCGCCGTTCTAGCGGCCTCGATCTTTCATTTCGGGGATTTCACCATCGCCGAGGCCAAGGCGCATATGGCCGCCGCCGGCATACCGATGAGGATGACATGACCACGCTCGAGCGGCTTGCCGCCACCATCGAGGCCCGCAAGGGGGCCGACCCGGACAGTTCGTGGACCGCAAAACTGCTGGCTCAGGGCCCAGAAAAATGCGCCGAGAAATTCGGTGAAGAGGCGGTGGAGGCAATCATCGAAGCGGTCAAGGGCGACCGCGCGGGCCTGACGGCTGAGGCGGCGGATGTTCTGTTCCATTTTCTTGTGATGCTGGCGGCGCGCGATGTGACGCTGGCCGATGTCCTGGCCGAACTGGACCGGCGCGAAGGCGT
This sequence comes from uncultured Nioella sp., assembly GCA_963975135.1. Classification (GTDB taxonomy): domain Bacteria; phylum Pseudomonadota; class Alphaproteobacteria; order Rhodobacterales; family Rhodobacteraceae; genus Alterinioella. Next base: position 7,489 of record CAXBGQ010000114.1, on the reverse strand, counting down.
TTCGGGAATTGCAGAAAAAGCCAGCCGGTCCTGAGGTTTTCAGGGCGCTCAGGGCCCGAGGCTACAATTTCGAGCTGATGATCCCGGTATTGAACCCGCCCATGCGGAGCTCACCGAACAGGCGCTGATACTCAATCTTTGGGCATCGGTTCTGAATCACCTGAACGCCCGCCGCCTGCGCGCGGGCCGCGGCCTCCGGGTGGGTGACACCGACCTGCATCCAGATGGTTTTCAGCTCCGGCAGATGCGCCAGCGCTTCGTCGACAATGGCGGGCACGGCCTCAGAGCGGCGAAAGATATCGACCACATCCACAGGTTCGGTAATATCGGACAGCCGGGCCACGGTCTGGCCGCCGAACATCTCGCGCCCGACATGGCCGGGATTGACCGGCACGATGCGATACCCCCTGAGAGACAGGTAGCGCGCGACATAATGGGATGGGCGCACCGGATTGGGCGACACACCAACACAGGCAAAGCTGCGGCTTTCGGTCAGGATCTTTCGCAGGAGTGTGTCGGATGGATTTTGCGTCATGCCCCTGCCTTGCCTCACAAAAAAGCGCCTGCCGCATGTCTAGCACGGGCAGGCGCAAGTACGGAACGAGGGACAGTGATGGGCAAAACCAGTGTTCCGAACTGGCCGCCATAAGTGATAAATAGGCAACTTAGTTCGGATTTCAAATGGGATACACAACTTCGTGATTTCAATTTGAGTCAGGTCAGAATGCCCGGCCAATATTGGTTGGCAAGTGCGATATTGCCGGGAATGTCGCGTGCCCATTGCGTGCGCACGGAAAGCGAGAAATTCAGGTAAAGCCGGGTGTCAACGATGGTCCAGGCCTCGGGCACCGTTGGCGCGATATAGCCGCGTGACATCGCAAAGGCGCAATAGCCGCCATATTGCGGGGCGTAGGCCTCGGGGTCGGTGGCAAAGGCATCACGATTTTCGGCAGAGGTGAAATGCCAGGTGGTTCCGTTCCACATCGCGGCGTTCCGGTCGTCGCCGATGCGATGGGTGCTTTCGGTGAAATAGGCCACCGGATCGGCCCCGCGTAAGGCAACCTCATTTTCGGAAAAAACCGGTGCCGTTTGCGAAAACGCCGGCAATGCGGCCAGTGCGGCGGGTGCAGCGGCCAACATGCCAAGGGCGGAACGACGCGACAACATGGGGCATATCCTTTCGGGCGGAAGCGATCTTGCCTGTCAGCTTGCCATGCCAGGACCGGTTTGAAAGCCCCCCTGACGCAGCTGTGATCATCCGTCAGGCGCGCGCGATCCTCAGTCGAAGATATCCTCGACGAAATCGAACGCCTCCTCCAGCGCCCGCGACCACATCGGTTTTCGGCGCTTTTTCCTGCGGCGTGGGCGGTCGTCCTCATCAAAATCCGGTTTTCTTCGCGGTGTGGGCGGGCTGCGTTTGACCTTGCGGCCCGCATCTTGGGTAACGGGCAGCGCCTTCATTTCATGCAAGGGCGCGCCACATCGGCCGCAGGCCAGTTCGTGCCCGCCGCGCGCGGTCAGCTTCAACATCGTCTTGCTGCCGCAATAGCAACAGGTGGCAATCTTGGTGGTCATCGCAATCCCTCAGGCCCGTGTCACCGCATATAGGGACACGGCCGCCGCATTCGAGACATTGAGCGATCCAAAATCACCGGCATAGGGAATGCGCACAAGGTGGTGGCACAATTCGCGGCTGCGCTGGCGCAATCCGGGGCCTTCCGCGCCCAGAACCAGCGCCACGGGAAGGTTTTTGAGATCAGGTGCAAGGCGGTCGATCTCGGCCTCGCCTTCGCCATCGAGGCCCAGAAGCGTATACCCCATATCGCGCAGGGCAAGCATCGCATCGCCCAGGTTCTTGACCCTCAGATAGGGCTGGCGTTCCAGCGCGCCCGATGCGGTTTTGGCCAAAGCCCCGGTTTCGGGGGCCGAATGGCGATGCGGGGCGATGACGGCGCGCGCGCCGAACACTTCCGCCGAGCGCAGGATCGCGCCGACATTATGCGGGTCGGTAACGCGGTCCAGAAGCAATAGCCGCGGCGAGGCCTGCCCCGGTTCGCACAGATCCGCCAGCGCGCCCCAATCCAGCGGCTTGACCTCAAGGGCCGCGCCCTGATGCACCGACCCGGGATCCAGCGGCACCGAGAACTTGCGCGGATCGGCCATTTCAGGCTCGATCCCCGACGTGGCGATAGCGTCAGACAGCTTGTCGGCGGCGTTCTTGGTCACCACCAGCCGCAATTTGATACGGGCCGGGTTCAACAGCGCATCGCGCACTGCGTGCAGGCCGAAAAGCCAGACGGTTTCCGCCGCCGATGCCTTTTTCGCGCGCTCCTTGTCGATCACCCAGGTGGGTTTCTTCTGCGCCATGGCCCTGCCCTTTCCCAATGTCCGGCAGGCGTAGCGCGCACCGCGTCATGAGGTAAAGGGGAAAAGGCATCTCGGCCCGCTCGCGCCGGCCAACCTGCGCATTGAGATGGCGAGCACTTTCCAGTTGAATCGGGTGATTTACGTATTGACCCTGCCGGGGCGGGCCGCTATCCCGTCGCTCGTTGGGCGACAGGCCGCAAGGTGTGGCAGGGGACTGTAACTCCCTCGCGGAGACGCACGCCTGGTTCGATTCCAGGGTCGCCCACCACTTTCATGACATCGAGCAGCCCCATATTTCGGGATCATCGCGTCGCATGGTGCACACCGATATCCAAGCCTTCCAATCCGACGCTCGTGCCCGTTCTGCCAGCGCGCAACCAGAGATGTTCAATTATTTCAGCAGATTGCGCTGGCAATTTCAGCCAACGGAAACCTGCGCAATCAGCCCGTGCCAGGCTCCAGCAGGGTCAGAATCTCCGAGCAATTCTCAACCTGACCATTGCAACAATCCGCCAGCATGAAACCGACAAGCTCATTCATCACGGCCAAATCTGCGGAATAATGGATTTCTCGCTGCTGCCGCTTGGCCGTGACCAGCCCCGCCCTTCTCAAAATCGCCATGTGGCCCGACAGGGTCGAGGGCACGATTTCCAACCTGCGGGATATTTCACCGACCTGGAGACCGTCATGACCTTGCCGGACAAGCAGCCGATAGATCTTCATCCGCGATGACTGCGCGAGGGCTGCAAAGGCTTCGATGGCTGCGTCCTGTTCCATAGTTCGGTAATGCCCGAATTATCGAATATTGACAAGAGGCGGTCGGATGATTAGGCAAGACAACAATTCGCCACTTCCCGAATTAACGAATTATTTTACTACGAATGGAGCAACACTGATGGGTTTTCTAAAGAGCAACTTCGCAGCGTTCACCGAGTCCCTTGGGCAGGTGGACAGCGTCCTGGAACAGCAGCGCCCGTTTGACAAAAAGACCGATGAGCTGCTGCGCTTTGCTCTGTCGATCAAGGCCAGATCGGCACCCTGTGTGCGCAAGCACTTCAAAGGCGCAAAGACAGCCGGAGCCAGCGACGAAGAAATCGCCTATGTTTTTGCCCTGACGATGCGCGAAGCTGCCGGCGCGGATGATTGTTGGACACATGGTGTCATCAGCGATCTGCAAGCCGATGACACAGGGGCCTGTGGCGGCGGTTGTAGCTGAACCCGCGGGGAATTCGACTGATGCCGGACACGATGATCACCTCGGAAGTGGATTTTGACGCTGACGGCAAGCAGACCGGCTTCCTTCGGCTGCCGCATTCGGTCCACCGCAGTGCCTATGGATGGATACCGATCCCAGTCGTGGTGATAAAAAACGGCGTGGGCCCCACCATTTTGTTGGTCGCTGGCACCCATGGCGACGAGTACGAAGGGCAGATTGCGTTGACCAAGCTCTGCCGCGATCTGGTGGCCGAGCGTATCCAAGGCCGTATCATCATCCTGACGATGGCCAACTATCCTGCGGCCAGGGCCGGTCTGCGCACATCTCCGATAGATGAGGGCAATCTCAACCGGTCGTTTCCGGGCGACACCGCGGGCAGCCCGACACAGATGATTGCGCATTACATCGAAGAGGTGCTGCTGCCGATCTGCGACTACGCCATCGACCTGCACTCAGGCGGGTCATCGTTGTATTATCCGCCGACATTGCTGCGCGGCAGGGGGCACGATCCGACGGAAACCGCCAAGCTGATCGCATTGCAGCACGCCTTTGACCTGCCATTTGCCTGGGTCTTCACCAGCGGGGGCGGGCCGCGTTCGACGGCCCGAACCCTGATGGGCGCGGCCAACCGCAACGGCGTGGCCTGCGTCATGGCGGAACTTGGCGGCGGCGGAGCGGTATCGCGCGATATTCTGGACTTGACCGAGCGGGGCCTTCGGCGGGTTCTGCATCGTCTCGATATGCTGCCAGGCCACGTGCCCGACGACGCCCGTGGTACCAGAGAGCTGAACGTTGCCGGTTCGGTTTACGCCTATGATCGGGGTCTGTTTGAACCCCTCAAGGGTATCGGCGATCCGGTCGGAACGGGCGAGGTTGTGGGCCGCGTATACACGCCCGATACACCATGGAACATGCCGACCAACGTGATATCGCCCCATACCGGAATTGTGCTGTGCAAGCGGGTCCCCGGTCAGGTCGAGCGCGGTGATGCGCTTTTCCAAATTGCCTATGACGCCCCATGACGGACGCTCCGGTCTCGATGGAGGCTATCCTTGACGCGGCGCAGGCCCTGAAAGGGATCGTGACCCGCACGCCATTGCTGGAAAGCTTTGAGGCAAACGCCATTCTCGGAGGTCGCCTACTGATCAAGGCGGAATCGATGCAACGGACCGGGGCCTTCAAGATCAGGGGGGCCTATACCCGCATGCGCCATCTTTCCGGCGACGAAAGGCGGCGCGGGGTGATCACCTATTCCTCGGGCAATCACGCCCAGGCAGTGGCGCTGGCCGCCCGGCTGCTTGGGACATCCGCGCTGATCGTGATGCCCGAAGACACACCGAAGGCCAAGAAGGATGCCACCCTAAGCCTTGGGGCGACGATCACCACCTTTGACCGCGACACGGAAGCCAGCGACGCGATTGTCGCCCACCTGTGCCGTGAAACCGGACGTATCGAAGTGCCGCCAAGCGGCCATGCGCTGATCCATGCCGGGGCGGGAACCACCGCCCTTGAGCTCGTCCAGCAGGCGCGGGAAACCGGTGCCGATCTGGATGCGGTGCTGGTCCCCTGCGGCGGCGGCGGGCTGACTGCCGCGACGGCGTTCGTGATGAATGCGCACGCGCCCCGGACGCAGGTCTATGCCGCCGAGCCCGTGCTTTTCGATGACACAAGGCGCTCGCTGGCGGCGGGCGCGCGGGTGAAGAACCCAAAGGGCCAGCGCACGATCTGCGACGCCATCATGACACCGACACCGAACGAGATGACCTTTGCCATCAATCGCCGGCTGTTGGCTGGTGCTGTGGTCGCAACCGACGATGAGGTTCGCCGCGCAATGCGGTTTGCCTTTCAGATGTTCAGGATCGTCATCGAGCCGGGGGCGGCGGGCCGGATCGACATCACGGGCCGGACCATTGCAACCATCGTGACGGGCGGCAATGTCGATCCGGCCCGGTTCTGCAATCTGATCTCTAAAACTCCGACCGATAAGGACTAACCAGTGATACGCAGGCTGATCGCAGAATGGTTGGGGGCATTCTCTTTGCTGGCAACGGTTGTCGGATCGGGCATCATGGCCGAACGGCTGGCGGACGGAAATACCGCCATCGCCGTTCTGGGCAACACGATCCCGACCGGCGCGATCCTGGTTGTCCTGATCCTGGTCTTTGGCCTGATCTCGGGCGCGCATTTCAATCCGGCCGTTACCATCGCGCGGGCGTTTTCTGATACATTTGCCGGGATCAGCCCGGCAAATGTGGCTGCATTCATTGCCGTTCAACTGGTTGCGGCAACGCTGGCCTCGTTCTTTTTCCGCTGGTTTCTGGCCCCCGCAGAGGACAGATCCTGACCCACATGCAGAAAGGCCCGACCCATGACCACGAAAATCCCTGCCTTCAACTTAGATGAAGAGATTGACCGCCGGGCCGTGCCCGCGCTCAAGACCCATCGCATCGTTTTGGGGGAAGGCGGCGAGGCGCTGTTTGCCGCCGGGGTGGCCGACATGGATTTCCGCGCCGCGCCGCCGGTTCTGAACGCCATGCGGCGCAGGCTGGAGCATGGCGTTTTCGGATATGAGGCCGTCCCTGACGGTCTCATTCCCGCGTTGACCGGATGGCTGCAAACCCGTCACGGCTGGCAGGTGGACCCGGGCCACATCCTGCGGGCCCCGAATGTTCTGAACATCCTTGCCATTGCCGCATCGCTGTTTACGAAACAGGGCGACGGGGTCATCATGCAACCGCCGGTGTTCTTCGATTTCTACGATATCATCCGGGAAAACGGGCGGCACCTCGTGTCAAACCCGCTGATCCTGGAAGACGGCCGTTACCGGATAGATTTCGACGGGTTGGAAAAGCTGGCCGCCAGCCCGCGCAACCAGATGCTCTATTTATGTAACCCGCATAACCCCGTTGGCCGCGTCTGGGACAAAGATGAGCTGACAAGACTGGGCGAGATTTGCGCGCGCCACAATGTTCTCGTGGTTTCCGATGAAATCCATGGCGACATCACCTATACCGGCCACGCCTACACCCCCTTTGCAGCACTTGGACCGAAATTCGCCGCCAATGCCATCACCTGTCTGTCTCCGGCGAAAAGCTTCAACATCGCGTCCTGCTGCTCGGCCTTCACCGTGATTTCCGACGACGCAAGGCGTCAGGCCTTCCAAACAGAGAACAGCCGCCTGACCGTCAACAAGAACAATGCACTGGCCAGCGCGGCAATGGAGGCCGCCTATCGCGACGGCGGACCATGGCTCGATGCGGTGCTGGAGTATCTTGCCGGTAATCTGGCCGAGCTACGATCCCGGCTGGATAATATGCCCCAGATCACGCTCATCGAGCCCGACGGTACTTTCCTTCTCTGGATCGATTTTCGCGGTCTCGGGCTCGACGCCGGTGCCCTGACCCGGTTCCTCAGGCTTGAGGCCGGTTGGGCGGTCACGCGCGGCCCGGCCTTTGGCGATGAGGGCACTGGCTTTGCCAGGCTCAATATCGGTTGCCCCCGCGCGAAGCTTGTCGCGGGTCTTGATCGGCTTGCGGGAGCGCTCGCGCGATTGCACCCGGGCCGAAACGGGTGAAGGCATCGAAACTGCTCGTGGCACGAAGGATCGGCCCAATATCCCTTAAAACGGGCGGCCGAAAGGGTCTCGACACATTCGAAATCTGTGCGCATCCTGCGGCAAGTGGCGCGGCCCCGTGCATTGGCAGGAAGTCGGGATATTCGACGGAAGGACGCGAAAATCGCACACACAATGGATGCCTTCACCGCCACGCTTGCGCCTGACGATCTGCCCGAGGCGTTGCTGAAACTGCTCAGGCGTAGCTTTCTGGACACGATGGGCGTGGCCGCCATTGGATCGACCACCGAGATGTCGGATATCGCCCGGCGCGGGGCCCGGGCCCTGTACGG
>CAXBGQ010000113.1:0-9407 GCA_963975135.1 uncultured Nioella sp. | reverse complement strand
CAGGGTTTCGGCGTCGATCGGGAAGAAGCCACAGGTCGCGCCGTATTCGGGGGCCATATTGGCAATCGTCGCCCGGTCGGCCAGCGGCAGATGATCCAGCCCCGCGCCGTAAAACTCGACGAATTTGCCCACAACGCCGCGTTCGCGCAGCAGTTCGACAACTTTCAGCACCAGATCGGTGCCGGTGGTGCCTTCCATCATGGACCCGGTCAACTCGAACCCGACAACCTCGGGGATCAGCATCGAAATCGGCTGGCCCAGCATCGCGGCCTCGGCCTCGATACCGCCAACGCCCCAGCCCAGAACGGCGGCACCGTTGACCATGGTGGTGTGGCTGTCAGTGCCTACCAGCGTATCGGGATAAGCCACCTGATCGCCGTTTTGATCGGCATCGGTCCAGACGGTTTGCGCCAGGTATTCCAGGTTCACCTGATGGCAGATGCCGGTGCCCGGCGGCACGACGCGGAAATTGTTGAACGCGTTCTGACCCCATTTCAGGAAGGTATAGCGCTCCATGTTGCGTTCATATTCGCGGTCGACATTCATCTGGAACGCGCGCGGGGTGCCGAAATGGTCGATCATCACGGAATGGTCGATGACCAGATCGACCGGGTTCAGCGGGTTGATCTTTTCGGGATCACCGCCGAGCGCCACCAACCCGTCGCGCATCGCGGCCAGATCGACAACGGCCGGCACGCCGGTGAAATCCTGCATCAAGACGCGCGCCGGGCGATAGGCGATCTCGCGCGGGTTCTGGCCGCCCTTGGCCCCCCATTCGGCGAAAGCCTTGATGTCATCGACCGTGACGGTCTTGCCATCCTCGAACCGCAGCATGTTTTCCAGCACCACTTTCAGAGCGGCAGGCAGGTTCGAGAAATCGCCAAGCCCGGCCGCTTGGGCTGCGGGGATCGAATAATAGGCAATCGACTGGTCGCCAACGGTAAGCGTCTTGCGCGTCCTGGCGGTATCTTGACCGACGGTAATGGGCATGGATTGGGCCTCCCTGATCCGAAGAAATTGGGTGTTGCTGGCCCGGGTCATGCCAGCAAATTCTGCACCGATCAAGGGGGGTGCGGCGATTTTGTATGCAATTGCATACCGAAACTCGCGTTTTTGAGCTGCGACAGGCGGGTGCTTCCCCCCCGGCGGTGTTTCGGCTAGGGATCGGGGCTATGAGGCTTGCTGTCGATACCCTGTCCTGTGCCCGTGGCGGGCTGCCTGTTCTGGCCGGGGTCAGCTTTGGCGTGGCACCGGGCGAGGCGCTGATTCTGCGCGGGCCCAACGGGGCCGGCAAAACGACCTTGCTGCGCACGCTGGCCGGGCTGACGCCGCCACTGGCGGGTCGGATCGACGCCCCCGATGACAGTATCGCCTATGCCGGTCATGCCGATGGGCTGAAGGCCCAGCTCAGCGTCACCGAGAACCTCACCTTCTGGGCGGATGTATTCGGCGCGGGCTCCATCGCGCCCGCCATGGACGCCTTCGACCTTGGCGCCCTTGCCGACCGGCTTGCAGGCAACCTGTCGGCCGGGCAGAAACGCCGGCTCAGCCTGGCCCGGCTTTTGGTCACCGGACGCCCGATCTGGTGTCTTGATGAACCCACCGTGTCGCTCGATACCGATAATGTCGCGCGCTTTGGCCGCGCCGTCGGGGCACATCTGGCGGGCGGCGGGATGGCCGTCATTGCCACCCATATCGACCTGGGTCTGCCCAATGCGAAAAACCTCGACATCACGCCCTTCGTCGACCGCGACACAGGGGGCCATGATGATCCGTTCCTGATGGAGGAGGCACTATGAAAGGTCTTCTTCTACGAGATCTTTCCCTTGCGATCCGCGCCGGTGGCGGCTTTGGACTGGGCCTTGCCTTTTTCCTGATCGTGACGGTGTTGATGCCCTTTGGAATCGGTCCCGAAACCCCAACCTTATCTAAGATTGCACCGGGCATCCTCTGGATCGGGGCGCTCCTGGCCTGCCTTTTGTCACTTGACCGGATCTTTGCGCTGGATTGGGAGGATGGCTCGCTGGAGCTTCTGGCCACATCGCCGCTGCCATTTGAAGCTCTGGCCGCGATCAAGGCGCTGGCGCATTGGCTGACCACGGGGCTTCCGCTGGTGGCGGCGGCCCCCGTTCTGGGCGTCATTCTGAACCTGCCGGGCGAGGGTTTTTTCTGGCTGATCGCCTCCTTAGCCATTGGAACCCCTGCACTTTCCGCCATCGGCACCTTTGGCGCGGCGCTGACGGTGGGGGTCAGGCGCGGCGGGCTTTTGCTGTCGCTTCTGGTGCTGCCGCTTTATGTGCCCACCTTGCTGTTCGGGGCCGAGGCGGCGCGGCGCGGGGCCGAGGGTCTGTCCGCCGTGACGCCGCTGGCGATGCTCGCGGGGATCACGCTGGCGACACTGGCGGCGATGCCCTTTGCCGCTGCCGCCGCCCTCCGCGTCAATCTGCGCTAGGCGCGTGGCCACAGACCCCATTGTCGCTGCCCGAAACCGGGCATAAGTTGCGCGCATGTCGATCTGGGAATACGCAAATCCGCGAAAATTCATGGCCACGTCCGGCGCGCTCCTGCCCTGGGTCAGTGGCCTTGCCGCGCTTGTCCTTTCGGTCAGCCTGATCTGGGGGTTTTTCTTTACGCCCGATGATTATCGGCAAGGGTCGACCGTCAAGATCATTTATCTGCATGTGCCGGCTGCGGTCATGGCGACAAGCGTGTGGTTCATGATGCTCGTCACCTCGCTGATCTGGCTCATCCGGCGCCATCATGTCAGCGTGCTGGCCGCCAAGGCGGCGGCACCCATTGGCATGGTCTTTACCCTCATCGGTCTTTTCACCGGTGCGGTCTGGGGACAGCCGATGTGGGGCACCTGGTGGGAATGGGACCCGCGCCTGACCGCGTTCCTGATCCTGTTTCTGTTCTATCTGGGTTATATGGCGCTGTGGGAAGCGGTGGAAAACCCCGATGCGGCGGCCGATCTGACCTCGGTTCTCTGCCTCGTCGGCTCGGTCTTTGCCGTCATTTCGCGCTATGCGCTGCTGTTCTGGAACCAGGGCCTGCATCAGGGCGCGTCGCTCAGCCTGGATGCCGAGGAAAACGTGGCCGATGTCTTTGCCTATCCGCTCTGGACCGCGATCGCGGGGTTTTTCCTGCTCTTTGTGGCGCTGGTCCTTTACCGCACCCGGACCGAGATCCGCGCCCGCCGTCTCAAGGCGCTGGTCCAGCGCGAGAGGATGTCCTGATGCCGGATCTCGGGCGCTACGCCGTTGAGGTGCTGTCGGCCTATGCCGGCACGCTGGCGCTGTTGGTGGCACTTGTTGCCGCCTCGATCTGGAAGGCGCGCCGGGTGCTGCGCCAATTGCGCGATGCCGAGGCCCGCCGCGGACCGCCGAAATGAAAATCAACTGGTTGATGGTGCTGCCGCTGGTTTTGTCGCTGTCGCTGCTCGGGCTGGCGGCAATCCGGCTGATCAACACAGCCGATAACCCGACCCGCGCCGCAGCGACAGCCCCCCTTGAGGGCAGCCTTGCCCCCGATCTCGACCTGCAACCGCTGGACCGTTTCGACCTGCCGCGCCGTGAAGATTTGCAGGGCAACGGTCTGGTCATGGTGAATTTCTGGGCCAGCTGGTGCATGCCCTGCCGCGCCGAACACCCGGTGCTGACCGCACTGGCCGAGGCCGGAACACCGCTTTACGGCATCAATTACCGCGACGCGCCCGAGGATGCGTTGGCCTTTCTGGACGAGCTGGGCAATCCTTTTACCCGTCTGGGGGCCGATCCCGAGGCCCGCACCGGCCGCATGTGGGGCGTGAGCGCCCTGCCCGAGACCTTGTTCATCAACAATGATGGCGTGATCGTGCTGCAATTTCGCGGCCCCCTGGTGCAGCGCAGCCTGCGCAACCAGGTGATCCCGGCATTGGCGGCGGCGGGCTATGACTTGCCGGTTCCGGCGGCGATGGCGGGCGAATGACCGCTGCCCGTTTCGGGTGCGTGGCGCGGCGCAGAACGCCCTTCCCGATAGCTGCGGCAAATGCGAACCGGCGTTCCTTTTGTGGTCCGTCCGAACAGGTGCCGATAAGCCTCTGGTTGTGACACCTGGTCAGTTCGCCTATGGATTTGCAGGAAATCTTTGATCAGGGGAGGCTTACGCCCATGTCCGACGGACCTACCTACGGCTTTGACACGCTGCAAATTCACGCGGGCGCACGCCCCGACCCGGCCACCGGTGCCCGCCAGACGCCGATCTACCAGACCACGGCCTATGTGTTTCGCGATGCAGATCACGCGGCGGCTTTGTTCAATCTTCAGGAAGTCGGATATATCTATTCACGGCTGACCAATCCGACCGTCGCCGTGTTGCAGGAACGCATTGCCACGCTCGAGGGCGGCGTCGGCGCGGTTTGCTGTTCGTCGGGTCACGCGGCGCAGATCATGGCGCTGTTTCCGTTGATGGGTCCGGGGCTGAACGTGGTGGTTTCCACCCGGCTCTATGGCGGCTCGGTGACGCAGTTCAGCCAGACCATCAAACGCTTTGGCTGGTCGGCCACGTTCGTCGATTTCGACGATCTCGATGCCGTGAAAGCCGCGATTGACGACAACACCCGCGCGATATTCTGCGAATCCATCGCCAATCCGGGCGGCTATATCACCGATCTGCGTGCCATTGCCGATATCGCCGATGCAGCCGGTCTGCCGCTGATTGTCGATAACACCTCTGCCACGCCCTACCTGTGCAACCCGATCCAACACGGGGCCACGCTGGTGGTCCATTCGACCACGAAATACCTGACCGGCAATGGCACCGTCACCGGCGGTTGCGTTGTGGATTCCGGGAAATTCGACTGGAGGGCGTCCGACAAGTTCCCGTCGCTTTCCGCGCCCGAGCCCGCCTATCACGGGCTGGTCTTTGCCGAGGTGCTTGGCCCCATGGCCTATACCTTCCATTCCATTGCCATCGGGCTGCGCGATCTGGGAATGACCATGAACCCGCAAGCGGCGCATTACACGCTGATGGGCGTCGAAACGCTGAGCCTGCGGATGGAGCGGCATGTCGAAAACGCCGTGGCCGTGGCGAAATGGCTGGAGGCCGACCCGCGCGTCGATTTCGTGACCTATGCCGGGCTCGAAAGCTCGCCCTATTTCGGACGGATCGAAAAGGTCTGCCCGAAAGGGGCCGGGGCTCTGTTCACCTTCGCCGTCAAGGGCGGCTACGAGGCCTGTGTGAAGCTGGTCGATTCGCTCGAGATCTTCAGCCATGTCGCCAATCTGGGCGATACGCGGTCGCTGGTCATTCACTCGGCCTCGACCACGCACCGGCAACTGACGCCCGAGCAGCAGGAGGCTGCGGGGGCCGCGCCGAATGTGGTGCGGCTTTCGATCGGGACCGAAACGGTGGCCGATCTGATTGCCGATCTGGATCAGGCACTGGCCAAGGCGACGGCGTGATCTGAGGGCGGCATTGGGGGCCAGCCCCCAAACCCCCGGGATATTTTGGCGCAAAGAAGTTAAGGGCCGCGTTAAGGTTAATGGCGCGGCCCTTAACTATGTTTGCGGTCGTGAAGTGCTCGAATCGGTTTCGGGTGCCCCTTGGTCGACGGCCTGGTTGGCACCGGGATCCGGCTGGCGGTATGGGCTAATTTCTGCCGAGAGCGGAACCGGCCCAACAAATCACCTGGCGCTGTTTGGCTGAACCGGGCAATGGGCAGAGCGCGCGGGGCCACCATTGCCCTTGAAAACACTCTTGTTGCCGGTGCGATGACGGGTCTGTGCCCGTGGTCTTCCGGGTGGCAGTCTGCCGCGCGTCACGATGCTTTAACTATTTGTCCAAAGCGCTTAGGATGATTTCCGCCACCCCGCGCCCCGGGCGGAAGGCAGTAGGTTTTCCTTGGTGATTTCCTGCTATAGGAAGCCGGGGTTTAAGCATGTGGACCGCGAGCGTCGTGCGGCCCGGCCTGACAGAGGGCAAGAATGGCACCGGAATTTGCTCTGTTTCTATCGCCAGATGGAATCGCGTTGGCGCATCGTCAGCCAGCGGGCCATTGGGCCGTGCTGGCCGATACCGCGCTGGATGTGCCCGATCTGCCCGCTGCCTTGGCCGCGATGCGCCAACGGGGCGAGGACCGTGCAGGCCCCGGTTTTGCCACGCTGGTAATTCTGCCCGATGACCAGATTCTTTTCACATCGCTGACCGCGCCCGGTCCTGATGAAGCGGACCGGCTGCAACAGATCCATGACGGGCTGGATGGGCTGACGCCCTATGGGATTTCTGATCTGGCCTTTGATTACGTCCCGCTGGAAGATGGCCGGGTGAAGCTGGCCGTTGTCGCACGCGAAACCCTGGCCGAGGCAGAAAGCTTTGCCCGTGAAAACGGGTTCGAACCGACAGGTTTTGCCGCCCGGCCGCTGGATAACCGCTATCCCGGTGTGGCGCATTTCGACAGGTCGCCCGATTGGACCACATCGATCGCGGATATTGAATTTGGCCATGACAGCTGGCGCAAATCAAACGCCGAGCCTGAAGAAGCACCGATCGCCGAAAACCCCGTCGCGGATGCGGCGAGTGCTGAGCCTGCTGAGTCCGAGGATACGCCACCCGCAGATGCGCCGGATCCCGAAATCACAGCGGCACCTGCCCCGACCGCCGGGGATGAACCGGAGGCCGGAAGGCCGCCGGACCTCGCACCCGCTGCTGCGCCCGGCAAGGATCCAACGCCGCCCCCGGAATCCATCTCCGAGACGCCGGTCGACACCGAGGTTGCGCCAGCCCCCGAACTGGCGGATCCGGGGGGGGACGCGGGCGAAGAACAAGGCCCTCCGATCGCTGCGCACCCCGCACCGCAAGGCGATTCCGAGAGTGCCGCCGCCTCCCCCGCTGCGGGCGCGAGCGGCACCACCGATAAGGACGCGCTGACGACCGCGCGCGACGAACCGTTGCAGCTACCATCCGGTTTCGGCGCAGGCCGTGCCCTCGACGCGGCACCGGAAACCGCCGCAGATCGCGTCGGCTCGCGCCCTTCACGCCTGGCGATGGGGGCCGCCGGTGCGCCCGATCCGGCGCATGCACCAGCGCGCGATGCACAGGATACGGTCGCGAAACCCCGGTTTGGCCGCGGCACCTCCAAGCCTGCCGCCGATGACCCCGGCGCGACGCCGAAGCGCCCGGCCGCGGCTGGCCCGGCCCCCGACTTGCCGCCGCTGACCCAGAGCAAACTGAGAGCGCGCCGCAAGGGCGAGGCCGCGCGGCCGCAGCGTCCGGCTCTGGCACTACCGCCCGATGCAGAGGCCAGCGGCACCAAGGCCGAACGCCCGTCGGCCAGCGACCGGTTGTCGGCCATGGGAAGACGCCTGTCTGCCGGGGCGGAAAAGGCCCGCGAAACCGCTTCGGGGCTGTCTGCGCGACGCAAGCCAGGGGCCGCCGCCACGCAAGCCTCCGACGAAGCCGCGCAATCGGCGGGTATTGGATCGATCACCGCGCGGCTGAAAGCCCTCTCTCGCAAGACGCAGCCAAGGGGTCGGGGTGCCAACGACACCCCCGACACAGCCGCACCCCTGAAACCTGCGAGTGCCCAAGCCACGCCCGCTGACATCGCACCACCGTCGGTGCGCAAGCCGCGCCTACCTGTCGCCAAGCGGTCCCGCGCGGTCCCTGTCCTGCCCTCTCACCCCGATGCCGATACCTCCCTGACCGACGGCCTGCTTGGCCGGGGAAAACACCCCGACAGCCGGGGGCCATCGCTGCGGGCCGGTCTTATCCTGACGCTGATTTTGTTGGCCGTTCTGGGCCTCATCGCCATCTGGGCAGTGTTCTATCTGCCTGATACCGCATTGGCGCGCTGGTTGGGTATGGGCCGCCAGGAGGCGGGTATCGAACAGGTCGACAGCGCGCCGCAGATATCGGACACGCCGCAATTGTCGGAGCCTGCGCCGCAGGGGCGCGATCCCGACCCGACCGTGGCCAGCCTGACGCCCGAGGAGGCCGCGCCGCAGGTCACGGGACTGGCCCCGCAGGCCCCCGAGCTGCTGCCCGATATTGACGCCGATCTTGACCTCGGGCCAGCCCCGGTCGCGGCACCGCGCGTCGATCCCGAGACGTTGCTGCCCTCGATCGCGGAGGCCGAGGAATTTTATGCCCGAACCGGTATCTGGCAACGCCCGCCGGTGATTGACCTGCCAACGCCTGAAACGGTGCTGGAGGGCGTGGTTCTGGCCGGAATCGACCCACAGGTGGCCAGCGTCGATGCCTTCGCTTTGCCGGTACCAAGCTTCAACCCGGGCGCGGATCTGCCACGCCGACAATCCAGCCCGGTCGACCCTGCAACCGAATTTGTGTTTGATGAAAACGGGTTGGTCGTGCCGACGCCTGAGGGCACGCTGAACCCCGATGGCGTTCTGATCATTGCCGGTGCGCCGGTGCTGACGCCTCCGCAACGCCCCGGCGATGCGCCCGCCCCCCTTGCCGCTCCGGAGGGCGAGACCGCCGCCGCGGATCCGACCGCCGGGGCCATCGACACCGCCCTGTTGGGAGCCCGTCGCCCAGCCGGTCGCCCCACTGATTTACAGGAGCAACGCGAGCGCGCCCAATTGGGCGGTATCACCCTTTCCGAACTGGGTCAGATCCGGCCCGAGGGGCGCCCGGCCTCGATTCAGGAGGTCGCCGAAGCCGAGGCTGAAGCGGCTCACGACCTGGCCGATGCAGAGGCCGAAACCGCCGTGGTCACTTCAACCAGCGAATGGGCGGTCGCGGTTTCATTCGTGCCACGGGCGCGGCCTGGAAATATCGATGAAATTGTCGAAACGGCCCGCGGGGCGGGTGCGACCCGCGGGTCCGCCGCTGTCGCCTCGACGGCAGGTGCGACCAATGCGGTCGCCCCCGTGGCGGCAAGCGTGTCTGACACTGTCGTGCCTGATATTCCCAGTTCCGCCTCTGTCACGCGGGCGGCGACGCGCGAAAACGCCATCAACCTGCACCGTATCAACTTGATCGGGGTGACGGGATCAGATTCGGATCGGCGCGCTCTGGTGCGCTTGCCATCGGGCCGGTTCGTGACGGTTGGATCGGGCGACACGCTGGATGGCGGGCGGGTTGCCGCAGTTGGGGACCGCTCACTGCAATATGTCAAATCGGGCCGGACGATTACGCTGGAAATTCCGGCGGGCTGATCGCGCGATCTGCGCGCCGGATCGCAATTAGCGCCAAGTGCCGGAACCGCCATATGATGGGCCCGGCGCTGACGAAAACCCTTTGTGGAATACCCGAGAAATAGTGCAGTTAACGCGTTGAAATCTCTGATTTCAGGCAGCTTACGTGAGTCTGGTTTTCCACAAAGCTCTATAGCATCGGACGCATCCCGAATTCCGAATTCCGACCGCCCCCCGCGCTACAGCAACACCGCCGCCGCAAGCCCCAGAAAG
>CAXBGQ010000112.1:0-9427 GCA_963975135.1 uncultured Nioella sp. | reverse complement strand
CATCGGCGTGCAGATGTGCTGCCCCAGAAACGTACCGCCCCGGCTCAGCTGTTCGACCTCGCCATCGAGATAAACCTGCCCGTCCGGCAATTCACGCCGCCCTTTGGAGGCAAAGACGAACAGCGTCCCGATGCCGCCATCAATATCGATCAGGTGATCGGATTGCGTGGCCCCGGTGGCAAAGCTCAGGTCATAAAGCGCCGCCTTGTGCTTGCCCAGTTCCACCGCCAGCGCCTTGAGCATCCGGGCGCGGTCATGAAACCCCAACCGGCGCAGGGCCGGGCCGCCCACGTCTCGCGCATGGTCCAGCATCGCCATCACGTCCAGCGCATCATTTCCCGCCCGCGCCATCGGCGCGCCGGTAACAGCGTTTTCAATCAGCCGCGCATCGGCACCCGGTGCCACCCAATGCCCGGCGGCAAAACTGGAAATCTCTTGCAGGCTCA
This sequence comes from uncultured Nioella sp., assembly GCA_963975135.1. Taxonomy (GTDB): domain Bacteria; phylum Pseudomonadota; class Alphaproteobacteria; order Rhodobacterales; family Rhodobacteraceae; genus Alterinioella. The sequence continues at coordinate 8,981 of CAXBGQ010000112.1, read as the reverse complement.
TCGCTGCGGTCCTTTCAATTGATCGGCAATCACCCACGATCCCGGGCTCGCCGCCGCCACGTCGGCCATATCGGCGGCAAGTTTGTCCCAGCCAAGCTCGGACGCGTAAAACATCGGCCCGCCGCGCCAGCGCGGGAAACCATAGCCATGGACCTGCACCGTATCGACATCGCCAAACCGCTCGGCAATGCCTTCCTCAACGATCCGCGCACCCTCATTGACCAGCACGGCCAGCAGGCGATTTGCGATCATTTCCGCGCTGAATTCGCGGCGCAGGATTCCGCGCGTGGCGGAATATTCCGTGATCAGCGCCTCAACATCCGGATCGGAGATGGGCGTTCGGTCGTCCGGGGCGTAGCGATACCAGCCCATCCCGGCCCGCTGCCCCAGCCGCCCCATTTCGCAAAGCGTATCCGCGATGGTCTCATAGCGTTCGCCCGGATCACGGGCGGCGGCATGACGTTTGCGGTTGGCCCATCCGATCTGCAAGCCCGTCAGGTCCTGCAATTCGAACGGTCCCATCGGCATCCCGAATTCGCGCATCGCGGAATCGACCTGACGGGGCTGCGCGCCATCGGCCAGCAGATACTCCGCCTCGCGCCGATAGGCCGCCAGCATGCGGTTGCCGATGAACCCGTCGCAAATGCCGGCGAGCACCGGCATCTTTTTCAGCTTGCGGGCAAAGGCAAACCCGGTGGCCAGAACGTCCTTGCCAGTCGCGGGGCATTGGACGATCTCCAGCAATTTCATGACATGCGCGGGCGAAAAGAAATGCAGCCCCAGACAGCGCGCCGGGTTTGAAATGCCCTCGAAAATCTGCGTCGGATCGAGATAGGAGGTGTTGGTCGCCAGAACCGCATCCGGTCGCATCACGGCGCTGAGGTGAAGGAACACGTCCCGTTTGACATCCAGATCCTCGAACACCGCCTCGATCGCCAGATCGGCATCGGCGGCGGCGGAATAGCGCGGCGCGGCGCGGAACAGGGCTTTTTGGGCATCCACCCCGTCTGCGCTGATTTTGCCGCGTTTGAACGCGCCCTCTAACAGGTCGTGAACCCGCGCCGTGGCCGCGTCCGCCGCGTCGGTGTCACGTTCCACAATCGTGGTTTTCATGCCTGCCGAAAGCGCCGCCGCCGCAATGCCCGCCCCCATCAGCCCGCCACCGACAATCGCGACCGTGGCGATGTCGCGTGTTGTGTCCCCCTCAATGGCGCGGGGTTTGCCGGCTTGGCGCTCGGCAAAAAACGCGTGCCGCAGGGCGCGGCTTTCACGGCTTTGGCGAAGTTCCAAATGGCGGGCGCGTTCCTTGCGCTGGCCTTCCTCGAAGGGAAGCGTTGCCCATTGCAGGGCTTCCAGATTTTCGATGGGCGATGCCTGCCCTTTGGCCCGCGCCTTTACCGATTTTCGAAGATCGTCCAACGCCTCGGGCGTCAACGCCTCGGCGATCCGCTGTGACACCGGTTGCGGGCGCGCGGGCAGCGCTTTGGCGAACTCTGACACCGCCGCCGGGCCATTGGCAGTAATCAGGTCGATGCCGCCCAGATCCAACACCTCCCCGGCGCTGAATATCCAGCCCCGGCAGGCCATGTCTATTGCCGCCGCCATGCCGATCAGACGCGGGCAACGTTGCGTTCCGCCCGCACCGGGAATGAGGCCGACATTGACCTCGGGCAATCCAATTTGCGTGCCTGGGGCCGCAAACCGCCAGGCGCAGGCCATCGCAATTTCCCAGCCGCCGCCCAGAACCGAGCCATGCATCATGGCCAGAAATGGCGTGGCGCTATCCTCAATTTTCTCAACGACATCGGGCAAATGCGGCGCTTCTGGCGGGCGGTCAAACTCAGACATGTCACCGCCGGCAATGAAACAGCGCCCGGCCCCCTGCAGCACCGCCAGCCGCGCGCCCAGCACCGCGTCGACCGCATCCGACAGACCGGCGCGCACCGCTGTCGAAGTGGCATTGACCGGCGGGTTGTCGATGGTGACCCAGGCAATATCACCCTGCCACGTCACCTGCACCACTGCATCGCCCGCCATCGAAACCCCCCATGAATCCACCGCGAGAATTTATTGACCAACCGTTCGGTTTATGCAAGATGTTTGTCGGACGAATGGGAAAGATTCCACTGATGAGCGACACGATACGCGTTGAAAATAACGGCGAATGGGTGGAAATCACCCTGAACCGCCCGGATCGGCTGAACGCCTTCAACGATGAAATGCACGTCGCGCTCGCCGCCGCATTGCAGGATGCGCAGGATCAAAACGCCCGTGCCGTGCTGCTGACAGGTGCCGGGCGCGGGTTTTGCGCGGGCCAGGATCTGGGCGATCGCGACCCCGCAAAAATGGAGGGCCCACCCAATCTGGGCCACACGGTGCGCGATTTCTACGCGCCCCTTGTGCGGCGCATCCGCGACCTGCCCTGCCCTGTCATCTGTGCTGTCAATGGCGTCGCCGCCGGGGCCGGGGCCAATCTGGCGCTTGCCTGTGACATCGTTCTGGCCTCTGAGAGCGCCAAATTCATCCAGTCTTTCGCCAAGGTGGGCCTGATCCCCGATACCGGCGGCAGCTGGCATTTGCCGCATTTGATCGGTGAAGCCCGCGCCAAGGGGCTGGCGATGACTGCAATGCCCCTACCCGCCCGCAAGGCCGCCGATTGGGGGCTGATCTGGGATGTTCATGCCGACGACATTCTGATGCAGGAGGCGCGTGCGCTGACCGCGCAACTGGCGGCAGGCCCGACGCTTGGCCTGGCGCTGACCAAATCCTGCATTCAGGCCGCCGCCACCAACACGCTCTCGGATCATCTGGAACTTGAGGCCGATGCCATGAAAACCTGCGGTGAAAGCGCCGATTACGCCGAAGGCGTCAGCGCGTTCCTGCAAAAACGCCCACCGGAGTTCACAGGCCGATGACCCCCGAAACCCGCGCAACGAAATCCGCCGCCGCCATGTGGGCCAGCGATGCAGCCTCGAAATGGCTGGGAATGCAGATCGTTTCGGTCACCGAAGGGGGTGCCGAGCTGACCCTGACGGTCGCCCCGCATCACGCCAATGGCCACGGCATCTGCCATGGCGGCATCACCTTTGCGCTGGCCGACAGCGCCTTTGCCTTTGCCTGCAACAGCCGCAACCAATCAACCGTGGCCCAAATCAACACCATCACCTATCTCGCCCCGGCCCGTATCGGCGACACCCTGACCGCACGCGCACGCGAGATCAGCCTGACCGGTCGCAGCGGCATCTATGACGTTACCGTAACAAGCCAAATCGGCACAGTCATCGCAGAGTTTCGCGGCCATTCCCGCACCATCGCGGGCCAGCATTTCGTCGAGGAGGAATGACCATGAAAGACCTGACCCCAGCCCGATCCAGCCTCGACCCGATCGAGATCGCCTCGCTGGATGAGATCCGCGCGCTGCAGCTGGACCGCCTGCAATGGTCGCTGGCACATGCCTATCAGAACGTGGCGATGTATCGGGACCGGTTCGATGCCGCGGGCGTGCATCCGTCAGATCTCAAATCCCTTTCGGATCTGGCGAAATTCCCCTTCACGTATAAGACCGATCTGCGCGACAACTACCCCTTTGGCCTTTTTGCGGTGCCACGCGAACAGATCGCGCGCATTCATGCCTCCTCGGGCACCACGGGCAAGCCGACCGTGGTGGGCTATACCGCAAATGACATTTCGAACTGGGCCGATCTGGTTGCCCGGTCGCTGCGCGCCAGCGGCACCCGCCCCGGCGATGTCGTGCATGTGGCCTATGGCTATGGTCTCTTTACTGGCGGGCTTGGTGCGCATTACGGGGCCGAACGGCTTGGCGCGACGGTGGTGCCTGTTTCCGGCGGGATGACCGAACGCCAGGTCACATTGATCAATGATTTCAAGCCTACGACGATCATGGTCACTCCGTCCTATATGCTCAACATCCTGGAACAGTTTCACAAACTGGGGCTCGATCCGCGCGAAAGCTCGCTTCAATTGGGCATTTTCGGGGCCGAGCCCTGGACCGATGCGATGCGGACTGAGGTTGAACAGGCGTTTGATATGCATGCTGTTGATATTTACGGTCTTTCCGAGGTCATGGGGCCGGGCGTGGCCAATGAATGCGTCGAAACCAAGGATGGCCCGGTGATCTGGGAGGATCATTTCCTGCCCGAGATCATCGACCCCGAAACCGGCGCGGTCCTGCCCGATGGCGAATTGGGCGAGCTGGTCTTTACCACGCTGACCAAGGAAGGTCTGCCGATGATCCGTTACCGCACCCGCGACCTGACCCGGCTTTTGCCCGGCACGGCGCGCAGCATGCGACGGATGGAAAAGATCACCGGACGCTCCGATGACATGATCATCCTGCGCGGCGTCAATGTCTTTCCGACCCAGATCGAGGAACAGGTGCTGGCCACCGGCGGGCTGGCCAGTCATTTCCAGATCGAGCTTTACAAGGCCGGCCGGATGGATGCGATGCGGGTCTATGTCGAGGCCAGCGCGGATGCCGCAAACGAGCTCAGCAAGACCGCCGCCGCGCGGATGCTGACCAAGCATGTCAAGGATGTGGTGGGTATCTCGACCGAGGTGATCGTGGGCGATCCGGGGGCCGTAGAACGCAGCCAGGGCAAGGCGCGCCGCGTCGTCGATAACCGGGGCAAGGGGTAGACCGATGGCGCGCACAATTGCCAAGGACCATGACCAGAAACGCGACCTGATCCTCAAGGCCGCGGCCCGGATCTTTGCCACCGAAGGCTTTGACCGCGCCTCGATGGCGCAACTGGCGCGCGCCTGCGGCATCTCAAAGGCCAATATCTACCACTATTACGACAGCAAGGATGCGTTGCTGTTTGACATCCTCGACAGCTATCTGAGCGACCTGCGCGACACGGTTCTGGGCACCGATGTGGCAGGGCTGGACCCAGAGGCGCAACTGCATGAGGTGATCCGCCAGATCCTGCGCGCCTATCAGGGGTCCGATCACGAACATCAGGTGCAGCTTAACGCGCTCGGTGCGCTGCCCGAGGCGGAACAGGCGCAAATGCGGGCCTATCAGCGCGATATGGTGCGGTTCCTCAGCGATACGATCAAGGCCGCCGCCCCGGCTGCGTTGGCCAATGACAAGGCCAAACTACGCGCCACCACCATGTCGGTTTTCGGAATGCTGAACTGGTATTACATGTGGAACACCGGTGCCGGGCCAGAGGCGCGCGACGATTACGCGGCGCTCGTCACCAACCTGACGCTGAAGGGCGTGCACGGGGTCTGAATCGGGGTTGCGGCGGGCCATGCGCATCGCCACAATCTGCGACCGCGCAACCCTGCCGCCGGAGCCCGCCCATGTCCCGCCTGCAAGACCTCGCCCACCATCAGGGTGCCGCCGCTGTCGGCCTCGCCATCGGCGGGCTGTTTTGGGGGATATACTGGGTTCCATTGCGGATTTTGGAGCAGATTGGCATGGGCGGCGCATGGCCCGGCACGTTCGTGTTCGTCGGCGCAACGGTCACGGTGCTGCCCTTGATCTGGCGCAGACGATCCGCGCTTTGGTCCAATTGGTGGGCGCTGGTCAGTTGCGGGCTGCTGACGGGGGCGGCGTTTTCGCTGTTTTCTACCGCGATCATCCTGACCGACGTGGTGCGCGCCATCCTGCTTTTCTATCTGACCCCGGTCTGGAGCACGCTGTTGGGCCTTGTCTATCTCGGCGAACGTCTGACCACCGCACGTCTGGCCGCGCTGGCCCTGGGAATCACTGGGATGCTGATCATGCTCGGCCTCGGTGCGGGCTGGCCGGTGCCGCGTTCGCTTGGCGATATTCTGGCGCTGGCCTCGGGGCTGGTCTGGGCGGTGGGGTCGCTCAGGCTCTATCAGGCCAGCCATATTTCGGTGCCGGAACAGGTGGTCGCCTTTGTAATCGGCGGGCTCCTGATCGCGCTGCTCACGGTTGCCATTGGCGGGCCCGTGATGAACCCGATCGGCGGCGCGCAGGTGCTTGGCGCGGCGCTCTGGCCACTGGCCATCACCTCGCTTTTCGTGGTGCCGACGCTCTTCCTGACGGTCTGGCCCGCAACGGTTCTGCCGCCCGCGCGCGTCGGGCTGATCCTGATGACCGAGATTGTGGCCGGCGTGATCTCGGCGGCATTATTTGCAGGTGAGGTCTTTGGCTGGCGCGAGGCCACGGGCAGCCTGATGATCGTCAGCGCGGGGCTGGTCGAGGTGATGGGCCACCGTGTTTCGAGGGACGAAATTCAGCCCGATAGGGGCTGATCCCGTTCAACCAGTCCAGGCTGAATTTCCCGGCAAAGCAGGCCTCGATCATCGGGTTCAAAACGCCCGCGCGTTTCAGATGCACCGCGGCGCGGTGGCCAAGATCGGGAAACAGGACATTGGCGATGTTGGGGGCCTCGGGAAACCGCCGCCATTGCCGCCAATCGGGGCCCTTGCGGCCCGAGAACAGGTAATATTGCGTCTCGGGCGCGAACCGCCCCTCAAGGCTGGAATAGTGCCAGGTCGCAATCGCGTCGCGATAGTCCCGCCAGCGGGCCTCCTTTGGGATCACCTTGGGCCGGACACTGTATTGCGGCACGAAGCAGACAACGTTTTTCATCGGCCAGAAATGGCTGGCCAGCACCGCCAGAAACCCGCCCATCGAATTGCCGAGCGCATGGACCTCGCGGCCCTCAAGATAGGGGGCGAGCGCCGCGCCGATCTGCTCAAAATCCAGCGCATTGCCCCAGGATCGCGTGATATCGGTCAGAAACAGCGTATTGGCGAAGCCATTGCCCGCGCTGAAAAATTCGGCCTGCTGCACATCGACCCCTCCAAGCCCATGCCCGACGCCGGTGAACGACAACAGCACCCGGTCGCCGGGGCCATTTGCCGGGTCGCGCGCCTCGATCAGCACCGTGTCGGTTTTCAGACCTCGTGCATCTAGAGCGTGTTGCGTTTAACCGGATTCATGCATTTATCTGGCCCGGTGAGGCAGCGTTTGAACCTCAAAACGCGTTCACCGGGCCAGATAAATTCGATTTAACGCGACATGCTCTAGTCGCGCGGCCGGTCCAACTGCCACCGCAGATGCGCCGCGACCGTGGGCCATTCGCCCATCAGGATCGAATAGACCGCCGTGTCGCGCAGGGTGCCGTTGGCCATGCGCATGTGATTGCGCAGGATGCCGTCGGCCCGCGCCCCCAGCCGTTCGATGGCGCGTCTGCTCTGGTGGTTGATGACATGGGTGCGAAATTCGACCGCGACGCAATCCAACACCTCGAAGGCGTGGCGCAGCAGCAGGAATTTGGCCTCGGTGTTCAATGGCCCGCGTTGCGCTGATTTGGCGATCCAGGTTGACCCGATTTCGAGCCGTGGCAGATAGGGATCGATGTTCATATAGGTGGTCATGCCAACTGCCCGACCGGCATCATTCAGCACCGCAAAGGGCAGCATCGTGCCCTTGTTCCGCAAGGTCAGCCGGCGCGCGATTTCGGCTTCAACCTCATCGGGTGCGGGGATGGTCGTATACCACAGCAGGTGCATCGCGCCATCGGCAGCAGCCTCGGCCAGATCATCGCCATGGGCCGGGGCCAGCGGTTCCAGCGTCACATGGGCACCGGTCAGGGTCACATCGTCCGGCCATGCCATTTTGCGGCCTCCTGCGGGTTGGTCTCCGCGCTAGGCAACCACATGGTCCCCCGCTTGACCAGCCCCGACAGAGGTCAGCCCGGTTGAATACCAACCCGGTCCAGCGCCGCCATGGCCTCGGCTTCCCATTGGGCGCGCATCGCCTCAATGCTGGCATGGCGCAGGCCCATCGCGTTCAGGGCCTTGAACCGGGGCGATCCCGCCTGCCCAAAGCTGGCCGCAACGCGGGGCCACCAATAGCTGACCGAGGTCAGAATACGATCGCCTTCGCCCTCGCCCATGAGCCGCACCAACCCTTCCTCGGCCAGCTCGCCATGACGTGCCTCAACCGGCGCGATGTCGCGAAAGGCCTCGGCCAATGGCTGATAGGACAGTTTCTGGAAATCGCCCATCTGCACGCCCACGGCCAGCCCCATCAGCAGGTTCATCACAACGGCATCGGCCCAGCCATCCAGCGGGTAGTTGAACACCGCAAGGCGCATGTCGTGATCGCCGCGCGTGGCCCCGATATCGGCGTCACGCGGCAGGCGCGCGGTCCAGGGATGATGGTTGGCATAGCGGTCGGCATTGACACCGAAATCTTCCATCACCCGCAGGACACGGCCCGCATGCGCGGTCTTTTCCTGCACGATCCGGGCGGCGGCAATCCGTTCGGCAATGCCCGGCCCCTGATTGATGATATCGGCAAAGCCTGCCGCCCCGGCCAGTTCGCTGTCCACAAAGCTGGTCATCAGTTTCAGCAACTCGGCCCGGTAGCGCGCTGGCACATTGGTGGGGTTCGACAACACGCCGCCCTGCGCCAGATAGTCTTCGATGCTCATATCCATGGCTTTCGGTCCTTCACTGATCGTAATCGACGACGACGCGGTCGGTCACCGGGTAGGACTGGCAGGACAGGACATAGCCCTTTTCGACCTCGTAATCCTCAAGCGCGTGATTGGCGACCATCTCGACCTCGCCCTCCAGCACCCGGCAGCGACAGGTTGAACAGACCCCGGCCTTGCAGGCAAAAGGTGCGTCCAGTTGGTTGGCAATCGCGCTTTCCAGCAGGCTGGTCTCCTTGCCCGCCGATACCGTCTGGGTTGCCCCGTCCAGTGTATAGGCGATCTCGGCCTGATTTGCGGCGTTGGCGGCGTCTTTCGCAACCACGCGCTGTTTCGCCCTCCCCGGTTGCGCCGAGGCAAAAAGCTCGAACTTGATCTGCGCGTCGGTCAGCCCGTGGGCCCGCAACGCGGCGGCAATGCCCAGCATCATCGGCTCGGGCCCGCAGATAAAGGCCGTGTCCACGTGCTCGATGTCGATCCAGCCCTTGAACAGCTCGGCGCATTTTTCCTGCGTGACGAGCCCTGTAAAGAGGT
>CAXBGQ010000111.1:0-9432 GCA_963975135.1 uncultured Nioella sp. | reverse complement strand
GGCGCTGGCCCGCGCCCCCCTGCCCGACAATATCGCGCTGTCGATCACCCAATCGGTGCCCGGCGAACGGGTGCTGCTGGATGAAGGCTCGGTGCAGGACAGCCTGCTCAACCTGGTCCTGAATGCCCGCGACGCCATCGGGGCGCAGGGCGGTGAGATCCGCATCCTGGCCCATAAGGTGCGCGATACCTGGCTTGATATCGTGGTCGAGGATACCGGCCCCGGCTTTTCCCGCGAGGCGCTGGATTTCGCGCTCGATCCGTTCTTTACCACCAAGGGGCAGGCCGGGTCGGGGCTAGGTCTGTCGATGGCCTTTGACATGGCCAAGCTCTCGGGCGGCAGCGTCAAGCTGGAGAACCATCGAGGCGGGGCCCGCGTCACCCTGCGCCTTGCCCTACGCCCGGTGCCCGATGACGCCGCACAACCGATGCTGGTGCTCTTGGTCGAGGATATGCCCGCCCTGCGCGTCTCGGTGCGCGAAATGCTGACCGATATGGGCCACCAGGTGATCGAGGCCGATAATTTCACCGAGGCGCTGACCCTCGTCGATCTGCCCGCCATCGATATCGTGCTGTCGGACATCAAACTGCCGGGCCATACCACCGGCGTTGACCTTCTGGAACGCATCTCGGCCCAGCGCCCGGACCTGAAACTGGCGCTGATGACATCGCTGCCCGACACCCACCCGCTGCGCCAACGCGGGGCCGAACGCTGGCCGGTGCTGGCCAAACCGTTCAATTCAGGGCAACTTCACGCCATCCTCAACAGGACGCCCCCGGAATGACCCAACCCCTTGTCACCATATTGGACGACGAACCGCAGATCCGGCTGATGCTGTCCGAGGCCTTGCAGGAGGCCGGGTTTCGCACCGCAACCTACGCCCGCGCCACCGAGTTCGAGGCCGCCCTGCGCACCGCCACCCCCGATGTCTGCCTTGTCGATCTGGGCCTGCCGGATCGCGACGGGTTGGCGCTGGTGCATCGCCTCGCGCTCGAATCGGGGGCCGCGATCATCATCATCTCGGGCCGCGCGCAAGTGCAGGACCGCGTGACGGGGCTGGAGCTTGGGGCCGACGATTACATCATCAAACCGTTTGACCCGGCCGAGGTCGTGGCCCGCGTCCGCGTCCGCCTGCGCGATGCCAAGCCCAAGGGTGCCGAAGCCAACACCGCCCATTTCAAAGGCTGGACAGCGCATTTCGACCGCTATGTCCTGATTGCTGAAAACGACGATGAGATCAGCTTTTCGCATGCCGAGGGCGAGGTGCTGCGGCTCTTTCTCGACAGCCCCAAACGCCTGATTTCACGCCAGCAAATGCAGGAAACCCTCGGCGGCGCGGCGGGCGAAAGTTTCGACCGCGCCATGGATGTCCGTGTGTCACGCCTGCGCACCAAGCTGCGCGAAGACCCGAAAAACCCCCGCCTGATCAAGACGATCTACGGCGCGGGCTATATCTTTCTGGGCGATGTGGTCTGGGGTTGAGGCAGGGCGCTGGATGCCGCAAAGGCTGATTTTCGCCCAAACGGCAAAGGATAGGGACCGGCGCAACACCTCCACGCGATTTCGATTGGTATTGCATCCAAACCAGAGCATACAGAGCCATGCTTTCCACCTCTCTGAAATCAGTTTTGCACCACGCCAGATACTTCCCCCTGTGGTCGGTGCTCACCGTTGTTCGATGGCGCGCCTTTGATTTGCGGTCCCGTGGTTTGGGGACAACATTCGGGGTGGTCATGCGTTGGTTCCCCCCTGCAAGACGCCGGTTCGATCGCGAAGCCAAACGCGTTTTCCCCAATATGAGACGCCGCGCGCGCGCCAAGCTTGGTCAAGATATGGGCAGGCATATGGGGCGCACACTTTTCGAAATTTACCACGACGCTGAATTTCAAACCCAACACCACAAGTTCAGAACCTCCGGCCCCGGCCTTGCCGCCCTGAAAGAGGCGAACGCGGCTGGCAAGGGGGCAATCATCGTGTCCGGCCATTTTGGCCAATGGGAAGCCGTTCGCGCCGTGATCAAGATGCACGGAATGGAAAGCGGTGCCGTTTATCGCCCCCATAAGAACCGCCATTATGAACGCCGGATTCGTGCCGGTATCGAAGCCGGGGGGAAACCGATCCTGGCAACCGGCCGGGTCGGAACCAGGGCGCTTGTGCGTCATCTGCGCGATGGCGGTATTATTTCCATCCTGCTGGATGAAAAATATTCCGAAGGTGTGCGGTTGCCGTTTCTTGGTCTTGATGCCCTCACCTCTCTTTCTGCAGCCCAGCTTGCGCTCAGATACGATCTGCCGATGATCCCTGCTTATGGTATTCGCACCGATGACGGGAACGCATTTCGCGTGGTATTCGAGGCCCCGATCCCCCACACCGACAGCATCACCATGACCCGCGCCTTTAACGACAGCCTGTCCGCGCGGATCATGGCAGACCCGGAACAGTGGTATTGGATGTTGAGACGGTGGGACGGCGTGTCAGGGTCCGGGTAATCCACCAAACGTCTTACCCCAACCGCACCGCCGCCTGATCAAGCGGGTCTACTGCGCGGGCCATATCTTTCCGGGCGATGTTGTGTGAGCGTGAGGCAGGGCATTGGATGTCGCAATGTCGGCTCCGAGCCCTTATTTCCGATTATCTGCGTTGCTGCGAATGTCAGCAATGCGCACGTATTGCTCGTGAGTCTTAAAACCACTTGGAAATTGCCAACCGGGAGGCAAGCATCACGCCGTCACCTTTTTCTCCAGAGGCGCTGGTTGATACTCCCTTCACGTCTGCTACTCAAACCCCTTAGCTGGCGGCGCATCCACCTGCCAGTCGGCCGAAGACCGAACCGTTGATAAGCCCGGTCCCACCCGGATAGTTGAAGTAAAACACCCCGCCGACCAGTTCGCCGGCTGCAAACAGACCCGGGATTGGTGTCTGATCGTTATCAAGAACTTGCGCGCTGTCGGGGTCGATGCGCAGGCCACCAAAGGTGAAGGTGACGCCACAGCCAACCTGATAGGCCTCAAACGGGCCTTGGTCGATAGTATTGGCCCAGTTTGATTTCGCAATATTCAGCCCCTGCGTAGCCCGCCCGTCTTTGACGTTGGGATCAAACGGGGTCTGGGTATCAATCGAGGCGTTGTAGGCCTTGATCTCGTCGAGGAACCCCTGCGGATCAACGCCTTCCATCTTCTGCGCCAGTTCTTCCAGCGTGGCAGCGCTCACTTTGGTGACGCGCTTGATGCGGTATTCGTCGCGCAGCAGATGTGTGACCTTGGCATCAAAGACCTGCCAGGCGAATTGATCGGGTTGGTTCAGGATCACGCGGCCGTATTTCGCATAGGTATAGTTGCGAAAATCCGCGCCCTCATCGACGAAACGCTTGCCCGTTGCATTGACCATAATCCCCCAAGGGTAGGAGTGTTTTTGAAATCCGTCGCCCACATCCAGATCGCCGAATTCCGGTGCGTTGTAATCCCAGCCGACCGCATGGCAACCAGACCAGTTTCCGAATGTGGACGCGCCGATCTCCATCGCCATGCGGATGCCTTCACCGGTGTTGAAACGTGAGCCGCGCACCCGCGCCATTTCCCAGCCCGGCCCCAGATACCGCGTGCGCATTTCGGTGTTGGCCTGAAATCCGCCTGAGGCGATCACGACCGATCGCGCGCTGAGGTCTGATACCTCGCCTTTATGGCGGACCTTCACACCCGTGACGGCATGGCCATCGGTGATCAGCGAAAGGGCGCGTGTCTCGTATCTGATTTCGACGCCCGCGGCCTTGGCGATTTTGGTATGCGCGTCCACCAAACCCGGGCCGCCGCCCCATGCCTCCAGCGTCAAGCCACCCCAGAATGTAAACCGTCCATCTACTTTGAAGGCCTGCCGCCCATAGATCGGCATGAACCGTATCCCTTTGTCTCGCATCCAAAGCATGGTCTCGCGCGAGGTTGTCACCAGACGTTCGCACAAGGACGGGTCGGTTCGGTATCGGGTGACGCGGAACATATCGTCAAAGAACTGATCGGTGGTGTATGTGCCAAAATCGGTGATCGCGATTTGCTCCTCCGGAAGATCAGGACAAAGCGCGCGGATGTCATCAACACCGTCATAGGCAAAGCGGATCGCCCCGGCGGTATAGCGCGAATTGCCGCCATTCTCGGCCTCGGGTGCGCATTCCAGCATCAGCACGCTGGCCCCTTTTTCACAGGCGGCATGGGCTGCACAAAATGCCGCATTCCCGGCACCAATGATGATAACGTCCCAACTTGTCATCTGATCAGCCCTCCTTTTGCGCTTTGAACAGGTCTTTGCGCAATGTCATCAGGGCACCCGGATCAATCCTGGCCTGAATCACGGTTGTCTCTTGGCCGGCAAGCGCCCGGGACAGGGCCGGGCCCATCTCGCCCGGACCATCGACCCAAATTCCCTTGCCGCCACAGCTTTCTGCAAATTTGTCGAACCGGGGAGAAGTAATCTCGGCCCCCAAGAGACGCCCACCGAAAAACTCTTGCTGATAAGCCTTTTCAGCCCCCCAGGCCTCATTGTCCAAAACCACGATCACGATGGGCAGGTGGTGGGAAATGGCGGTCTGGATTTCGATCATTGTATAGCCGATGGCCCCGTCCCCCATGATCGCGACAACTGGCCGGTCGGGCGCGGCGGCCTTGGCTCCAATGGCTGCGGCAAGGCCAAACCCCACAAGTCCGAAATCCAGCGGAGTGATCAGCGATAGTGGTGCGTAGTGCGCCAGCCGATCTGCGGCTTGCAGGCAAGTGTTGCCCGTGTCGAGCGTAACGATGGCGTCTTCGGGCAATGTGTCGCGTATTTCGGCCAATGCGCGGCGTGGATGCATGGGGAGGGTTGCGATTCTGGCCTCGTCGGCGCGTTCGGCTTGCAGGCTGGCCCAATCGGCCTGAAAATCCTTGCGCCAGGCATCGCAACTCGGTCGTTTGGTGATGGTACCAAGCGCTTCTGCGGTTAGACGTGCATCGCCCTGAGCGCCGATTTCGGCCGGGAAGTAACGCCCCACGGCGGAGCCTTCGATATCCACATGCGCGATACGGGTCTCTGCGCCGACGTAGTCATTTGAGTGAAAGGTCGAGTTGAATCCAAGCCGCGCGCCAAGGACAACCATGACGTCGGCCTCTTTTGTCAATCGGCTGGCAACCCGATTGCCGCGCGGACCGGCCTGGCCTGCAAACCACGGGTGCCCGTGCCGCATGACATCGGCATGGCCGGTTGAGGCCACAACCGGGATTTCCAGATGTTCCGCCAGCTTGGTCAACGCATCGCGTCCCGCGCCCCATTTGAAGCCGCCACCGGCAAAGATCACCGGACGATCCGCATGGCCCAGCATCTGCGCAATCGCGTCGATATCCTCGGCCGCTGCGGGTCCGGCGCGCGCGATGGTCAGAGGTTGGGGGGTGATTGCCGGCAGCTCGGCAGCAAAGAGGTCACGCGGGACATGCAACACAACCGGCCCGCGGCGGCCCGAATTGGCCAGCCGAATGGCGTCTTCCACCATGGGGGCCAACCGCGACGGGTCGGTGACCATCAAGGATCGTTTACAGATCGGTGCGAACAGCGCCACCTGATCAACCTCCTGAAAGGTGTCCTTTGCCTGATCCGCCCGCGTGATCGCGCCCGCAATCACCACCAGTGGCGAATAGGCCAGATGCGCCTCGGCCACGGAGGTCACAAGATTGACGACACCCGGTCCCGCCTGCGCGCCCAGCACCACGCCGGGCTTGCCGGTCATGCGGGCCCAGGCATCGGCCATATGCCCGGCCGCGCGTTCATCGCGCGCGCCGACATAGGCGATCTCGCCACCTTGGTACATGGCGTCGTAAAGCTCCAGCATTGAGCCACCCAAGAGGCCGAACACGGTGTCAATCCTGTTGGCTTTCAGGACACGGTAGACGGCTTCGCCGCCGGTTATTGTGGACATGGTGTCAATCCTCGGATCGGGGGCGCAGGTTTTGCGGATCAAACAATGGATCAGAATGAACGGTCACGGGAATATCGCGGTTCAGGATCTGCACGCTCAGCCCTTCCGCGGGCGTGCCTTTATGCACAAACAACCAGCCCAGCGACTTGCCAATTGTATAGCCATAGCCGCCCGATGTCGTCAGCCCGACCAGCCTGCCGTCGAGCAGCACCGGCTCACCGCCGTGAATGTCAATATCATCGGCATGCAATTCGGCATAGAGCAGCTCCCATTTCGGCGGCTGCGATAATAAGGCTTCCTTACCCAGAAAATCGCGCCCCTCGGTCACAACGAAACGCGCCAGCCCGACATCATATGGCCCGATATCCGTGGTCAACTCACTTGACGCACGAAAGGCCTTTTCCATCCGCATACCGTTGAAGGCGTAAGATCCCAGATCGGTCAGACCATGCGATGTCCCGGCAGAAAACAGGGCCTCATAAATCATGCCGATCTGATCCAACGGGGCGTGCAGCTCCCAGCCCAATTCACCGACAAATGACACCCGCAGCGCATAGCACGAAATGCCTGCAACGGTGATTTCCTGCCCCGATAACCACGGGAAGGCCGCGTTTGACAGATCAACATCCGTAAGCTCAAACAGGATGCGGCGCGACGCAGGACCGGACATCGCCAGCATACCCCAATCGGCGGATCGGTTGATCATTTCCACGTCTTCGCCGGGGCGAATGTGGCTTTTTATCCAGTCGAAATCCGGGGTCGCGCGGGCAATGGGAGAGCCGGTGAAAAACCGATCCTCAGCGATCCGCCAGATGGTGATCTCGGTTTCGAACCTGCCTTTTTCGGTCAGCAGATGGTTGAGGCTGATCCGCCCGTCACGAGCCGGAATGCGGTTGGCAGACAGACGGTCCAGCAACGCACCCGCATCTGGCCCGAAAATTTCGAATTGCGCAAAAGCACAAAGGTCTATCACCCCGGCGGCCCTGCGCGTGGCCTGCGCCTCCGCCATGGCGTTTGCGTGCCAGGACTGATGGCCCCAGCCGATCTGCTCAACCTCGCCAATCTCGCCAAAATGCCGTGGCCGTTCCCACCCCGCAACTTCACCAAAAACCGCACCTTTAGCCGCAAGACGGTCATAAAGCGGATGGCGGTTCAATGGACGCAGGCTTTCAAACTGCTTGCCGGGGCAAGGCGTGTCGTGGCGGCGCATGAATTCGTCTTTCGTGCGTTCGACAATGAAACTGTCAGTTGAAAAATCACCGTAACGGCGCGGGTCCATCGACCGCGTGTTCACCTGTGTCTGGCCATGCACCATCCAATCGGCCAGCACCTTTCCGGAACCACCGCCCCAAGCCAGACCAATGGAAGACCCGCAGGACAGCCAGACATTGGGGGCACCGGATGGGCCAACCAACATGCCACCGTCAGGGGTATGGGTGATCGCGCCGCGCACCACGCGTTTGATCCCCAACTCGGCAAG
Organism: uncultured Nioella sp.; assembly: GCA_963975135.1. Taxonomy (GTDB): domain Bacteria; phylum Pseudomonadota; class Alphaproteobacteria; order Rhodobacterales; family Rhodobacteraceae; genus Alterinioella. The sequence continues at coordinate 2,017 of CAXBGQ010000111.1, read as the reverse complement.
GATGGGCATTTTGTCCAGGGCGATCATCAGGAAATCGCCGATGGAGTCATAATCCGCCTCGAACAGCTCGTTCTCAGCCGCCCAAGGCGCGCCCTCTGGCAATGTCCAAACCGTTGGGCAGACATGACCTTCGTAGATGCCAATCAGGCCCGACTGTTGCTCCTGCCGGATATAACCGCCAAAGGCATTGTCGCGCATGACGGGCAATTCGGGACGGTCGGTAAATTCCGGCACCGTATCGGTCACAAGGTAATGGTGCAGACAGGAGACCGAAGGAATTTTCAGCCCGAACCATTTCCCCACCTGATTGGCGAAACTGCCCGCCGCGATCACGATGTGTTCGGCCAGAACATCGCCTTTTTCGGTGCTGAGCCGCCACATATCCCCTTTGCGGGATGCCCCCATAACCCGGTTGTGCCGCCCGATTTTGGCCCCGCGCGCACGGCTGGCAGCGGCAAGCGCCATGGTCACGCCCGAGGGGTCGATATGCCCGTCTTCATAGGTGCGCACGGCCGCTTTGATATCATCCACCTTGTAAAACGGGTTGCCCTCGGCAACCTCCTCCGGCCCAACCAGGTCCATGGGCAGGTCCAGCAATTTGCCAACCCCCATGATGGATCTCATCCAGTCAACCTCGTCATCGGTGGTTGCGATGCGAAACCCTCCGACCTCGTGCCAGCCGATGCTTTGGCCTGTCTCGGCTTCAACCCGTTTGTAGGTTTCAATAGAGGTCTTGTTGATCCAGCCTGCGATCCGGCTGCCAACGGCATGTGCAATCTGGCCCGCCGCATGCCAGGTGGAGCCGCTGGTCAGCTCGGCCTTTTCGAACAGGATCGTGTCGGTCCAGCCATTTTCAGCCAGTTGGAACTGTGCCGCGACGCCCATGATGCCGCCGCCGATGATCGCAACCCGCGTTGTGCGTGTCGTGTCGCTCATGCAAACGCCTCCTTCGCGGGCAAGAGCGAGGCACGGGCTGCGTATCTGGTACAGGCGATTTCAACCTCGAAACCCTCTACGGCATTCTGCTGTGACAAGGCATCCAAAGGCGCATTGACCATGGCCAATGCGACGGACCGTCCAAACAGATAGCTCCACGCGGCTGAGGTGATTTGCCCGACGACCTGTGCCTTGAAATAGATTGGCTCATCGTGGATCGGGAGCGCGTCGGGGTCTTCAAACAGGATCGACACGATGCGGCGTGCAGGCATGTGGGCCTGCAAGGCCGCTTCGCCCACGAAACCGGTGCCGAAGGCACAGAACGCGCCAAGCCCGGCCTCTTGCGGGGTGGTGCCGGGCGACAGTTCATGGCCAAAGGCCCGAAATCCACTTTCGATCCGCAGGCTGCCGCTGGCATAAAGCCCGGCATGGCTGGCCCCTGCAGCGATCAGGGCCTCATAGGCGGCCATGGCCATGTCGGATGGGATATAAAGCTCATACCCGTCCTCACCCGTGAAACTCAGCCGCCCCGCCCATCCCCGCGCCAGCCCGATTTCCGCGCAAGCGAATTGAAACCGTTTGAGATCGAGGAACGGCGTATTTGTCGTGGCCTGCAAAACCGTGCGCGCCTTGGCACCGGCCAGCCCCAGAATGGCATAGCCGCTGGTCACATCGGTGAACGCGACGCGGAATACGCCCTTGGTCTCACGCATCCGCTTCAGCACGCGCACACCTTCGCCTGCACCGACAATCATCAGGTAGGTCTGCGGCCCGTGGCGCTGAACGGTCAGGTCACTTTCAATGCCGCCCCGCGCATTCAGGATTTGCGTATAGGCAATCCGCCCCTCGGGGATGTCCATCTGGGCGGCACAAAGGTGGTTCAGGAAGTCGCAGGCGTCTGGACCTTGAACCATGATCTTGCCAAAGGCCGACTGATCGAGGATCGCGGCACCCGCTCGACAGGCCTCCACTTCCTGACCAACCTGATCGCGCCATGCAGGAACGCCGAAAGTCAGCGGCAGATGGGCCGCCGCGCCACCGAAATGCACGGCCCTTTCCCAGCCGCCGCGCGCCTCGAACC
>CAXBGQ010000110.1:0-9500 GCA_963975135.1 uncultured Nioella sp. | reverse complement strand
CCGTTTCGAACGTTCAGATTTGGCAGATCGGCTTACTTGATCTTGCCTTCCTTGTATTCGACATGCTTGCGGATGACCGGGTCATATTTGTTGACGACCATCTTTTCGGTCATGGTGCGGGCGTTTTTCTTGGTCACGTAGAAGTGGCCGGTGCCCGCCGTGGAATTGAGGCGGATCTTGATTGTGGTCGGCTTCGCCATTTGAAAACTCCTGGGCAGCGGGGCGCGCGTCTGTCATCGGTGACTCGCGCATGCGTTTAACGGTTGAGCGCGCTTTTTACCCCTGCGGCGGCCCGTGTCAACCGAAAACGGGGGCCAAGGCCAGCATCCACAGCGCACCGGCCACGGCCATCACCGGCAGCACGACCAGCAAGTCCCATTTGCGCCCGATCAGCAGCCAGGCGGCAAGCCCCGCCAGCAGCACCGCGCCGGGCTGCAGGCTGACAGGATCCGGCAGCCACAGGCGCGCCGGGCCAAGCGCCACCCGGTCGACATCGGCAAAAAGCACGTTCAACCCGAACCAGACCGACAGGTTCCCGATCACCCCCACCACCGCCGCAGTGATGCCCGCAAGTGCCCCGTTCAGGCGCGGCTGGCCACTGATCCATTCGACATAGGGCGCGAAGGCGAAGATCCACAGAAATGACGGCACGAACGTGACCCAAAGCGTGACCGTCGCGGCCAGCAACCCGGCCCAGAACCCGCGCTGCCCGGCCCCCGCCAGAAACCCCACGAACTCGGTCACCAAAATCAGCGGCCCCGGCGTGGTCTCGGCCAGGCCCAGGGCATCCATCATCTGCCCGGTCTCCAGCCAGCCGAAATCGCCCACCACCGCCTGCACCATATAGGCCAGCACGGCATAGGCCCCGCCAAAGGTGACCACCGCCAGCCTGGAGAAAAACAGCGCCACCTGCGCCAGAACGCCCTCAGGCGCGATCAGCCATATTGCGGCCACCGGCAGCAGCCACAGCGCCAGCCACAACCCAACCGTGGCCGCCGTGCCCGACGGCCGGGCCGCAACCGACACCGGCGTGCCGCGCCCTGTCCCCATGGCAAGCGCGCCCAACAGGCCCGCGCCCGCGATGATCGCGGGAAAGGGCAGATCGAAAGCAAACAGGCCCAGAAACGCCGCCGCCGCCAGCCCGTATGCCAGACGCGATTTCAGGGCCCGTTTCGCCACCTTCACCAAGGCCCCGATCACGATGATGATGACCGTGGCCTTGATGCCCAGAAACAGCGCCGCCACCAGCGGCACCTGTCCATATGCGGCGTAGAGGCTGGCAAGGATCAGGATCACGATGGCCCCCGGCAGCACGAACAGTCCGCCCGCCAGCAATCCGCCCCGCGTGCCGCCCAGACGCCACCCGGCATAGGTGGCCAACTGCATCGCCTCGGGCCCCGGCAACAACATGCAAAACGACAGCGCGTTCAGAAACCGCGCCTCGCTCAGCCAGTTGCGGATTTCGACCAGTTCGCGGTGCATCAGCGCGATCTGCGCCGCCGGTCCACCGAAGCTGAGCAATCCGATGCGGCCAAAGACGCGGGCCATGTCGCGATAGGAAACCTGCATCACGCTCTCTCCGGCATCTGGCCTCTGGCCTCTGGGTTCTGGCCGCGATTGGGCTCGTCTCAAGCCACAAGGCCACAGCAATCGGTCAGGCCGCGCAAGCTGTCAAGGAAAGGGCACCTGTTTGCAGGGAGCTTGTCCAAAAGGATGCCTGCGGCCGCTGGCCGCCCGAAGGCTCCCGGCAGGGGGCTTGAGAGCGGCCACACGGGTCGGCACCGTCTGGTGTCGAAATGATAATGCGCGGAGGGCCTGTAAGCCGGATTCTGTCCCCCGGATCAGGTTTCCCCGCCCGGATGGATGACCATTCCTCTGCGCTGCCGGTTGCCCGACAGCTCTAGCTGCCAACCCGGATCTCTCGGGCTGAAGCGGCCCTGCGGACTTGGCCCGCGCGAGATCCCTATTTGGCATTGCTCCCGGTGGGGCTTGCCATGCGGGGCCTGTTACCAGCCCCCCGGTGGGCTCTTACCCCACCGTTTCACCCTCACCCCGATCAGATCAGGGCAGTTTCATTTCTGTGGCGCTTTCCGTCGGATTGCTCCGCCCGGGCGTTACCCGGCACCGCTGCTTAAGGGAGTCCGGACTTTCCTCTCGGGCGTGTTTTCGTGAAAACGAAAACTCGGCCCCCCGGCAGTCGGGTTCTGGCAGCGCAAGCCGCCAGGTTCCGACGAGAGGGTAAGCCTGCCTCGTTCTCACCAATACACGCCCAAGCGGCCATCCAGCCCTCCGCGCAGATCGTCACCTATGTGTTGCGGGCCGTCCGGTCAACGCCAAAGCGCGCCGCAAGATCGGTCATGATCGCCATATCGGTTGCATCGAGCGGGCCACCCACCAAGGGACGGAATCGCAGCCGCACCGTTTGCAGCAGCAGATCATCATCCATATCGGGGTAGCCAAACCGCGAGGCCACATCACGAAAATTCCGCTTCTCGGGTGCAGGCGCGCCCTTTGCGCAGGCAACATCTGGCCAGACCGATAACCCCTGGCGTGCCAGCCTCAGCCAGTCAAATCGCGGCCCGGGATCGGATTTGCGTCCCGGTGCCATGTCGGAATGCCCAATGACGCCTTCGGGCGGGATAGACCAGCGACCCAGGATGCCCGGCAAAAGCCGTTCCAGCGCATCCATCTGCGCCGCCGCAAAGGGCGCAAATCCGGTATTTGCCAATTCGATCCCGATCGAACGGGAATTGACATCGCCCGCGCCGGCCCATGTGCCCGCCCCGGCATGCCAGGCGCGCATCTCCTCATCGACCAGCGCCCGCACCGCGCCCGCCTCGGATATCAGGTAGTGGGCAGACACCTCGCGCCCCGGATCGCAGAGCGCCCGCTCGGCAGCGTCGCAGCTTTCCATTGCGGTGTAGTGCAGCACCACAAGTTCGGGGCGCAACCCATTGCGGCGCGGTCCGAAATTTGGCGAAAGGCTCATTGGGTTTGGGCGGCCTGAGCGGCGTTGCGGAACACGGTCGGATCCCATCCGCACGCATAGCCGTCACCATCGGGGTCCAGCCTCTGACGATCGCGTTCCGGCCCGCCGAGGCGTAAAAACGCCTCCTGCGCCAGATTGTCGGACCTGTAGGACCGGCAATTGCGTTCGCTGCGCCCCGCCAACAGGGCCGAGCGGCGATAGATCTGCTGACCGACGGGATTGCTGGTCGACACGGCATATTCGATGATGTTCGGGCCCGTCGCCCCCTGCCGCGTTGGCAGGGCGGTCGGCGCGATCTCGACACGTTGTTCAATCATCCTTTGGCGGCGTTCGGCATCGCTTTCGATGGTTTCGCGGGCCGACACGGCCCCGAAATCCTGCTCGTCCGAAAAACCCGCGTTGCCGGCCCCGGTGGTTGGCGCGGGCGGCGTTTCAGCAGCCGCAATCGCATTTTCGGCAATGGCGGCAATATCGGTGCCCCCGGTCTGTGCTGGCGACAAAACGGGCGCGGCGGGTGCCGCGACCTGACGCGCGGCGCGTTCCTGTGTGCGGGCTTCGTAACTGCCAAAACCCACGCCGGTATCGTCAGGCGTGACTGTACAGGCCCCCAAAAGCAGAACCCCCATCGCCATCAATTTTCGCATTGCTCGCCCTCTGCCACGTCTTTTGCAGGGGTTTTACCACCATTTCGCTGGTTTCGCCACAAATCCCGCCGCCTGTTCCAGCACATAGGCCGTGTTGAGCAGGTCGCCCTCTTCCCAGGGCCGCCCGATCAGCTGCAGACCAAGCGGCAGGCCGGTTTTGTCCAGACCGGCAGGCACCGCCACGCCCGGCAGCCCGGCAAGGTTCACGGTGACGGTGAACACATCGTTGAGATACATCTCGACCGGGTCGGCCACCTCTTTGCCCAATTCGAATGCCGCAGACGGCGTGGCGGGCGTCAGGATGCTGTCAACGCCTGCGTTGAACACATCCTCAAAGTCGCGCTTGATCAGCGCGCGCACCTTGCGGGCGCGGTTGTAATAGGCGTCGTAGAACCCTGCCGACAGCACATAGGTGCCGATCATCACGCGGCGCTTGACCTCGGCCCCGAACCCTTCGGCGCGGGTCTTTTCATACATCTCGGTGATGCCATCGCCTTGCGCCATATCGGCGCGATAACCAAAGCGCACGCCATCATAGCGCGCCAGGTTCGATGAGGCCTCGGCCGGGGCCACCACGTAATAGGCCGGCAGCGCGTATTTGGTATGCGGCAGGGAAATATCGCGCAGCTCCGCCCCTGCATCGCGCAGCATCTCGGCCCCTTGATGCCACAGCGCCTCGATCTCTTCGGGCATTCCTTCCATCCGGTATTCCTTTGGAATACCAATCACCTGGCCGCGAATGTCACCGGCCAGCATGGTCTCGAAATCGGGCACTACGATATCGGCGGAGGTGCTGTCGCGGGCGTCATGGCCCATCATCGCGGCCCCCATGATGGCGGCGTCGCGCACCGTCTTGGTCATCGGCCCGGCCTGATCGAGCGACGAGGCAAAGGCCACGATGCCCCACCGCGAACAGCGCCCATAGGTGGGTTTCAGGCCGACGATGCCGGTAAAGGCAGCGGGCTGGCGGATCGAGCCGCCGGTATCGGTGCCGGTGGCGGCAAGGCAAAGGTCGGCAGCCACGGCAGAGGCGGAGCCACCCGACGAGCCGCCCGGCGTCAGAGCGGCATCGGAATTGCCGGCGCGCCAGGGGTTGACGGCATTGCCATAAACCGAGGTCTCGTTGCTCGATCCCATGGCAAATTCATCCATGTTGAGCTTGCCCAGCATGACGGCCCCGGCATCGCGCAACTGGCCCGACACGGTCGACTCGTATTGCGGTTTGAACCCTTCGAGGATCTTCGATCCGGCCTGACTGGCGACGCCTTCGGTGCAAAAGAGGTCCTTGATGCCCACCGGGATGCCGCACATATCGGGCGCGTCGCCCTGTTGCAGACGCGCATCGGCGGCGGCCGCACGCTCAAGTGCGATCTCGGGCGTCTTATGCACGAATGCGCCCAACGCATCCGCGCCCTCGATGGCGCTCAGGCAGGCCTTGGTCAGTTCCACGGCGCTGGTCTCGCCCTTGCGCAGCGCGTCGCGGGCATCCGCGATGGTCAAAGCATTGAGATCAGACATTATTCAACCACCTTCGGAACTGCAAAAAACCCCTCGCGCGCATCCGGCGCATTGGCCAGCACCTTGGCCTGCTGGTCGCCATCGGTCACCACATCGGCGCGGCGTTTCAGGCGCATCGGTGTGACCGAAGTCATCGGCTCGACCGCATCGACATCCAGCTCACCCAATTGTTCGATAAACCCCAATATGGCGTTAAACTCGCTGGCAAGCGCCGGCAAGTCGGCGGGCTCGACCTTGATGCGCGCCAGCTTGGCGACGCGGGCGGCGGTCTCTGTATCAATGGACATCGGGTTTACCTTCGCCTTTTCGGGGGGCTTGATCGGGCTCGGGTTTATCGCCGCAAGCCGCGCGCCGCAAGCGCCCCGGGACAGGTTTTGGCTTTGACCGGCGCGACCGTGCGGCTACGCTGCCCTCGACAGCATCAAATCGGGGAGAACGGCAATGAACATCATCTGGTTGGGGCATGGCAGTTTCCGCATCGAGATCGGCGGCCAGGTGCTGCTTTTGGATCCGTGGTTCACCGGCAATCCGGTGTTCCCCGAGGACCGCAAGGAGGAGGCCATTGCCGGGGCCACCCATATCCTGCTGACCCATACCCATTTCGACCATGTCGCCGATACGCTCGATCTGGCCCGCGCGCTGAACATTCCGGTCATCGGGCAATACGACCTGATGAGCCATTGGGAGGAGCATGAGGGCATCGAAACCGTGGGCTTCAACAAGGGCGGCACGGTGATGTTGGGCGATGTCGCGGTGACGATGGTGAACGCGATCCATTCCTCCAGCTTCGCCGCGCCCGAGGGCCCCCGATATGGCGGCACCGAATGCGGCTTCATGATCGCGGGCGAGGGCAAGACCATCTATGCCTCGGGCGATACCGATGTGATGGCCGATATGGAAATGTTCAACGATCTGCACGCGCCCCAGATCGGCATTCTGGCGGCGGGCGGCCATTTCACCATGGATATGAAACGCGCGGCCTATGCGGCGAAACGGTTCTTCCGGTTTGAAACGGTGATCCCGTGTCACTACCGCACCTTCCCGATACTGGAACAATCGGCCGAGGTTCTGGCCGCTGGCCTGCCCGGCGTCGATGTGATCGAGCCGCAGGTGATGGAAGCGATTACCTTGTAGGGGGAGAGGTGCCATGGATTGGAGTTTCTGGGCAATTCAGGGGCCGGGGTGGCTGTTGCTGACCTACCTGATCGTTGCGCAATGCGTCGCGGCCTTCAGCTATGATTTGGGGGTGCGCATGGGCACACAGGAGCCGCAGGAGCAGGTCACCCCCGTCGGCGTCGCGTTCTGGTGGGGGATCGCCTTTGCCGATCTGGTCTTTTACACGCCGCTTCTGGCGGCGGGGCTGGTGGGGCATTGGATCGGGGCCGGATGGGGCGACCTGGTGTTGGCGGCAGCACTTGGGGTGACGATCTATTGGCCGGTGTTTTGCCTTGCGACCGTGGTGCGGGCGCATGATGCACCGGGTTGGTCGCTGCCCAAGGAACGCGATTACTGGATCGTTCTGCCGGTGATTGCCCTTTGGGCCCTTTGGGCACTGTGGGCGCTTATCAGGGCGGCCTGATCCGCCTTACCGCCTGCCCGCAAAGAAATCCTTGAGCAGCGCCGCGGCCTCGCCTTCTCCGATGCCGCCATAGATCTCGGGCTTGTGATGCGCCTGCGGGTGGTCGAACACGCGCGGGCCCTGCGCCACGCCGCCCGATTTCGGGTCGGATGCGCCATAGTAAAGCCGGGCAATGCGCGCCGCCGAGATGACCCCGGCGCAGGCCGGGCAGGGCTCCAGCGTCACATAAAGATCGCAGCCGGTCAGCCGTTCGGAGCCCAGGGTCGCGCAGGCGGCGCGGATGGCCAGCATCTCGGGATGCGCGGTGGGGTCGTGCAACGCGCGCATCCGGTTGCGTGCGCGCGCCAGAACAGTGCCATCGGGTGCCACGATAACCGCGCCCACAGGCACCTCGCCCGCGTCGGCAGCGGCGCGCGCCTCAGCCAAGGCCGCCTGCATATGGCTGATGAAGCTGTTCATGTCCTGCTCTTACCGCTTTCCCCGGTCGTCACAAACCGCTAACTCCGGGGCCATGACCCAAGATACCCCCAAAGGCGACCGCATCGCCAAAGTTCTGTCGCGCGCTGGCATCGCCTCGCGCCGCGAAGCCGAACGCATGATCGAGGCCGGCCGCGTAACCGTGAATGGCCGCAAAATCGACAGCCCCGCGCTCAATGTGACACCCGCCGACAAAATCGTGGTCGATGGCAACCCGGTGGCCGAGCCGGAGCGCGCGCGGCTGTGGCTTTATCACAAGCCTTCGGGTCTGGTGACCTCGGCTGCCGATGAAAAGGGCCGCAAGACGGTGTTCGATACCCTGCCCGAGGATATGCCGCGGGTGATGAGCGTCGGCAGGCTCGATCTGAATTCCGAGGGGCTTTTGCTGCTCACCAATGATGGCGGCATCAAGCGGCAGCTGGAATTGCCCGCGACCGGGTGGCTGCGCAAATACCGCGTGCGGGTCAAGGGCGCGCCGTCCGAGGGGCTGCTCGATACCCTGCGCAAGGGCGTGACATCGGATGGCGAGACGTTTCAACCGATGGAGGTCAGCTTTGATCGTCAGCAGGGGGCCAATGCCTGGCTGACCGTCGGCATCCGCGAAGGCAAGAACCGCGAGATCCGCCGCGCCTTTGCCGAGATCGGCGTCACCGTGAACCGGTTGTTGCGCGTGAGTTACGGACCCTTCCGGCTGAACGATCTGAAACCCGGCGCGGTCGAGGAGATCAAGCCAAAGATCCTGCGCGACCAATTGGGTATCGCCCTGCCCGAAGGCCATGCCGAGGCCAAACCAAAGCCAAAGCGCCCCGGTGTCAAACGTGTGGTGAAAAAGCCCGCCCCGCCACGGCGCGGCAAATAGCGATCAGTCCGGGTCGTCCTCACCGTCAGACGCGATCATGTGGCGTTCAAACAGTTTCGCCTGGAACATGAACACCGCGAACAGGAATCCCGGCAGCACGAAGGTCTCGAAGGTGACCCAAAACTCCGTGGTCTGCGTGCGCCACACGATCTCATTGGCCAGCGCCATGGCCGCGAAAGCCGCAACCAGGCGGCGGGTCAGGATCATCCAGCCTTCGTCGCGCATCGGCATCATTTCACCCATCACGAATTGCAGCCAGCTTTGCCCGCGCAAGAGGCCAATGCCCAGAACCGCCACGAAAAACGCATAAACCAGCGTGGTTTTCATCTTGAAAAACCGTTCATCGTCGAACCACACGGTCAGCCCGCCGAACACCACCACCAGAACGGCGGTGAAAATCTGCATCCGGCTGAGCTTGCCGGTCAGCTTCCACAGCGCCGCGATCGAGGCCAGCAGCAGCGGCACGAACCCGGCCGTGACCACGATAAAGCCATCATATTCGCGCCCCGCAACGCTAAAGGTCTCGTCCTTGAGCCACAGATAGGCGACGAAGAACAGGATCGGCGGCCCAAGCTCCAGCGCGAATTTCAGGGTCGGGTTGACTTTGTACTCGTCCATTTCGGGGGCCTCGTGCTTCATGCGCCTATCTCAACTATCACCGCGCCCGCCGCAATCAACCCCATCAATGCCAATCGGCGCGGGCCGACCCGTTCGCCAAGCATCAGCCAGCCGATCAAAGCCGCAAACACGGTCGAGGTTTCGCGCAGAACGGCCGCCTGGCCCACCTGATCGAGCCGGGTGGCCAACATGATCGAACCAAAGCTCGCCACCGCCACGATGCCGCCGATCAATCCGCGCAGCGCCAGCGGGCCGATGGCGGGTGGATCGGGCAGCCGACGGTAGGCATAAAGCGCCACCACCGGCATGGTCATGCCATCAAGGAAAAAGAACCAGGCCAGAAAGGTGAACGGATCGGCGGTGGCGCGGATGCCATAGGCGTCATAGGTGGTGTATCCGGCCACGAACAGCCCGGTCAGAACCGCCAGCCACAGCGCCGGCACCAGCGTTTCGCGCGCCAGCGTGATGGTACGCAGATTATAGGCGGCCAGCCCGAAAATGCCCGACAGCAACGTGGCGACGCCCAACCATTGGATGGCGGAAAACACCTCGTCAAAGATCACCCAGGCCCCGATCACCGCAAAGAGCGGCCCGGTGCCGCGCATCACCGGATAGACGACCGTATAGGCCCCGCGCCGGTAGCTGGCGATCTGGGCTGCCTTGTATCCGACATGGATCACCACCATGCCCGCGAAAATGAGCCACATATGCGGTTCGGGCCAGGGCACGACGAACAGGGCAAATGGTGCCGCCATGATGCAATAGGAAAAATCAATCGCGCCGCGCGTCAGCCACGGATCATGACGCCCCTTTTGC
>CAXBGQ010000109.1:0-9584 GCA_963975135.1 uncultured Nioella sp. | reverse complement strand
CAGATCGCCGAAGAGATCGAGGATGTCGGCGGTTATATCAACGCCTATACATCCCGCGAGGTCACGGCCTATTACGCGCGCGTCTTGAAGGATGACGTGCCGCTGGCGCTGGATCTGATTTCCGACATCCTGCTCAACCCGCTGTTTGACGCGCGCGAGATCGAGGTCGAACGCGGGGTGATCCTGCAGGAGATCGGGCAATCGCTGGACACGCCCGATGACATCATCTTTGACTGGTTGCAGGAGGTCGCCTATCCCGATCAGCCGATTGGCCGGACCATCCTTGGCCCCGCCGAACGGGTGCGCGCCTTTGACCGCGCCAATCTGGAAGGCTTTGTGGCGCAGCATTACGGCCCCGGTCAGATGATCCTGTCAGCCGCCGGTGCGGTCGATCACGATACGGTCGTGCGGCTGGCCGAAGCGGCCTTTGGCCATCTGCCCGCGAGCCCCGTCAGCGGCGTCGAGCCCGGCCTTTTCCGGGGCGGCGAGCGGCGCGAAGTGAAGGCGCTGGAACAGGCGCATTTCACGCTGGCGCTGGAGGCACCGGGCTATCGCTCGGACGATATCTATACCGCGCAGATCTATGCCACGGCGCTTGGCGGCGGCATGTCTTCGCGGCTGTTTCAGGAAGTCCGCGAAAAACGCGGGCTGTGCTACACGATCTATTCGCAGGTCGGCAGCTATTCCGACACCGGCATGATGACGATCTATGCCGGCACCGGGGCCGAGGATCTGGCCGGTCTGTCGGACATCACCATCGAAGAGGTTCGGCGCAGTGTCGACGGCATGTCCGAGGCCGAGATCGACCGCGCCCGGGCCCAGATGAAGGCGGGCATGTTGATGGGGCTGGAAAGCCCCTCGGCGCGCGCCGAACGGCTGGCCCGGCTGGTGGCGATCTGGAACCGGGTGCCGCCGCTGGAGGAAACCATCGCCCGCATCGATGCGGTCGACCGGGGTGCGGTGCGCGACCATGCCCAAGCCATGGTGGGGGCCGGACAGGCAGCGCTGGCGCTCTACGGTCCGGTGGAACACGGGCCCCGTCTGGCCCGATTGGTGGAGCGTCTGGCCGCCTGATGATTGCCCGCCGGAAAAGAGTTCGGATCGAAACGGAACGGATGAGCCTGCGCTTGCCCGCGCATTCCGATTTCCGGGCCTGGGCGTCGCTGCGCGATCATTCCGCCGAATTTCTACAACCGTGGGAGCCGCTCTGGGCCGGCGATCACCTGACCCGCAAGAGCTTTACCAACCGGGTTTACTGGGCGCAGCGGTCGACCGCCAATGGCACGGCGGTGCCGCTGTTTCTGATCCGGCGCGCCGATGAGGCAGTATTGGGCGCGATCACGCTGGACAATATCCGCCGCGGGCCCGCGCAGGCCGTCACGCTTGGCTACTGGATCGGCCAGCCGCATATGCGCCAGGGCTATATGCTGGAGGCGCTGAACGCGGTCAGCCATTATGCCTTTCGCGATCTTGACCTCAGCCGGCTGGAGGCCGCCTGCCTGCCGGAAAACCTGGCCTCGCGCGGGGTGCTGGAAAAGGCCGGGTTCAAATATGAGGGCGTCGCGCAGAGCTACCTGCAAATCGGCGGGCGCTGGCGCAACCACGTGCTTTACGCCATGCTGAGGGCCGACAGGCGCGGCCGCACCGATGCGGGTTGAGCGCGCCCAAACCCGCGAGCCTGCCTGATGTCCAACCCTGTCACCCCAGCCTTTGAGACCAAATTGCGCGGTGTTCTGCCACCGGCCACATTCCGCGAGCTGTCGCCGCGCTACGCGGAAGAGCCGCGTGGCCTGATCCATGGCAGGCCGGGTCTGGTGCTGGCCCCCGCCACGACCGATGAGGTCGCCAGCATCCTCCGCGCGGCGTGCGCGGCCAGGGTGGCCGTAATCCCCTATTCGGGCGGTACCGGGTTGGTGGGCGGGCAGGTGTCGCCGGATCTGGTTGGGCCCATTGTCCTGTCGCTGGAGCGTATGGCGCGGATCCGCCATGTCGACGCGCAATCGGCGGTGATGGAGGTCGAGGCCGGCGCGATCCTGGCCGATATACAGGCAGCTGCCGATGATGCGGGCATGCTCTTTCCGCTGACGCTGGCCAGCCAGGGCTCGGCCCGGATCGGCGGATTGCTGTCGACCAATGCCGGCGGTGTCAACGTGATCCGCTATGGCAATGCCCGCGATCTGTGCCTTGGGGTCGAGGCGGTTTTGCCCGATGGCAGCCTCTATCGGGGATTGACCGCGCTGCGCAAAAACAACCTTGGCTATGACCTGCGCAACCTGCTGATCGGGGCCGAGGGCACGTTGGGCGTGATCACGGCGGCCTCGCTGAAGCTGATGGCGAAACCGGGCGATCAGGCGGCGGCGGTTTTCGTGGTCGAGAGCCCGGCGGCGGCGCTGGAGCTGCTGGCGCTGGCGCGGGCCCATGTGGGCGAGGTCCTGTCGGCTTTCGAGCTGATCAACGGCACCGGGCTGGCGTTTCTGGATGAAACCGGTCTGACCGTGCGCCAGCCCTTTGCCGACAAACCGGATTGGATGTGTCTTGTCGATCTGGGGGTGATGGGGGCAGAGGGCACGGCCACGGATGCGTTGATGGGGCTTTTCGAGGCCGCCGATGCCGCCGGGCTTGTCCGCGATGGCGTGATCAGCCAATCCGAAGGCCAGCGCCGGGATTTCTGGACCCTGCGGGAGATGATCCCGGAGGCCAACAAACGTATCGGCTCGATTTCCAGCCACGACATCGCGGTCCCCGTGGCGCGGATCCCCGATTTCATCGCCGAGGCACCCCGCAGGCTGGCCAAGATCGGCACCTTCCGCATCAACAGCTTTGGCCATATGGGCGATGGCAATCTGCATTATAACGTCTTTCCGCCCAAAGGCCGGTCGCGCGACGATTATGCCGATCTGGCGGCCGATATCCGGCGCGCTGTATATGATCTGGTGCAGGAAATGGCCGGCTCGATCTCGGCCGAACATGGCATCGGGCGCATCAAGCTGGAGGAACAGGACCGCTATGGCGACCCTGGCCTGTTGGCGGCGATGCGGAGCATCAAGGCGGTGCTCGATCCGCGGGGCATCATGAATCCGGGCGCGGCGCTGCGGTCCTGAACGGTCTGCACCCCGCCGGGGGTGGCGGGGTGCATGGGGTCTTCGAGTTGTGCAAGCAACATTGTCCGCGAGTGACGAACACCCCCATTTAAGCCGTGTCGTCTTAACGGCCGGTAAACGGCACCCGGAAATTTCCCCAATTTGCGACAGATCAAGGCCCGCCCCCGGTTTGCGCGGCAATCTGGGTGGCATGGATACGCGGAAAATGCCCGAAACTGGCTTAGGTATGGCCCGGACTGTCAGCAAAACAATCACTATCTCGCCGCCCAATCTGGGGCGCACAGGGTTTCTTGCCCTCGAACAGGAGATGTTGGGCGCATCGGCCCCGTCCTGCCGCAACTGGCTGTTGCAGCGCTTTGAAGAGGGGCATCAGGTTCGCATGCTGCGTCCGCCGGGCCGCGGATTTATCGAATTTGCGCCCGGGCGCGTCTCGTGGCGGGCGATCAATGGCGCGGATCAGTGCGTGGTGGTGCAATGCCTGCACGCAGATGGCCCGCAAAGCGCGACCGATCTGTTGCAGACGGCCGAGGACTGGGCGCGGTATTTCGACTTTGCCGCCGTCATGGTGGTGGCCGGGGCGCATCGCTGCCTGCCCTCGCCCGAGGCGGTCATCGCGGCGGGGTATTCGGTGGTGGGTGAAACGGCCGGCGGCGTCAGCCTTTATGGCAAGATCCTGCAAGGCCCCGTGCCGCTGCCCGCTCTGCCGCAGAACTGGCGGGCGCGGTGGGCCGCACTTGGGCCCGGTCTGGTGGTGCAATGCGCCGCAAGATCGCCCGAGCGACTGGATTTCGCCCATGACCTGGTGGCGCGCGGGAAAACGCTCGGGTTGCCGGCGCGGGTCGATCTGATCGAGACGGCGGCGGCGGCACGCAAAGGCCTGGCCACCCCTGTATCGCCGTTCTCGGTGGTGCTGAACGGGGATTGCCTTGACGACGGACAGCTCTCGGATTTCCAGATCTGGCAGGCAGTGCGACAACGGGCGGCGGCGGCGTCACGCTGACGGCAGGGTCGTTATCGTATTTTCAAAAAACCTTCACCACTTAGCGCTGCCTGAAATCAGGGATTTAGACGCGTCGGGCGATGCACCATGGCCCGGATGTTGCGCAAAGTGCGTTCAGTCGCCCGCGAAACTGCACAGCGCATGCACGCTTTGGCCCATGCCCTCAAGCCGCTTGCGCCCGCCCAGATCGGGCAGATCGACCACAAAAGCAGTGCCGACCACCTGTGCGCCCAACCGCTCGATCAGTTTGATTCCCGCCTCGGCGGTGCCGCCCGTGGCCAGCAGGTCATCGACCAGCAGCACGGTTTCCCCGGCGCTCAGGCAATCGTCATGGATCTCGACCGTGGCGCGGCCATATTCCAGCGTATAATCCTGTTCCACCGTCTTGCCCGGCAGCTTGCCCTTTTTGCGGATCGGCACGAAGCCAACCGACAGCTGATGCGCCACCGCGCCGCCCAGGATAAACCCGCGTGCCTCAAGCCCCGCGACCTTGTCGATGCGCTGACCGACAAACGGGGCCAGCAATTGATCTATGGCTAGCCGGAACCCGCGCGGGTCCAGAAAAAGCGTCGTGACATCGCGGAACATGATGCCCTCGTGCGGGAAATCGGGGATCGTGCGGATGTAATCCGCGACGCTTTTCTGGGTCAGCATGAGCTCGGGCCTTGTTACTGGAATCAGATGGGAACATATCGCGCGGGCGCGCCTTGGATTGCCCTTATAGACGCGGGTAGTGGCGGCGCAATGCCTCAGCATCCTGACCACGCAGCCAGACCACCGAATTGCCATCCTCGGCAAAGATCGAATCGGAATAGGCGGGCGATTGCACGTCGGTCGGCAGGCCCATCGCCTGCACCAGTTCCTCCAACACCACGGATGCCACTTCGCGCCGCCGGATATCGCGCGACAGTGCAATCGCGGCCTCCTGAATTTCGCCCCCAAGCGACCGGATCGCCACCCGGCCCACGGCCAGGCGTTCACCGTCCATCTCGGCATTGCCGGTGCCGGTGATGGTGCCACCTTGCGGGGTGTCGACCAGATAGACGGCGATATCGGGCGTGCCTTCAAAGATGCGCTCCAGCAGCAGATAGGCCCCGGAGCTGTTGATCTCGTCAATTGCGGCATCCAGTGCCGCATCGACAAGGTGCATCTTGTAGCTGGGAAAGCCATCGTCAATCTGGGTGATGCCGACGCTCAGCGTCAGGCGGCGTGTTTCGGACCAGCGGATTTCCGGCTTGGCGCAGACACCGCCGGGCGGGGCCGCGCAGGCCACCAGTCGGTAGAAAGCCTCATCGCTGACACGGGCCGGGATGGTGATGTATTCCTGGGCCGTGGCCATTGCCGGAGACAGCAGGAACGAAAAAAGAAGGATTGCGCGCAGTATCATGGGGCAGATGTGCCCCAGGCGGCGCGCATCGCGCAAGTCGGATGGTGGCATTTTGGTATCGGGTGTTGCGGGCAGGTCTCGGGGGCTATGCGGCGCGGCGCAACGTGGCGGTCAGGACGCCCATGGCACTCAGCGTGGCCCCTCCGGCGCGCGTCAGCCATGCGATGATACCGGGGCGGGTCAGCGATGCCGTCATCGCCACCAGATCGCCAAGCGCCACCCCTGTTGCGGTGGCCACGGCAACGGTGCGCCCCTGACTACGCGCATAGGACAGCACCAACAACACCGTGGGGCCGGGAATAAGCAGAAGGGCGGTGGAGGCGGCGACGAAGGTCAGCCAGAGTTCGAAACTCATGGGCAGGATCCAGGACTTGAAGGGCGGTGGGGCGCATTGTTCAGGGGATCAACAAGCCCCGTTTCCCGATCATTGCCCGAAGGTATTGAGCAGGAGTTGCGACTGACTGGGAAATTCGCGGTTCAACGGCTCGCGCGGGCTCCGTCCAATGCCTGTGCGTCACAGCACCCGCCCCGCTACGGCATCGAGTTTTGCCACCAGAACAGGGTCGCGCTTTTCATGCGCGGTCATGATGGCGTGATCGAGCGCCCGGTCGCAGCCGTCCGAACATGGCCCCCGTGTGCCGTTCAACAGGCCGGGTAGCTGCGCCACCAGCGCCCGCGCCTTGGTCGCGTTGCCAGTCAGAACCCGAATGATATCGGAGATATCGACCGCGCCGTGATCGGGGTGCCAGCTGTCGTAATCGGTGATCATGGCGAGCGAGGCATAGCAAAGCTCGGCCTCGCGGGCCAGTTTCGCCTCGGGCATATTGGTCATGCCGACCACGTCGCAACCCCAGACATCGCGATAGAGCCGCGATTCGGCGAGCGTCGAAAACTGCGGGCCTTCCATCGCCAGATAGGTGCCGGATCCGTGCAAGGTGACGCCGACCGCCTCGGCCGCCGCCACGCAGGCCGCGCCGAGCCGCGAACAGGTCGGATGCGCCAGGCTGACATGGGCCACCAGCCCGGTGCCGAAAAAGCTCTTGTCACGCGCGAAGGTCCGGTCGATGAACTGATCGACCAGCACGAAATCACCCGGTGCCATATCCTCGCGAAACGATCCGCAGGCCGAGACCGAGATCACATCGGTCACGCCCGCGCGCTTCAGCGCGTCGATATTGGCGCGATAGGGCACGGTCGAGGGGGTATGGACATGGCCACGTCCGTGTCGCGGCAGAAAGACCATCTTGGTGCCATCCAGATGCCCGGTCAGCAACGCATCGGAGGGCGCACCGAAGGGGCTTTCGACCGTCACCCAATCGGGTGCCTCCAGCCCGTCGATTTCATAAATGCCCGAGCCGCCAATGACCCCGATCACAGTTTCCATCCCATGGCCCTTTCCGTCGCAACCGATGCCCGGACGGTAGCCGCAAAGGGGCCGGGGCCTCAATCGCTCAAATGCACGCGCCGGGCGGTCATTCGCCGGGACGGTTCAACGAAAAAAGCTCGGTCACTTTGGTGAAATCACGGTATCCCATTCTGCCGACGGGCTGGAAGGTCGTGACATCGAAAATGCCGTCCACCAGGCAATCGTCGCGCATATGGATGCCGATGACCTCGCCAAAGACGACCGTGTTGGCCGCCCCTTCGATCTGCACGATCCGGGTCAGGCGGCATTCCATACTGGCGGGCGCATCCGCCACGCGAGGGGCGTCGATCAGGCTGCATTCGGCCTTGGCAACGCCCGCATCGGCAAATTCATCCACGCCGCGCGGCCACGGGCCCGAGGTCCGGTTCATCACTTCTGCGCTGGCAGCTTCCACCACATTGACGCAAAAGACGCCGGTGTCGCGGATATTGGCGGTGCTGTCCTTCACGCCATCCTGATCGGGCTTGCCGGAGGTGCAGGCAAACATCACCTGCGGCGGCTCATAGGCGACCCCGTTGAAAAACGAATAGGGGGCCAGGTTGTCCGCGCCGTCGGCCCCGCGCGTCGAGATCCAGCCAATGGGGCGCGGCGTGATCAACGCATTGAACGGGTTATACGGCAGCCCGTGGCCGTCTTTGGGTTCGTAGAACATGTGCGGAGGCCTCCAATCCGGTTTGGCAAGGAGGTAACGCCATGCTAGGGGCGGTTCCAGTCGAAAATCCTTTGAGGTGGGTTGGCTTTGTATCATCTCAGCCATGAAGAGCCGGAAGATCACTGGGAAGTAGAGGCGCTTTACGACCTCTGCTTTGCGCCGGGGCGTGAGGCGCTGAGCTCTTACCGGCTGCGCGACGGCGCAGACCCCGTGTCGCGGCTCTGCCGTGTGGCGCGCGATGGCGATGGCATCCTTGCGGGCGCGATCCGGTTCTGGCCGGTGCGGGTCGGCGGGGTGCCGGCATTGTTGCTTGGCCCGGTGGCGGTGCACCCGACCCGCCAGGGCGAAGGTCTGGGCGGTGCTTTGATCAATGACAGCGTCGGACGGGCCGCCGAAAACGGCTGGGCACGGGTGCTGCTGGTGGGCGATGCGCCCTATTACCGGCGCTTTGGGTTTGACCGGCTTTCAGGTGTGATCATGCCGCCGCCGACCAACCCCGACCGGGTGCTGGGCCACGGCGATTGGGAGGGGGTTCGCGGCCCCGTAACCGCGTGGGCGGCTGATGTGTAGGGCATGGCGTTCGGATCCGTCTGGCAACCCGGTATCCGCGTGCCCCGTTGGGTGTTGGGCGCATCTTGTCGCTTTCAATGATGCAAGGGCCACCCCACTGAGGCGCGGCTTTGCCATGGTTCGGGCGGGGGAATTATCCCTGCCGACGCAACCAATCCATCACCGGGTCGCGCACCGATTGCGCACCGCTGGCGCGCGCCTCGTTGATGACCGCGCGCGCCTCGCGCAGGTCGACGCGCCGGAGCAGGCTTTTGACCGGGCCGATCGAGGCCGGACGCATCGACAGGGTGCGCAACCCCATGGCCGCAAAGCACAGCGCCTCGACCGGGCGCCCGGCATCTTCGCCACAAAAGCTGAGAGGGGTATCGGTCTCGGTGCAGCGGCCCACGATCTGTTCGATAAAGGTCAGGAAGCTGACATTGAGCGTGTCATAGCGCCGCCGCACCCGTTCGTTTTCGCGGTCGGCGGCAAAGAAAAACTGTTTCAGGTCGTTGCCGCCGATCGAGATGAAATCGGCCAGCTCGAAGAACTGGCGCGGCGCGAAGGCCAGGCTGGGCGTTTCCAGCATGGCACCGATTTCGACATCTGCCGGTAACGTGTGTCCAAGTGCGGCCTCGCGGTCCAATTCGCGCAGCAGATGGTCGCGCGCGGCGGTAAATTCCTCGAATTGCGCGATAAAGGGGAACATCACCGTCAGCGGCCTGCCATTCGCGGCCCGGATCAACGCCTGCAGCTGCATCCGCATGACGCCGGGTTTGTCCAGCCCGACCCGGATCGCCCGCCAGCCAAGCGCCGGGTTGGGTTCATCCTGCCGCTTCATATAGGGCAGCACCTTGTCCGACCCGATATCGAGGGTGCGGAACGTCACGCGTTTGCCGCCAGCGGCATCCATTACGCGCGCATAAAGTGCGGCCAGCGTGCCCCGGCGCGGCACCGTGCTGCGGGTCAGGAACTGCAACTCGGTACGGAAAAGTCCCACACCCTCGGCGCCCGAGGAGGGCAGCGAGGGCAGGTCGGCCATCAGCCCGGCATTCATATGCAGCCCGATCACCGTGCCATCCAGCGTCTCGGCCGGCATGTCACGGATCGAGGCATAGCGTTCCTGGGCGGCGGCGCGCATCGCCATTTTATCACGAAAAGCGGTGGTGACGGCATCTTCGGGGCGCAGATGCACCACGCCCTGATCGCCATCGACCAGGATCAGATCGCCGTTCAGCGCCTCGGTGGTGATCCGGCTGGCATTGACGATAAGCGGTATGGCCAGCGCGCGGGCGACAATGGCGGCATGGCTGGCGACCGAGCCTTCCTCCAGCACCACGCCGCGCAGGGAACGCCCGTATTCCAGCAATTCGCCGGGGCCGATATTGCGCGCCACCAGCACCGGGTTGTCGGGCAGTTCCGCCCCGGTATCGCGGCCCTGGCCCGTCAACAGGCGCAGCATCTTGTTC
>CAXBGQ010000108.1:0-9666 GCA_963975135.1 uncultured Nioella sp. | reverse complement strand
TCAACCGGCATTCCTCGGGCGACAGCTTGTAGAGCAGGCTCAGGATCATCGTGTTGATGGCCACGGATTTACCCGACCCGGTGGTGCCCGCGATCAACAGGTGGGGCATTTTCGCAAGGTTGGCCACGATCGGGTCGCCGCCGATATCCTTGCCAAGCGCCAGCGGCAATTTCTGTGTGCCATCGCCGAAATCGCGGCTGGCCAGAATTTCGCGCAGCACCACTTTTTCGCGCTGCACATTGGGCAATTCGATACCGATGACCGACCGGCCCGGAACGGTGGAAACGCGTGCCGACAGCGCCGACATCGACCGCGCGATGTCATCGGCCAGACCGATAACGCGGCTGGCCTTGAGACCCGGGGCCGGTTCCAATTCGTACATGGTGACCACGGGGCCGGGGCGAACCGAGACGATCTCACCCTTGACGCCGTAGTCGTCCAGCACGTTTTCCAGCATCCGCGCGTTTTCTTCCAGCGCCTCATCGCTCAGATGATGGCGCATGATCGTGGTCGGGTTCATCAACAGCGACAGCGGTGGCAACTCGTATTGGACCGACGGTTTTTCCTCCAGCGGCAAGGTTGGCTGTGCTTCGGCGCGGGCATTGCGCGATTGTGGCAGGCCGCGGCGCTTGACGTGCTGCACCACCCGTTTGGGTTCAGCCACCGGTATCGCGGGCGCGGTGTCGGCCACATGCTGTTGGGTGCGCTCCGAATGCGGCAGCGGAATGGTTTCGACAGCCGGAGCATAGTCTGCTTCCGGTGTTTCGTCCTGAAGCGGCGCGGCGCGATGGGCCTGTTCCGCGACCTGGCGCTGATGCGCCGCCGTCAGGGGCGGTTCCATCCGCAGGCCGGCGGTCTGGGGTGTCTCGATGCGGGCCGAAAGGTGATTGGCGCGCCGCGCTTCGACGGCCGCCGATACCGCCGATGCGGGGTGGCCCGGTTCTTCGACCTCGGCCGGGCGGCGCACCCGCGACCGGATCACATCGGCAATTTTTTCTCGGATGCGGTCTTCGGTCGGGGCCTCCAGGTCGCGCGGGGCGATGGAGACATGCTCCACCAGCTCAGGTTCGGGCGCGGGGTCGCGGCGCAAGCGTGGCATGCGATCCAGAAGCCCCAAACGCGGGCGCGGTTCGGGCGCGGGGACATCATCGACCACGTCATCATAGAAAGGCTCTTCCTCGGCGGCGGGCTCTGCCATGGCGCGCGCTTCGGCCTGCATCTGGCGGCGGGCGCGCAATTCCATCGCGGCCTGCCCGGCCCCCCGGCCTGCCTGCCCGAACAGGGCACCGATGCCGCCAATGGTGGCCACAAGCCCAAGCAACATGAACCGGACACCGATCCGAATTTCGGCCTTGGTAAAACCCAAAACAAAAAGGCCAAGCGCCACAAAGGCCAGAAAACTAAGCGCCGCCAGAACCTTCAGCCCCGCAGCCGGGGCCATCGGCACGACATTCAACAGCGCGCCCAGAATTGTGTCGCCAAAGAGCCCGCCAAGGCCGTAGCTCTGGTCCCAGTTGGCAGGCGGCTGATGGGTCGCGGCATAGATCGCGGCCAGCGCGACGGCGATAGGCAGGAAAATGATCCGCGACAGCGACCGTTCGTTGCCGATATGCGCGGTCAGACGTCCGCCCCAGACCACCATTCCAAAGGCCAGGAAATACGCCCCCCAGCCGACGATCAGCATCAAAATGGCCGACATCGACGCCCCGAACCGGCCCATCAGGTTTTCCGGCAGGGCATCGGTCGCGGCCCACCAACTGGGGTCATCGGCCACATAGGATATCAGCATCAGAAACAGAGCAATGCCCGCCAGAATCAGGACAATGCCCAACCCCTCGCGCCCGCGTTTTTCCAGCGCGGCTTGCATATTGCTGTCCAGCAGGGGGTCTCTCTGTCTTGTCTGATACGCCATTATGCCGTCACCTCGCCCTCAATACAGACAGTCGCGCAGCTTGATCAGCCCCGCCGCCATGTCATTTTTTTCTGCCACCATCGCCACGCGGATATGGTCCGCGCCGGGGGTGACACCATTGACTTCACGCGCCAGATAGTGGCCGGGCAGCACCCGCACCCCCACCTCGCGCCAGAGTTTCATCGTAGCCGTTTCCGCATCATCGACCGGCAGCCACAGGAAAAACCCGGCCTCGGGCGGGCGGTAGCCCTGCACGCCGCCAAGGATGTCATCGGCGATGGCGAATTTTTCCTGATAGAGCGCGCGATTGGCGGTGACGTGGTCCTCGTCGTCCCAGGCCCGCGCCGCGACCGCCTGCAACGGGCCCGGCAACGGGGCCCCGGCATAGGCGCGCAATTGTTTCAGCCGGGCGATGCTCTTTGGCCCGCCTACGGCGATACCGGACCTGAGCCCGGCAAGGTTCGACCGTTTCGACAGCGAGTTGAACAAGACCACACGTTCCGGATCTGCGCCCAGTTTCGCGGCCATCTCAAGCGCGCCGGTCGGGGCCGTGTCGCGGTAGATCTCGGAATAACATTCATCCGAGAAGATCTGGAAATCGTATCTTTCGGCCAGCCCGATCAGATCGGCCCAGTATTCAGCGCTGGCCACCGCGCCCTGCGGGTTGGCGGGCGAACAGATATAGGCCACGGCGACGCGGGTCAGCACATCCTCGGGCAGGCTGGCATAATCGGGCAGGTTGCCCGTGGCGTCGGTCGCGGGCACAAAGACTGGCTCGGCCCCCACGGCCAGGGCGGCAACCGCATAGACCTGATAAAACGGGTTCGGCGTCAGCACGACAGGCTGCTTGCCGTTCTTTTCCTCGGGGCAAAGCGCGATGCAGGCGTTAAAGAGCCCCTCACGGGTGCCATTAAGCGGCATGATCTGCGTGCCCGCGTCAACCGCCACGCCATAGCGGCGCTGCACCCAACCGGCGATGGCGGTCTGCAATTCGGGGGTGCCGTTATTGGGCGGATATTTTCCAAATCCCGCGGCGTTGTCGGCGATGACGCCGGGCACCCAGTCGGGAAAGGCGTGCTGCGGTTCTCCGATGGTCATCACAATCGGCTCGGCCCCCGGTGTGTGGGAATCGAGCAACGTCCGCAAACGCGGAAATGCGTATTCTGGCAGGTCCGAAAACCGCTGTGGAAATGCCATATCTGCCTCAAATCAGGGTCGTTTTTCGCCCTGTTATGCAGCAGGTTACCGCTTGCGGGGCCCCGGGTCCAGAAAAACGCGCGCAAATCCGGCAAATCATCCGGGGGCCTGTGGCCTTCAGGCCAAAGCGGCCTCGATCGCGGCCCCGATGCGCAGCAGATCTTCCTCACCCCCCGGACGCCCAAGCGCCATCAGACCGGTGGCGGGTACGCCCGTGGGCAGGGTCAGACCGCAAAGCCCCATCAGATTGCCCACCCGCGTGTTGCGCAGCGCCAGCAGGTTTTCTGTGACGTAGTAGTCATCATCGGTCATCAAACGGGCCGCATTGGGTGGCAGGATCGGGGCCGTTGGCAACAGCACGGCATCAAACCCCGCCGTTTGCGCCAACCAGCTTTGGCGCAATTGATCCAGCCGCTGCCACGCCGCCACGTAATCGGGCGCGGAGAACCCGGCCCCGCTGCGGAACCGGTCAAGGATGCGGTCGAACATCTTTTCGGGCGCGGCCTCGATCACGTCTTTCCAGGTGCCATAGGCCTCGGCGGCAAAGAGGATGGGCGAGAGGTCCATCGCCTCTTCGATGCCCTTGATTGTGCCATGCGTAATCTGCGCCCCGGCCTGCGCCATCCGGTCCAGCCCCGAGGCAAACCCTGCTCCGGGTTCCGCGCGCACATCGCCCGAATAGGGCTCCAGCACCAGAAACCGCTTGCCGGACAAGGTCGCGCCGCGCAGATCGGCGGGCCTGCCGCCTTCCATCACCGCCAAAAGATGGGCGCAATCCTCGACCGTTTTGGCCAGTGGCCCTACCGTGTCGAACCGCGCGCAGAGCGGCACCACGCCCTTGAGCGACAGCCGCCCCGAGGTTGTCTTCAGCCCCACAAGATCATTGAACGCCGCCGGTATCCGCACCGACCCGCCGGTGTCAGACCCGATACCGGCCGGGGCCAGCCCCCAGGCGATTGAGGCTGCCGCACCCGAGGATGATCCGCCCGGCACCAGATCGGGGTCATGGATATTGGGCGGCGTCGCGGTCACCGGATTGAGGCCGATGCCGGAAAAGGCCAGTTCGCTCATATGCGTCTTGCCCAAACAGACCATTCCGGCGCGGGTGGCGTTGGCCAGAACCTCGGCATCGTCTTGCGGGATGCGCCCCTTCAACAGGGCCGATCCCGCCGCTGTTTCCACCCCGGCGCTGTCGAACAGATCCTTCCACGACACCGGCACACCGTCCAGCAGACCCCGCCGCACGCCTTGCTTGGCGCGCCTGGCGGCGGCGCGGGCCTCGGCCCGGGCGCGGTCCGGGGTGACGGCGGAATAGATCCGGTCGCGATGCGGATGGTCGTCGATGGCGGCAAGATAGGCATCCGTCAGATCGACCGCGTCCACCGTGCCGCTGCCAATTGCGCGGCCCAGTTCCGTCACGCCCAGGCTTTGCCAATCTTCCCGCATCCCGCATCCTCCGCCATGTTGTCGCGGGCCACGCTATCGGGCGGCCCGGCAATGGACAATCCCGATCAAGAGGCCATAGTGCGGGGCATGGCGATGACGGCGGATATCCTGATTGTTGGCGGCGGGCTGAACGGCCCGTGTCTCGCCATTGCCTTGGCGGGCGTGGGCATCAGCAGCGTAGTGATCGACGCGCTGCCCGCCGCGACCACCCAGGCCGATACGTTCGACGGGCGCTCCTACGCGCTGGCGCTGGCCTCGACCCGATTGCTGCGCGCGATTGCCCTCTGGGACGAGCTGGCGGAACACACACAGCCGATGCTTGAGATCAAGGCCAGCGACGGGCGGGCGGGCGAAGGCCCCGCCCCCTATTTTCTGCATTTCGACCATGCCGAGATCGAAGAAGGCCCGATGGGCTATATGCTTGAGGATCGGTTTCTGCGCCGAGCGCTGCTGGCCCGGATGCAGGCCGAGCCGCTGATCGCCCATATGCCGGGCACAACCGTGGTGGCACAGTCCACCGATGGTCCGGCAAGCGTGACGCTGGCCGATGGACAGGTTCTGACGGGTCGGATGCTGGTCGGGGCCGATGGCCGCAAATCGGGCACCGGCGCGCGGGCGGGCATCAAACGGCAGGGCTGGGATTACGGGCAGACGGCTCTGGTCTGTTCCATCGCCCATGAACGCCCGCATCACGGCATCGCGCATCAGTTCTTCATGCCCGCCGGGCCGCTGGCCATCCTGCCCCTGCCCGGCAACCGCTGCTCAATTGTCTGGAGCGAAACCCATGCCCGCGCCGCCGAAATCGAAGCCCTGGACGATGCCGAATATCTGGACGTTCTGCGGCCGCGTTTCGGTGATTTTCTGGGAGAAATTTCACTGGCCGGGGCGCGGTTTTCCTATCCGCTGAACCTGACGATTTCCGAACGCTTTGTAGATACAAGGCTGGCGTTGATCGGCGATGCCGCGCACGGCGTGCATCCGATTGCGGGTCAGGGTCTGAACCTGGGCCTGCGCGATGTCGGGGCGCTGGCCGAAGTGCTGACCGATGCCGCGCGACGCGGCGAAGATTTTGCCACAACCCTGGTGCTGGAGCGTTACCAGCGCTGGCGCAGGTTTGACACGGCATCGCTTGCCGCCGCGACCGATGTCGTTAACCGGCTCTTTTCAAACGACAATCCGCTTTTGCGACTCGGTCGCGATCTGGGCATGGGCGCGGTCAATGCCATGCCCGGCCTGCGCCGTGGTTTCATCCGCGAGGCCGCGGGCCTGACCGGTGATGTGCCGCGCCTTTTGCAGGGCCGCCCCTTGTAGCCGGGCCATCACGCCCCGCCTCAGTCCAGCTTGCGGGCCTCATCCTCCAGCATGATCGGGATACCACGCCGGATCGGAAAGGCCAGATTGGCGGCGTGGCTGATCAATTCCTGTCGCTCGGCATCATATTTTAACGGGGCCTGCGTGACCGGGCAGACAAGCGCCTCCAGCATCTTGCGGTCGATATCGGCGTCGCTCATTGCACCACCTCATCGGTTGAGCCGCTGCGGCAGGCAAATTCCATCAGCGCCGCGATGGTTTCGCGCCGGTCGCTCAGGCGCGGGGCCTCCAGCAACGCCTGCTTTTCCTCAACTTCGAACGGGCACAGCATGGCAAGCGAATTGATCAACAGCTCTACATCGGCCTCTTTCAGCGAATCCCAGTCGGTCGATAGCCCCACCGAGGTGAAATAGCGCGACAGAAGGCCAAGAAAACCCGCGCGGTCGAATTCCGGATCTACGTCTTCGCCACCAAGATCACGCTCAAACTCCTGCCACCGGATATCGGCCTTGAGATAGGGGGTGAACCCACCGACCTCGCGCAGGATGCGGAACCGCGACACACCGCTAAGCGTGATCATATAGCGGCCATCCTCGGTCTCGGAAAACTGGGTCAGGCGTCCCGCGCAGCCGATATCGTGCAACCGGCCGCCCATCGGCTGCACCATCCCGATCAGACGGGTTTGCGTCTTTAGCGTGTCGTCCAGCATGGCCAGATATCTCGGCTCGAAAATATGCAGCGGCAGCCGGGCACGCGGAAAGAGCAGCGCGCCGGGCAGCGGAAACAGCGGGATCGAATCTGGCAGATCAGCGGGAGACATCATGACCTACTATGTAGGGATCGGGCCCGTTCAGGCAAATATCATCGAACTGAGCTTGCGCCGCCCCTTCAAAACAATGGGATCATCGGGCTTGAGCGCATCGAACACGGTGAAAAGCTGCGCCTTGGCAGCGCCGTCATTCCATTCACGATCCCGGCGGAAGAGATCCAGCAATTGATCCACCGCATCCTCCACCTGGCCCCCGGCATGCAGCGCCAGCGCATAATCGAACCGGGCCTGGTTGTTGGCGGGGTCTGCTGCAACCGCCGCCGACAATTCGGCCAGCGGCCCGGCATCGGCGGCCTGGCGGGCCAGTTCCAACTGCGCCCGTGCGGCGTCAATTTCGGCTGCGGTCGTGATCGCGTCGGGCACGGCATCCAGCAGACCCGCGGCGTGGTCCAGCTCATCCATCGCCAGATGGGCCCGGACAAGGCCACCATAGGCGGCGGCATTCTCGGGCTCTTCGCCCAGGATGGCGGCAAAAGTCTGCGCCGCATCGACGGCGGCCCCTTCCTCCAGCATCGCTTCGGCGGCTTCCACCGCCTCGGCCAGCCCGCCATCGCCCGCCAGCGCTGCGATGCGGTCGACAAAGGCCTTGATCTCGGATTGCGGCACCGCGCCCTGGAACATGTCCACCGGGCGACCCTGGTGAAAGGCGACCACGGTCGGGATGGATTGCAGCGGCAGGCCCTGCTGCGCCAACGCACCGGCAAGCCGATGCTCGGCCTCGGTATCGACCTTGACCATCCGGACCTTGCCCTTGGCGGCGATCACCGCCGCCTCAAGCTGCGGACCGAGCGTCTTGCAGGGGCCGCACCACGGGGCCCAGAAATCGACGATGACCGGGCCTTCCTGGCTGGCCTCGATCACATCGGCCATAAAGCTCGTTTCAGTCGCATCCTTGATCAGATCCGCGCCGCCCGTTGCGGTATTCGGCGTTCCGCCCAGTTCCAGCATGTCGTGCCCTCTTGAAATATGTCCCGCCCTATATGGGCCGATGGCGGGCAGGTGCCAAGGGGGGAACGATCCCTGACCCGACCGCACCTGTCCCGGCAGGCCGTCGCCACCGCAATCCGGTCGTTACAAATCAAACGTCGCAAAGACCGGCGCGTGGTCCGAGGGCTTGTCCCACCCCCGCACATCGCGCGAGATCCGGCTGGAATGGGCCGCATTCGAAATGTCTGGCGTGGCCCAGATATGATCCAGCCGCCGACCCTTATCGGCCGCATCCCAATCGCGGGCGCGGTAGGACCACCAGCTATAAAGCTGCCCCTGGGGGATGTCCTGACGGGTGATATCCACCCATTTGCCTGCTTCCATTGTCTGGTGCAGATGCTCGACCTCGATGGGGGTGTGGCTGACGACCTTCAGCAGCTGCTTATGCGACCACACGTCATCCTCACGCGGGGCGATGTTGAGATCGCCCACAAGGATGGATTTCTGCGGCGTGGTTTCCCGCGCCCAATCACGCATGTCGGTGAGGTAATCCAGTTTCTGTCCGAATTTCTCATTCACATCCCGGTCGGCGACATCACCCCCCGCAGGGACATAGAAATTGTGGATGGTGACACCGTTTTCCAGCCGCCCGGCGATGTGGCGGGCATGGCCGAGCTGCGCGAAATCATGCGCCTCGACCTCTTCCATCGGAAGTTTCGACAGGATGGCAACGCCGTTATAGCCCTTTTGCCCGCGCGCAACCATGTGGCGATATCCGAGATTGGCAAAGATCTCGGCCGGGATCTTGTCGACCGGCGACTTGCATTCCTGCAGGCACAACACATCCGGGCCTTCGTCGCGCAACAACCGCGCCACCAGTTCGGCGCGCAGCCGGACCGAGTTGATGTTCCATGTGGCGAGGGTAAAGGGCATGGGCTGGGCTTCCTATTTGTCCGGTTTTGCAGGCTTACGGGCGCGCGCCGCTCTCTGCAATTGCCTGCTCCGAAAAACCATCAGCTGGTGTGAACAAAAAGCGGCCCGATCCATAAATGGGCCGGGCCAGTCCAACAGGGAGATGGTGAATTCACCACAGGGAAATCTTGTGACGCAAATTCCAACATGTCAAGATATAGTGGTTGTTTCAGGCCATAAGACGATATCCGCCGCTTTCTGTGACCAAAAGGCGCGCATTTGAGGGGTCAGGCTCGATCTTTTGCCGCAGCCGGTAGATATGGGTTTCCAGCGTGTGGGTGGTCACACCGGCATTATATCCCCAGACCTCATGCAGCAAAACATCGCGCGCAACCACGCCATCCTGCGCCCGGTAGAGGAATTTCAGGATGTTGGTTTCCTTTTCCGTCAGCCGGATTTTCTTCATGTCGTCGGTTTCCAGCATCTTCATCGCCGGTTTGAACGTATAGGGCCCAAGCTGGAACACCGCGTCTTCGGATTGTTCATGCTGGCGAAGCTGCGCCCGGATACGGGCCAGCAGGACGGGGAACTTGAAGGGTTTGCTGACGTAATCATTGGCCCCGGCATCCAGGCCCAAAATGGTGTCGGCATCGCTGTCATGGCCGGTCAGCATCAGGATCGGGCATTTCACCCCCTGCTTGCGCATCAGGCGGCAGAGCTCGCGGCCATCGGTATCGGGCAGGCCGACATCAAGGATCACCAGATCGTAAATCGCCTCTTTCGCCCTTTCCAAAGCATCCGAGCCGTTGCCGGCCTCGAAAACATCGAAATCCTCGGTCATGACCAGTTGTTCGGACAGCGCCTCGCGCAGGTCCTCTTCGTCATCGACCAGCAGTATTTTTCTGAGATTGGCCATGGGACCCTCCTGTCCGTTCCATCCAATGGCAGATGTCGTCTGATTGCCAGCAGAACAAGGGGATGGAAAAAAATCTCACGCAGGCGTGTCAGCGTGTGCGCAAATGTTTCAAATCACAACAGGGCGGTCTACATGTGGAGGGTCTTTCATTCCCGATGGGTCCGATCATATGTCGTTTCTGCCCACAAACTGGGCGGAACGCCGAATACCGCAACG
>CAXBGQ010000107.1:0-9711 GCA_963975135.1 uncultured Nioella sp. | reverse complement strand
GATCACGGTTTTCACGCGCAGCTGACCATGTTCGGTCCGCAGCAGGTAATCGCCCTGCCGCGCCACGGACAAAACCGGCGCGTTGCCAAATATCCGCACCCCCGCCACCTGCGCCGCCCGCGCCAACCCTAGCACGTATTTCATCGGGTTGAGCGCAAATCCCACCGGCGTGGTCAGGGCCCCGTGAAATTCAGGACTGGCCAGCCCCTGTTCGGCCAATGCGCTTTGCGGCAGAAATGCAGGCTCCACCTGATGCCAATGACGGATGTCGCCGGCCATTGCATGCAAGGACGCGACATCGCGCGGCCTGTGCGCCAGCAGGGTCTCGCCTTGCGAATGGGTGTCGGCCTCTATTCCATGCTC
Organism: uncultured Nioella sp.; assembly: GCA_963975135.1. Lineage (GTDB taxonomy): Bacteria > Pseudomonadota > Alphaproteobacteria > Rhodobacterales > Rhodobacteraceae > Alterinioella. Next base: position 9,348 of record CAXBGQ010000107.1, on the reverse strand, counting down.
CTCCAGCAACGCCGCCACATGATCGACCGCCGCCCGCTCGGCCCGGTAATAGCCGTGGGTCTCCGCCTCGCTGAACCGGCGCTGAACCGCGCCCGGTCCGGCCTTGGCCCCGCCCAGACAGCAAAAACCGCCATTGCGCCCGGAGGCCCCCCAACCGGGTTGCTCGGCTTCCAGAACCACCACATCGCGACCCGCCTCTGCCAGTGTCAGCGCCGCGTTCAGCCCGGTAAAGCCCGCGCCGATCACCGCCACATCGGCCCGCGCCGCGCCCTGCAACGCGCCATGGTCCGGGATCGCATCGACCGTGGTGGGCCAAAAGCCATCGGCAATCGGCGCGGGACCATAGGCCATGTCTTCGTAGAGGCGCATGGGGGCTACAGGCGGCTGAGGTAATACTGGTATTCGACCGGCGTGATCATGCCGGTCAGGGTCTGAACCTCGTCACGCTTCACCGCCGCATAGACATCGCGGAACTCCGAGCCAAAAATCTGCCCCGCCAGATCAGAGGCTGCAAAGCGCTCGACCGCGTCAAACCAGTCATGGCCAAGCGGTTGTGCGGCTTCCGCATCGGGGTGATCTATCGGCAGACCAAGCGGCGGCGCGGTTTCCAGCCCGTGCAGCATGCCCCCCAAGATCGCGGTCAGCACCAGATAGGGGTTCACATCGGCCCCGCTGATACGGTGTTCCAGACGCGCAGCTGGTCCGTGGATTTCCGGCAGGCGGACCCCGGCGGCGCGGTTATCGAGCCCCCAATTGGGCGAGGACGGCGCAAAGCTTTTGGGTTGGAACCGGCGATAGGAATTCATGTGCGGGGCGAAAATCGCCTGCAGATCCGCCATCGTGTCCAACACCCCCGCGACCGCGTTTTTCAGAACCTGCGACGGGCCTGTGCCATCGGGGATGAAGATATTTGCGCCGCTATCGTCCAGCACAGAGGCATGCACATGCATCCCGTTGCCCGGTGCCTCGGCATAGGGTTTGGCCATAAAGGTGGCTTCCATCCCGTGTCCCGCCACGATGCCGCGCACCAGCCTGCGAAACAAAAGCGCTGTGTCGGCAGCGGCCAGGACATCGCTTGTATGGTGGAAATTGACCTCGAACTGGCCGGGACCGTATTCGGCGATCAACGTGTCAGTCTCCAGCCCCTGCGCCTCGCAGGCGGCCAGGATCTCGGTCAGGATGGTTTCCTGCCGCGACACGACCTCCAGATCGTAATTCTGCGCCGCGGGCGTGCGTTTGGGCGGCTTCGGCGCGTCATAGGCCTTGGCGCGCGGGCGCAGGATATAGAATTCCAGCTCGGTCGCCACCACCGGATGCCAGCCATGCGATTTGAACCGCGCCAGCATGCGTTCAAGAATGCCGCGTGGCGATATCGGGCTGGCCTCTCCTTCGGGCGTCAGCATCTCGACCTGCATCTGCGCCACGTTGCCGGGCATCCAGGGCACCGGCCGCAAAGATCCGGGCACCGGGATCAGGCTGCCATCGGGGTCGCCCACAATGATGCCCAGGCCCGTCGCCTCCACCTCGTTGCCCATGATCGCGGGCGCATAGGTCGAATAGGGCAGCCGCACCGAGCCCGAAGTCAGCTTGCCCAACGCATCCCCCGGCAACCATTTGCCGCGCAGCACCGCGTTGATATCGCACAGCATCAGCTCGATCCGTTCGGGCCGCCCGTAGCGGGTGCAATAGGCCTCGTATTCCTGTTTCATGCCGCTGCCTGCTCTGCCATTTGTTCATCCTGCTTTGCCCGCGTGATGCGGCGTTTGCTGACCAGCGAGGCGGTGACCACGCCAAGCGTGACCAGCGAAATCATGATCGTGGAGAGCGCGTTGATCTCGGGGCTGACCCCTAGGCGCACCGATGAGAAAATCTTGATCGGCAGCGTGGTGGCCGACGGCCCCGCCGTGAAGGAGGCAATGACCAGATCGTCGAGCGACAGCGTGAAGGCCAGAAGCCAGCCGGAGATAACGGCAGGCGCGATGATCGGCAGGGTCACCGATTTGAAGGCATCGAAAGGCGTGCAGCCAAGGTCAAGCGCCGCCTCCTCGACCGAACGGTCGAAATTGACCAGACGCGAGGACACCACGACCGACACATAGCACATCGAGAACGTGGTATGGGCCAGAATGATGGTGAAAACGCCGCGATCCAGCCCGATCGAGATGAAAAGCAGCAAGAGCGACAGCCCGGTGATCACCTCGGGCATCACCAAGGGCGCATAGATCATGCCGGAAAACAGTGTCCGCCCCATGAATTTGCCGCCGCGCACCAGCACATAGGCCGCCATCGTGCCCAGGACCGTGGCGATGCTGGAGGAAACGAAGGCCACCCTGAGCGTCACCCAGGCCGCATCCAGAAAGGCCTCGTTCTGAAACAGCTCGCCATACCAACGGGTCGAAAACCCGGCCCAGACAGTGACCAGCCGCGAGGAATTGAAGCTGTAGACGATCAGGATCAGCATCGGCACGTAAAGAAAGGCAAAGCCCACCGTCAGTGCAGTGGCGTTGAACCAGGTAAAGCGTCTCATGCGTCCGCCTCCTGTTCTTTTTCCTGGTTCTTCTGGAACAGGATGATCGGGATCACCAGGATCAGCAGCAAGATGATCGCCACGGCGCTTGCCACCGGCCAGTCGCGGTTGTTGAAAAACTCCTCCCACAAGACCTTGCCGATCATCAGCGTGCCCGAGCCGCCCAGAAGCGAGGGGATCACGAACTCCCCGAGGGCCGGAATGAAGACCAGGAAACAGCCCGCGATCACGCCCGATTTCGACAGCGGGATCGTGATCAGCCAGAAGGCCGAGGCGCGGCTGCATCCCAGATCTTCTGCCGCCTCCAGCAACGATTCATCCAAGCGTTCCAGCGTTGCGTAAATCGGCAGGATCATGAAGGGCAGATAGGTGTAGACGATGCCGATATAGACCGCCGTGGAGGTGTTCATGATCATCAGAGGGTCCGAGATGATCCCGGTCCAGAGCAGGAACTGGTTCAAAAACCCCTCATTGCTGAGAATGCCGATCCAGGCATAGACGCGGATCAGGAAACTGGTCCAGAACGGCAGGATCACCAGCATCATCAGGGTGGGCCGCCATTCGGGCGATGCGTTGGCCATGCCATAGGCGATGGGAAACCCGACCAGAAGCGCCAGAACGGTCGAGATCAACGCGATCCGCAGGCTGGAGAGATAGGCGCGCCAATAAAGGTCATCTTCGGTCAGGAAAATGTAGTTTTCCCAATCGAGATTGGCGATGAAGTCCCGGATGCCACTCCAGCCTTCGTTGAGGTCCAGCGTCGGCGTATAGGGCGGAATCGCCAGCGCGATGTCAGAGAGCGAGATCTTGAAGATAATCCCGAACGGCACCAGAAACAGCAGCAAAAGCCAGAGATAGGGGATACCGATCAGGGTGCGGCGGGCGAGGTTCATAACAGCCCCCTACCCGGCCAGCACAAGGCCGGCAGTGTCCGTCCAGGAGAGATATACCTCATCCTCCCAGGTGAAACTGCGCTGCGACAGGCGGCGGTTATTGGCGGTCTGCGCCTTGACGATCTGCCCGGTCGGCAGTTGCACGTGATAGGTGGAAATATTGCCCAGATAGGCGATGTCGTGGATCTTGCCCTGCACCACATTGTTCCGGTCGGTGGGACGCTCGGCGGAAATCGCCACTTTTTCGGGCCGGATCGCAAAGGTCACGGGGGCCGAGGCGCTGAGGCCGTCGCCCGCGGTGCCCATGATCTCGGGCGCACCTTCGGCCCAGGCAACGCTAGCCAGACCATCGGGCAACACCCGCGCATTGCCGCGGATCAGGTTCACATCGCCAATGAAATCCGCGACATAGACCGAATTGGGGCTTTCATAGATGCGCGGCGGCGTGTCGACCTGGATGATCTTGCCATTATCCATGACGGCGACGCGGCTGGCGACGGTCATCGCCTCTTCCTGGTCGTGGGTCACGATGACGAATGTGGTGCCGGTGGTTTCCTGAATATCCATCAGCTCGAACTGGGTATCCTGGCGCAGCTTCTTGTCCAGCGCGCCAAGCGGTTCATCCAGCAACAGCAGTTTCGGGGCCTTGGCGAGGCTCCGCGCCAGCGCCACGCGCTGCCGCTGCCCGCCCGAGATCTGGTGCGGCTTGCGGCGAGCGAATTGCTCCAGCCGCGTCAGGCGCAGCATTTCATCGACCCGCGCGGAGATCTGGTCCCTGGGCATGGACGACCGTTTCAGGCCAAAGGCGATATTGTCATAGATGCTGAGATGCGGGAACAGGGCGTAGGACTGGAACATCATGTTCACTTCGCGCCGGTTGGGCGGAATCTCTGCCATATCCTGCCCGCCGATGGTGATGGTGCCCGTCGTCACGGTCTCGAACCCCGCCAGCATCCGCATCAACGTGGTCTTGCCGCAGCCCGACGGCCCCAGAAGCGCAAAGAATTCCTTGCGATAGATATTGAGGTCGATGTCGTCGATGGCGGTGAAGGACCCGAATTGTTTGGTCACACCTTCAAACCGGATCAGCGGGGTCTGGTCGGGGTCAAGCCAGGGCGTGGCATCGGCAACGGGCATGGCAGATCCTTTCCTGAGGCGGAAAAAGGGGTGCCCTGCCCGGGCGCAATGCCGGGCAAGGCAGATCGCAATCAGTCAGCCAGGATCAGGTGCCCGATTTGATCCGGGTCCACATCCGGGTGACCAGACGCTGGATGCGCGGGCCATAGGGCGAAGTGGTATAGAGGTTTTCCAGCGTTGCCGCATCGGGGTAAATGGCCAGATCATCGATCACGTCCTCAACCAGAAATTCCTGGCTCGCGAGATTGCCATTGGCGTAATAGACATAGTTCGACGCCGCCGCCATGTTCTGGGCATCCAGGATGAAGTTGAGAAACGCATGCGCGCCTTCGGGGTTCGGCGCATCGACCGGAATGGCCATCTGGTCGAACCACATCAGCGCGCCTTCGGTGGGGGCATTATAGACAATCTCGACGCCGTTATCGGCTTCGGCGGCGCGATCGCGGGCTTGCAGGATGTCGCCCGACCAGCCGAAGGCCACGCAGATATCACCATTGGCCAGCGCGTTGATATATTCGGAACTGTTGAAGTTCTGCACATAGGGGCGCACGGCGGACAAGACCGGCTCCGCCATTTCCAGAACATCGGGGTCCTGGCTGTCGGGATCCTGGCCGATATAGGTCAGCGCGGCGGGGATCATCTCGGTCGGCGCGTCCAGGAAATACACGCCGCATTCAGCCAGCGCCGCCATGTTTTCGGGGTTGAACACCAGATCGAGCGAGGCAATAGGCGCATCTTCACCCAGGATCTCGCGCACCCGGTTCACGTCTGCGCCGATGCCCGTGGTGCCCCACATGTAGTTGATCGAATAGGCGTTGCCGGGGTCGTATTGCGCGGTGCGCTCCTGGATCACGTTCCACAGGTTGCCGGCATTGGACAGGGCCGACATATCCAGCGGCTGAAACGCCCCGGCGGTGATTTGGCGCTGCAGGAACGTGCCCGAGGGCACAACCACATCATAGCCCGAGCCACCGGCCAGCATCCGGGTTTCCAAAATCTCGTTGGAATCGAACACGTCATAGATCAGGTCATAGCCGGTTTCGGCCTCGAACTGTTCCAGCAGCGCCTCGTCGATATAGTCGGACCAGTTATAGACCCGCACTTCCTGTGCGGCCGCTGCCAGCGCGATCATCGACCCCGCCGTGGCCAGCATTGCGACGTTTTTCATCATCCGAAATTCTCCCGATTGGACGTTTGTTTCTTTTTATTTGATCAAAACTTCGATTCGACGCAAGAATTTTGTATATTGTTGTGACTGATTCCTTCGCCGACCCCGGTTCCGTCAGTGCAGATTAACAAGAAAGGCCCGCGCCTTGAACGTATCCGACCCAAAGCTGCCCGAACATGAGGCAATCTATAAAAAGATCCGCAACATGATCCTGTTCGGCGCGGTTCTGCCGGGCCAGCCGGTCACGATACTGGGCCTCAAGGACGCCGTTGGCGCGGGCGTGACTCCGGTGCGCGAAGCCATTCGCAGGCTGACCGCCGAAGGCGCGCTGGAAACGCTTGGCAACCGGCGCATCTGCGTGCCCAAGATCTCGGCCGAGCGTGTCGACGAGATCTATTTCGCGCGGTTTTCCATTGAACCCAAGATGGTCGAACTGGCCGCCGAACGAGTCACGGATGCGAATATTTCCGAGCTTGAGGCGCTGGATAACGTGGTCAATGCCGCCATCGGTGCCGGCGATGTCGAAGGCTATCTGGAAAGCAATTTCCGCTTTCACTTCCGGCTCTATGATTTCGCGCAGACGCCCATTTTGCGCAAGATCGCGATCTCGCTCTGGTTGCAGGTCGGGCCGTCCTTGCGCGTTGTCAGCGGGCGTTATGGCACGTCCAATCTGCCCGACAAGCATTCAGAGGCGCTGGCGGCATTGCGCAAGCGCGAACCCATCGCCGCCGCCCGTGCAATCGAGGAGGATATTCGCCAGGGGCTCGACCTGACACGCCAGTCGCTCGGTGTTTGATGGCTCCTTCGGGGGCGGCGATTGACAGGCGAATATTTTTGATCATATTCTGCGGATAACCGGTAAACCCTCCGGTCTGACCACCCCAACACCCAAGCAGGTTCCCTATGCGAACGCCCCGCAAAGCAAAATCCGACGCGGATTGGCTGGCCGCTCTGCCCGAGGCCTTTCTGGACTATCTCGACAACCGTCGGCTGGAAGAGGTCGAATGCATCATCCCCGATCTTGCCGGCACCTCGCGCGGCAAGGCGATGCCGTCCTACAAGTTCAAACCCGATGAGACCTTCAATCTGCCGATCTCGCTCTTTTATCAGACCATCTCCGGCGAATATGTGGATATGGAGATCGAAAACCAATGGCTCGAAAAGGATGTCGTGCTGACCCCCGACATGGCCACCGCCACCGCCGTGCCCTGGGCCGAGGATGCCACCGTTCAGATCATCTGTGACCTGGCCACGCGTGAGGGCGACCCGCTGGCCATCGCGCCGCGCAACGTGCTGCGCAAGGTGCTGGACCTTTATGACGCCAAGGGTTGGACTCCGATCGTCGCGCCTGAACTGGAATTTTACCTGACCAAGCCCAACACCGACCCCAACGAGGCCATCGAACCGCCGCTTGGCCGCACCGGGCGCAAGGGGGCCAGCCGTCAGGTCTATTCGATGTCGGCGGTCGATGAATACGGCCCGGTGATCGACACGATCTATGATTATGCCGAGGAACAGGGGTTCCGCATCGACACCGTGATCCAGGAAGGCGGGGCCGGGCAGATCGAGATCAACCTGTTGCATGGCGACCCGCTGCAGCTGGCCGATCAGGTGTTCTATTTCAAACGCACCATCCGCGAGGCGGCGCTGAAAAACGGCATTTTCGCCACCTTCATGGCCAAACCGATCCGCGATGAACCCGGCAGCGCCATGCATGTGCACCAAAGCGTGTTGGACAGCAAAACCGGCCAAAACATCTTTTCCGACAAGGGCGGGGCCGAAACCGAAGCCTTCCATCATTTCATTGGCGGTTCGCAAACCTACCTGATGCAGGTGGTGCCGCTTCTGCCCCCTTACGTGAATTCCTATCGCCGGAGCCCGGTGGACGGCCAGAGCGCGCCCGCCAATCTGGAATGGGCCACGGATAACCGCACCACCGGCCTGCGCATTCCACATTCGACCCCCCAGGCGCGGCGGGTGGAAAACCGCGTGATCGGGATGGATTGCAACCCCTATCTTGCCATCGCCGCCTCGCTGGCCTGTGGCTATCTGGGCATGATCAACCGGACCGAGCCGCGCGCCGCCGTCCAGGTCGAGGTCTGGGAAACCGATAAAGCCCTTCCGGTCAGCCTGGGCGATGCGCTTGAGATCTTTGACGGCGCAACCGAGATTCGCGCCGTGTTGGGCGAAGAATTCTGCCAGCTCTATTGCGATATCAAGCGGGCCGAGAACGAGGAATACCAGCGCGAGATCTCGCCCTGGGAACGCCAACACCTGCTGCTGAACGTCTGAAGCGCGAAAGGGAGACCAAAGCCGATGAACATGATCACCAACCACCTGCCCACCGCCGAGTTGCAGGCGCTCGATGCTGCCCATCACATGCACCCGTTCACGCATAATGGGGCGCTGGCCGAAAAGGGCACCCGCATCATCACCCGCGCGCGCGGCGTCACGCTGACCGATAGCGACGGCAATGAAATGCTGGATGCGATGGCGGGGCTGTGGTGTGTCAATATCGGCTATGGCCGCGATGAACTGGCCGAGGTTGCCGCGCGCCAGATGCGCGAACTGCCCTATTACAACGCCTTTTTCCAGACCACCCATGTGCCCGCCATCGCGCTGGCCAAAAAGATCGCCGAGCTTGCGCCGGGTGATCTGAACCATGTGTTTTTTGCCGCCGGGGGCTCCGAGGCCAATGACACCAATATCCGTATGGTGCGGACCTATTGGGCGCTCAAGGGTAAGCCCACGAAATCGGTGATCATCAGCCGCAAGAACGCCTATCACGGCTCCTCGGTCGGGTCCGGCTCGCTTGGTGGCATGGCCCACATGCACGCACAGGGCGGTCTGCCGATCCCCGATATCCTGCATATCGGTCAGCCGCATTGGTGGGCCGAAGGCGGTGACATGAGCCCCGAGGAATTCGGGCTGATGCGCGCGCGCGAATTGGAAGAGGCCATATTGGAGATGGGCGAAGACCGCGTCGCGGCCTTTATCGCCGAACCCGTGCAGGGCGCGGGCGGTGTCATCGTGCCGCCCGACAGCTACTGGCCCGAGATCCAGCGCATTTGCGACAAATACGAGATCCTTCTGATCGCCGATGAGGTGATCTGCGGCTTTGGCCGGACCGGGAACTGGTTCGGCTCCGAGACGCTCGGCATCCGACCCGATATCATGACCATCGCCAAGGGGCTTTCCTCGGGCTATGCGCCAATTGGCGGATCGGTGGTCTGCGATGAAGTGGCCGATACCATCGCCAGCGCCGAGTTCAACCATGGCTACACCTATTCCGGCCATCCGGTTGCCGCCGCAGTTGCGCTGGAGAACCTGCGCATTCTGGAGGAGGAGGACATCATCGGCCATGTGCGCGATGTAGCCGCCCCCTATCTCAAGGAAAAATGGACCGCGCTGGCCGACCACCCGCTGATTGGCGAGGCCAGTATTGTGGGCATGATGGGATCGGTCCAGATGACCCCCGACAAGGCGACCCGCGCGGGCTTTGCTGCGGGCTCCGGCACTGCCGGGCTGATCTGCCGCGACCGGTGCTTTGCCAACGGGTTGGTGATGCGCCATGTCGGCGACCGGATGATCATTTCGCCGCCCCTGATCCTGACGCCCGGGGA
>CAXBGQ010000106.1:0-9712 GCA_963975135.1 uncultured Nioella sp. | reverse complement strand
GATCAGGATGGTGAACACCATCGAGGTCACCTTGGCGGTTTCGCGCACCACCGGGCTCAGAACGCCATGTTTGAACAGGATCCAGCAGCCATAAAGCAGCCCGAAAAAGGCAAAGTGATAAGCGGCCTGCGCCACCAGGAAAGCCAGCCAATCCTCCAAAGGCACTTCGGCGCGCGTGATCCGCAGGTCGAAATTGATGCCCACAAGGATCATGATCACCAGCGCGAAACTGGCCATCAGGATGATCTTGGGCGATTGGTTCTCTTCCTTCAGCTTGCGGAAGGCGGCCAGCATGATGGCACCCGCGGCCCCCAGGGCGGCGGCCGGCGTCGGGTTGGTGATGCCGCCCAGGATCGAGCCCAGAACCGCCACGATCAGAACCAGCGGCGGGAACACCACGCGCAGCAATTCGTTCCGGGCCAGACGCACCATCGCCGCCGAACAGCCATAGATCGTCATCGCAAACGGAATCGCCAGGATCAGGAAACTGGCCCCCGAACCGGTGAGCGGCCCGATAAACAGGATATCAAAGATAAAGGCCAGAACCACGCCCAGCCCGCCGATCAGCAACGGGGTCGGTGCGCTCGTGGGCGACACCCCGCGCGCGGTGGTCAGGATCAGCGCCAGAAGCACGAACATGGTGGCCACGCCGGTGCCGATCGGGGCGGTGGCGGCCAGAGCTGCGGCCCGCGCCTCGACCATTTCCTCTTCGCTGCGGGCGCGGCTTTCTTCCACACCGCCAGCCGCGTCAATGGCTTCCTGTTCGGCAACCGCCGTATCCCAAGCCTCTTGCCCGTGCTCGGCGATCATCGCCACCTGGCAGGTCTCGCTGACATTGGTGCGCAGCGATGCCGTCTGACCGGCTTCCGAGAAATCGGAAACGGAGATCGTCTGGCTGCCGACCAGCCCCATGCTGACGCTCAGGATTACGGCACCCACCATCAAGACGGGGGCAGCCAGGAACCAGGTCAGACCTTCGCCGCGGGTTACGGTCTCGCCGCCGCCATGTCCCTCGACCACAACCGCGGGGGCCTTGGACGGGTTCAGCAGCGCAAAACCAAACGCATAGGCCCCATAAAGGAAGGCCAGGAAAATCCCCGGCAGCAGCGCCGCCTGAAACAGCGTGCCGACCGACAGAACCGCCGGCTCGCCCAGGAACGTCAGCGCGTCGCGGCAGCCCGCAAGCTGCGCCCGCGCCTCCTGACCGGTGGCAAACAGATCGCCCACCAGCGTGCCCAGCAGAACGATCACGATCGAGGGCGGAATGATCTGCCCCAATGTGCCGCTTGCGGCAATCACGCCGGTCGCCAGCTCGGGGCTGTAATTGTTGCGCAACATGGTGGGCAGGGCCAACAGACCCATGGTCACCACCGTGGCCCCGACAATGCCCGTCGAGGCCGCCAGGAACGCCCCCACCAGAACGATCGACACCGCCAGACCGCCGGGCAGCGGGCCAAAAACCCGCGCCATCGTGGTCAGCAGATCATTGGCGATCTTCGAGCGTTCCAGCGTGATGCCCATCATCACGAACATCAGCACCGCCAGCAGCGTCTCGATCGACTGGCCCGCGATGACGCGTTCGTTCATCCGGTTGACGATAAAGGACAGGTTGCGGTCCATCGCCAATTCCCAACCGCCGGGAAACAGCGCCTGGTCAATCGTTGGCAGGTCCGGGTATCGGAACGCGGATATGCTCTCGCGGATCACGCCTTCTGACAGCAGCGCCGCATATTGCCCCGATCCGGTGTCGATCGCCTGGTGAATCAGCAGCCCGGCATTGTCCAGTGCGGCAATGATCCCGAACGAGATGATGCCCGCCCCGCCAATTGCAAATGCCACCGGAAATCCGGTCATAATCCCGCCAAACAGGCACAGGAAGACCACGATCAGGCCGATTTCGACGCCATCAAGTCCAAAAATCATCTCAGTTTCCGTCCCGTCCTGTCAGTCAATGGATCTCGGCGGCCAGCTCGGCCTCCGGATCACCCAGGTTGTCTTTGTCCAGATATTTGCCCACGCTCTCTTCACCCTCCAGCCACTCCAGATAGGAGCGCCAGAAAAAGGCGACGGCCTGAAGGAACACCAGCACCGTGTAGGCAACCAGCAGAACCTTGAACAGAAAGTAGGCGTTGAAGCCGTTGGGCGAAAAGCCGATGGTCTCGACATTCCAGCGCAGCACGCGGGCCTGCATCAGCATCCGGTCCAGCTCGCTCGAGGCGGACGGGTTCGGCACCACCAGGTGCCGCCACATGAAAAACCAGGCATACATATAGGTCAGAACGACCACCGGCAGCATGAAGATCATGCAGCCGACCATGTCGATCACCCGTTTGGTGCTGTGGCGCACCGCCGAATAGACCAGATCGACGCGCACATGCCCGCCCTGCACGAATGTGTAGGACACGGCCAGCGTCACGACCATGGCGTTATAAAGCTTCAGCTCCTCGCCATACCAGCTCAGATCCTGGGTAAAGGCGACGCCCGCCGGCCCAAGCGAAATCTCGGCAACGCGAAAGATGCGCTGCAGGAAAACGATCATCACCTGTTGCAGAACCATGATCAGGCCCGCCCAGGCGGCGAAACGACCGACGCCGTTTGCTAACCCTTCCAGAATGCGCACACCCCACCACAAGATATTGCGCCGCCAGAGCATGCCCAGCGCGGTGATCGCCAGAAAGGTGGTAAAGACCACGAAAAAGAACTCGACCGATCCGCCATAATAGATGAACCGCACCAGCGCTTCGGGGTCTCCCCAGGCCAGCCATTCGCCCGGATTGGCCAGGGCTCGCACCAGATTGTAAGGGGCCAGTGCAATGTTTTGCAGCGCCCAAAGGATAAAATCGATCATGGAGGTGATCCCCAGGCCAAGCTGTCAGGTCAGGACGCATCACCGGCCGCGTGAATGCGTAAGATGTCGCCCGACCCCAAGGGGGCCGGGCGACATATCAAAGTTTCGATCGCCCGATTACATCGACGCGTTGACGCGGTTCCGCTGACGCATGTATTCGCCATCACCCACTTCGAACCAGCTGGCGGATTCGTTCAAGGACGCGAAATAGCTATCCGCGATCTGCGCGTAGATCGGATCGCTCATGTTTTCCGCACGCACTTCTGCGGCGGCACGACCGAAGGCATCCCAGACATCTTCGGGGAACTCACGGGTCTGAACACCCTGCGATTGCAGGCGCGCAAGAGCGGCACCATTTTCCGACAGCGACAATGCCAGGTTGGTGGTGTAGGTGGCACGGGCTGCGGCATCGACGATCTGCTTCTGCGCGTCGGTGAACGACTCGTAGACATCGAGGTTGATACCCAGCGTAAGCGCCGAACCCGGCTCGTGGAAACCGGAGGTGTAGTAGATGCTGGTGACTTCCTGGAAGCCCATCCGCTCATCCGCGTAGGGACCGATCCATTCGGCACCGTCGATCTGACCGGACGCAAGCGCCTGATAGATCTCGCCACCCGGAATGTTCTGCACCGAAGCGCCAAGACGCCCCAGAACCTGACCACCCTGACCGGGCATCCGGAACCGCAGACCCTGCAGGTCATCGGCCGAGTTGATCTCGGTGTTGAACCAGCCGCCGGGCTGCATGGCGGTCGAACCGGCCATGAAGGATTTCAGGTTAAAGAGGCCCGCCAACTCATCGTGCTGCTCTTGACCGCCGCGATGGTAATACCAGTTGGCCATTTCCTGACCCGTCATGCCGAAGGGCACGGAGGTGAAGAAGGCAAAGCCGGGATGCTGGTTCAGGAAGTAGTAATCGGCCGAGTGATACATGTCGGCCTGACCGGACGACACGGCGTCAAACACTTCGAAGGCACCGACAAGGCTGCCTGCCGGGTGCTTGTTGATGGTGATCTGACCTTCGGTCATCTCGGTGATGTAGTTTGCGACCTGCTGTCCGGCATCATCGAAGATGGCGAATCCGTCCGGCACGGACGTGACCAGGTTCAGGGTGCGGTTGCCTTGCGCATAAAGCGGCGCGGCAAGCGTCGTCGAGGCGGCAGCTGCGCCACCGATTGCAGATGTTCTAAGAAAAGAACGGCGATCCATATGGTATCCTCCCCATCGGATATATTTCGGCCATTTTTGGCCATGGTCATTGTTGCTTTTTTGCGAGGGCGGGATAGCGAAGCGCCGCCCCTACAGATAGTTCGGGCAGGTTAGCGAAGCGGTGCCCCCGGACAAACCCCTTTTTGGCCAAATACGACAAAAAATTGTAAGATAATTTTACCAATTCGACGTGGCACCGCGCAGATACGCCGCAAAATTTAACAATATGCGGGTGTTTTTGTGCCTATCGTTCATAAATGCACCACCCCTGCGCCCGGCACGCTTGGCGCGCGAATCTTTTCGCAACTCCCTCCATCGGCCCGGCAAGATTCGCCGGCGTTCTCCGGTTTGCGACCGATCCTGACTCTTTGACGCTCCGTTCGGCATGATTGTTGCGAAAATCGCGACATCGCGGCAATTTTCTGCATTAGAATCCGAAAAACCACCCCCTTTCGCGGTTGACGCCCCACCGCCCCGCTCATAGTGTCTCTGCATTCGCATGAAGGAACCTCGGAAATGCCCGAAATTCTCGTACAGGTAGGAAAGGCGCGCATGGGTCGGTGACGGCATCCATATCGGACCCCCATGCGCCCCCGTCTTTCCGCCGGGGGCTTTTTTATGCGACAGAGTTGAAAACCGAAGACCAGGACGGCTGAAGGAGCAAGAGCCATGACAGAGATGACCGGTGCCAAGATGGTGGTCGAAGCCCTGAAAGACCAGGGTGTCGATACTGTATTCGGCTATCCCGGCGGGGCGGTGCTTCCGATTTATGACGAGATCTTTCAGCAAAACGAGATCCGCCACATCCTGGTGCGCCACGAACAGGGCGCGGTCCATGCCGCCGAAGGCTATGCCCGCTCGACCGGCAAACCCGGCGTCGTTCTCGTTACATCCGGACCCGGTGCCACCAATGCGGTCACCGGCCTGACCGATGCGCTGATGGATTCGATCCCGATCATCGTTCTGACCGGTCAGGTGCCGACCTTCATGATCGGCTCGGACGCCTTTCAGGAGGCCGATACCGTCGGCATCACCCGGCCCTGCACCAAGATGAACTGGCTGGTCAAGGAAACCAACGCGCTTTCCGCCACCATCCACGAGGCCTTTCACATCGCCACCGCCGGCCGCCCCGGCCCGGTTCTGGTCGATATCCCCAAGGATCTGCAGTTTGCCACCGGCACCTACGCGGCCAAACCCAAGGTCAGCCCGTCGCATTACCACCCGCGCGTCAAGGGCGACAGCGCCATCATCACAGCGCTGGTCGAGGCGCTGGAAACCGCCGAGCGTCCGCTGTTCTACACCGGCGGCGGCGTGATCAATTCAGGCCCCGCCGCAAGCCAGCTCCTGCGCGAACTGGTCGACGCCACCGGCATTCCGATCACCTCCACCCTGATGGGTCTGGGGGCCTATCCGGCGCGCGACAAGAACTGGCTCGGCATGTTGGGGATGCACGGGCTTTATGAGGCCAATCTCGCCATGCATGGTTGCGATCTGATGATCTGCGTCGGGGCCCGGTTCGATGACCGCATCACCGGGCGCATCGCCGATTTCAGCCCCGGCAGCCGCAAGGCCCATATCGATATCGACCCCTCGTCGATCAACAAGGTGATCCATACCGATTTCCCCATTGTCGGCGATGTCGGCCATGTGCTGGAGGATTTGCTGCGCATCTGGAAGGCGCGCGGGCGCAAGACCAATGCCGGCGCGGTGCAGAAATGGTGGGGCCAGATCGAGGAGTGGAAAAAGACCCGCTGCCTGGATTTCAAAAATTCCGAGACCACGATCAAACCGCAATACGCGCTGGAACGGCTCGAGGCGCTGACCAAGGACCATGATCGCTATATCTGCACCGAAGTGGGCCAGCATCAGATGTGGGCCGCGCAATATCTGGGCTTCAACGACCCCAACCGCTTCATGACATCGGGCGGGCTTGGCACCATGGGCTACGGCTTTCCATCCTCGATCGGGGTGCAGATCGCGCATCCCGACGCGCTGGTGATCAACGTGGCAGGCGAGGCCTCGTGGCTGATGAACATGCAGGAAATGGGCACCGCCGCGCAATACCGCCTGCCGGTCAAGCAGTTCATCCTCAACAATGAACGCCTCGGCATGGTGCGCCAATGGCAGGAATTGCTGCATGGCGAACGCTATTCGCATAGCTGGTCCGAGAGCCTGCCCGATTTCGTCAAACTGGCCGAGGCCTTCGGGGCCAAGGGCATCCTGTGCAAAGACCCCGCCGATCTCGATGACGCGATCATGGAGATGCTGAACCATGACGGCCCGGTGATCTTCGATTGCCTGGTGGAAAAACACGAGAACTGCTACCCGATGATCCCGTCTGGCAAGGCCCATAACGAGATGCTGATGGGCGATGCCGAAACCCAAGGCGTGATCGGCGATGCAGGGGGCGTGTTGGTGTAAAGCACCAGCCCGAAATCCAGGGTGGGGTTCTGCCCCATCCCCCGGCACCCACCACCACCAAGGCCACCCCCATGCCCCCCGCCCGCCAACACCCGCAACCGAGCCCCGCGCAGATTCTCAAATCCGCGCGCGGGCTGATTGCGGCGGGCCGGGCGGGCGATGCGGGCGATGCGGGCCAGCTTCTGCGCAAACACCTTTACCGCAATTCCCGTGACGGCGCGGCGCGCAAGCTCCTCGCCTCGCTCGGGCCGCAGTCCCGCCCTGCCCCCACCCTCACCGCCACGGATCAGGCCAACCGCCGAACCACCCTCACCGCCTTCCAGACCCGGAACTGGCAGACCGTCCTCACCCAGGCCCCGCCGCTTCTGAAACGCCAGCCGCTCTTGTCCGACATTGCCAACGCACTTGGCAATGCGCTGGCCGCCAGTGGCCGCAACACCGAGGCCGCCCGCGTCCTCGATCACGCCATCCGCACCGATCCGGCCAATCCCGAACCCTATCTCAGCCTCTCATCGCTCCTGCGCACACGCGGCCAACCGGCGCAAGCCCGCGCCGCCGCCCAGGCCGCGCTCGATGTCGCCCCCGAAAGTGCCGCCGCGCATGTGGCGCTTGGCCTGGCCCATCTCGACCTTGACGCCACCGACCTGGCCGAGACCCATCTGCGCCGCGCCACCCAATTGGCCCCCATTGCCGCGCCCGCATGGGATGCGCTTGCCAAGATGCTGGAACGGCTCAACCGGCTCGATGATCTGGACGCGGTGCTGACCCTTGCCGAGGCGCATCTGCCCGACCACCCGACCATCCTGCTCAATCGCACCGTCTATCTGGGCCGTCGCGGCCTGCACCGGCAAGCCATTGAAACCGCCGCGAAAATCGATCCGGGGAACCCCCGCGATACGGCTGTCCTGCAGGTCACGCGCGGGCGCGCCCTGCATGCGCTCGGATCATACGATGCCGCCTTTGACGCCTTCACCGCGATGAACGCGGCGGCCGATCATTTCTCCGGGCGCGGCGATGTTTCGGGGCCGCGCTATCTGGCCCGCGTCACCGATCATCTGGCCGCTGCACCCGCGCTCATCGCCCCCGATTATCCGCCCGAAACCCCGCAGCCGGTCTTTCTGGTCGGCTTCCCGCGCTCGGGCACCACGCTGCTGGAGACCATCCTGATGGCGCATCCGCGCGTGGCCCTGATCGAGGAACACCCGCTGGTCAATATCCTGACCGAGGGCCTGCGCCCCGGTCACCTTGCCTCCGATCTGCAAACCATCGATGCCGGTGCCGCCAGAACCCGTGCCGCCGCCTATCTGGCCGCGGTCGAGACCCGCCTCGGCCAGCCGCTTGCAACGCGCATTCCGTTCGACAAACTGCCCCTCAACCTGGTTGAGGCCGCCGCCATAAACCGTTGTTTCCCAGGCGCAAAATTCGTCTTTTCCCTGCGCCACCCTTGCGATTTCATCCTCAGCTGCTTCATGCAGAACTTCACCCCGAACGACGCGATGGAAAACTTCCGCAGCCTCGACGCCGCCGCCACGCTGTATGACCGTGTCATGACCCTCTGGCAGGCCACCGCCACCCGCCTCGCGCTTGATACCGTGACCCTGCGCTACGAGGATCTGATTGCCGATCTGCCCGCCGCCATGGCCCCCGTTCTGGCCCATACCGGCCTCGACTGGACCGATGCCATGGCCGATTTTCACCAGACCGCAAAACCGGTCATCCGCACCGCCAGCTACGCCCAGGTCAGCCAGCCGCTCTACCACACCGCCGCCGGGCGCTGGCGTCACTACGAGGTGCCGCTTGCGCCGGTGATGGATCGTCTGACCCCCTGGATCACCGAATTCGGCTATGCCGCCTGACAAAAATCGCGTATCGCCAAAGCGCGCGCCGCACGCAAGGAAAGGACCCCCTCACATGTCTCCGCTCAACATCGAAAAAGGTGCCTCCAGCCATTCGGCCTATGACCTGCGCAGCCACCTGTCAGACGTGATCGAAAGCCACACGCTGGCCATTCTGGTCACCAACGAGGCCGGCGTTCTGGCCCGTGTCATCGGGCTCTTTTCGGGGCGCGGCTACAATATCGACAGCCTGACCGTGGCCGAGGTCGACCATGCCGGCCACCGTTCGCGCATCACCATCGTGACCTCCGGCACGCCCGCCGTGATCCACCAGATCAAGATGCAGCTCGAACGCATGGTGCCGGTGCATGAGGTGTCCGACCTCACCGTCGAAGGCGCGCATGTCAGCCGCGAACTGGCGCTGATCAAGGTGCAGGGCAAGGGCGAGGCGCGGGTCGAGGCGCTGCGCATCGCCGAGATCTTCCGCGCCAATGTGGTCGATTCGACGCTGGAAAGCTTCATCTTCGAGATGACCGGCACGCCGGAAAAAATCGACGCCTTCACCGATCTGATGCGCCCATTGGGGCAGGTCCGCATGGCGCGCACCGGAGTGGCGGCCATGGCGCGCGGTCTCTGAAGCCAGTCCCGACTAAAAAGGGGGCACCATTCGCTGGTGCCCCCTTTTTCCGTCATGACCAGGGCCAAGCCCGCAGACCCGTCCGGGGATATGCAGGTACCCGGTTTGCCCCGTCCGGGTGCGGGGTCACGGCCGGGTCACATGCTGCAACGCCTTGATACCCTTCAGCCCCCGGACATCATCATTCCGGCCTCACGTGCCAGCGTCATCTCGGCCGCATCCAGCCCGCCATTGGCATCCGTATCCAGCGCCTGAAACTTGGCCTCGCTCAGGTCGGGATTGGCCGTGACCGCCTCCGCATAGCTGATCAGCCCGTCGCCATCGGCATCCATCATCATCATGTCCTGCGCCGCCAGCGCCGCAGTCAGCACCAGGGCACTGCCGATGAAAATTCCGAAAACGCCGTCCCGCGCCGCCCGGAGGGTTGTGGTAAATCGCATGGGGTGCTCCTTCGCATCCTGTTTGCAGTGTCGAATGCCGGGCGGGATGTGGCACAAGACCGAACCGCCCGCATTCACCCAAACAGGACCGCCCGCGCGCCGGTTCCTTCCGTCCGGGGCCAGGGCCGCGTCCGGTTTGGGCGGCAGCCTGCCGAAACCCGTGCCGCCGCGTCGCGGAGTTTCGCCGGGCCGGACGCGCCCGCGCGGGGCTTTGCCGATGGCGGGCGGGGGCTGGCCGGAACGGGGGCTTGCCGCAAGCGTCAATTGCCATGCGCCGGGCACCGGGCATCCTGTCCGCATACCGCCCCCCCCCCCCCCTGTCCAA
>CAXBGQ010000105.1:0-9776 GCA_963975135.1 uncultured Nioella sp. | reverse complement strand
GATCATCGCATCGGGACAGGGTTCGCCGTATTTCTCAAGCAGATGCCGTTCGAGTGAGCCTGCATTGACCCCGATACGGATCGAGCAGCCGTGGTCGCGGGCGGCATTGACCACCTCGCGGACGCGGGAAGCATCGCCGATATTGCCGGGATTGATGCGCAGGCAGGCGGCCCCGGCCTCGGCGGCTTCAATGCCGCGTTTATAGTGGAAATGGATGTCGGCCACGATCGGCACGGGACTTTCGGCGACGATCTCCTTCAGGGCCTTCGACGAGGCCGCATCCGGCACCGAGATGCGCACGATATCGGCCCCGGCATCGGCGCAGGCCTGCACCTGGGCGATGGTCGCGGCGACATCGGTGGTCAGGGTGTTGGTCATGGTCTGGACGGTGATCGGCGCGCCGCCGCCCACGGGCACCGGGCCGACATGGATGCGGCGGCTGTCGCGGCGGTCGATATTGCGCCAGGGGCGGATCGGATTATGAGACATGACGGTGGGTTCCGGGCAGGATGCGGTATCTGCCCTTGCACATAGCCCTTAGTGCTGCGGCGGGCAATGCGGGGCCGGTCAGTTGCCTTCGGGCGTGTCGCCGGACAGGACCAGAGAGGCCACCCGCGGCAGATCGGGATCGGTGGCGGCATCGGCCATCACGTAATTTTCGCTAAGCGCATCGGCCGTCAGGACAACGTCGCGCGCGATCGAGGCACCGGGGCCGGACGGCCCGAGCGTCACGCCATTGACCGCGAAATAGAGCGACCCGGCATTGCCTGCGCGCAGCAGCGGGGCCTCGGCCCCGGCGGGCACGGTATAGGTATCGCCGGTGTTCAGCGTGCCCTCGAACAACACGGTGCCCGAAGCGGCGCTGACCCGGATCCACGAGGGGCGCACGGCAAAGAGGACAACCTCATCCTGAACCGGATCGGCGGTGACCTGCACGCCTGAGGCAAGCTGGAAGCCATCTGCCTCGGAGACGGTTTCCGCGGTGGCAGGGGCGAAGGCGGGACGCGACGGCAGGGCGGCGGCGGCAAACCGGCCCACGGCATCGGGGTCGAGCGTGGCAATCGCCTGATCGCGCGGCGTCAGAACGGGCACATCCAGCGCCTGCGGCCGGTAGAGCCGGTCAATCGGGTCATATCCCGGCACGGTCGGCGTGGTCGCATCGGGCAGATCGGCCCCGGTCCGATTGAGGCTGGCCCCGGCCAGCGGATCGAGGCTGGCCAGCGTCGAAGGGGCCTCATCGACGGGCACGAACTGCACCCTCTGGATATCCGTGAATACCGACCAGGCCCCATAGCCCAGGCCCACGATCAGCGCGATCAGCACCGCAGCCGAGCCGAGCGCGCCGGGTTCGATATGCGAAAACAGGCTGTCGCGCCGCGGCGCAAAGGTTACCCGCGCCGATTTCATCACGTCATTGGGGTTCACGATGCGCGCGGGCGCGTCGCCAAAGGCGCGCTTGGCATTTTGTGCCTGCAAAGCCTGCGTGCCGTGCACACCGGAAAACCCGGCTTCGGCGGAAAACCGGCGATAGCACCATTCCGGGTCCATCCCCAGATAGCGCGAATAGGAGCGGACATAGCCCGCGACAAAGCCCTTGGTGGCAAAGACCGACAGGTCGGCATTTTCAATCGCGGCAATATGCGCGGCCTTGATTTTCAGCTCGCGTTCGACATCCAGCAGCGATTTGCCAAGCGTGGCGCGTTCGCCGCGCATGAGATCGCCGAGCGGCACGTCGAAATCATCGGCTGGTTCAGCCGGTGCCGCGCTGTCATTGCTGTATTGCGTGTTCATGCCCCACCGGTCCTGCCCGCGAAATGGTCGGTCTTGTGACGATTTGCCGATCTGCCGATCTGCCGATCTGCCGACCGTGTTTTCCCCAAACCCGGCCCTGATTCCCCAGATATGGCCGAGTTCACAAGTGTTTAACACATTATGCAGAGGTTTTGCACCCGCAGAAGAGGTCTCAGGCACTCAGATCGGCACGATTCAGCGCACAGTGGTTCCACAGCGCGTCCATCGCCCGCACAAGCGCGTCCATCATCCTGGGATCATGCACCGGCGAAGGTGTGAACCGCAGCCGTTCGGTGCCGCGCGGCACGGTGGGGTAATTGATCGGCTGCACATAGATGCCGTAATCCGACAACAACATGTCCGAGATATTCTTGGTATGCACCGGATCGCCGACAATCACCGGCACGATATGGCTGCCGTGATCGATGATCGGCAGCCCCATGCCCTTGAGCCGCAATTTCAGCGCCCGGGCGCGGTCCTGATGCAGATCGCGCAGCGCCTGATCGGTTTTCAGATGCCGAACGCTGGCCGCGGCACCTGCGGCAACGGCAGGCGGCAGCGAGGTGGTAAAGATGAAACCCGGCGCATAGGACCGTATAGCATCGACCATTTTCGCGGATGCGGTGATAAAGCCGCCCATCACGCCATAGGCCTTGGCCAGCGTGCCGTTGATGATGTCGATCCGGTCCATCAGCCCGTCGCGTTCGGCGATGCCGCCGCCGCGCGGGCCATACATGCCGACGGCGTGGACCTCATCGAGATAGGTCAGCGCGCCGAATTCATCTGCCAGGTCGCAGATCTCGCGGATCGGGCCGAAATCGCCATCCATCGAATAGATCGATTCGAAGGCGATGAGCTTGGGGGCCGCCGGATCGTCGGCGGCCATCAGCGCGCGCAGGTGATCCAGATCGTTGTGGCGGAACACCCGCTTGGCCCCGCCATTGCGGCGCACGCCTTCGATCATCGAGGCGTGGTTGAGCGCATCGGAATAGATGATCAGGCCGGGAAAGAGCTTGGGCAGGGTCGAGAGCGTCGCGTCATTGGCGATATAGGCCGAGGTAAAGAGCAGTGCCGCTTCCTTGGCGTGCAGATCGGCCAGCTCGGCCTCCAGCGCCTTGTGATAGACCGTTGTGCCCGAGATGTTGCGCGTGCCGCCCGAGCCGGCACCGGTATCGTTCAGCGCCTTTTGCATCGCCTCAAGCACCACCGGATGCTGGCCCATGCCCAGATAATCGTTGCCGCACCAGACGGTGATATCCTCTTTGGTGCCGTCGGGCCGGGTCCAGACCGCATGCGGGAAATGGCCGCGGCGACGCTCTATATCAATGAAGGTGCGATAGCGGCCTTCTTCGTGCAGGCGGTTCAGGGCAGTATCGAGGGCGGCGTCGTAGTTCACTGGATCGTCTCCTGCATCGGGCCGGTTCGCGGGCGGCCCGAAGGGCACGGGGGGTGGGTGCGTGGCAGTTCAGGGCGGTTGCGGTCCCGGGTGCCCTGACACCATAGTGCTTAGGCCCTAGGGTGGGTTATCTGCAAGTTACAATTTGCCGCGATTGTGACTTTGACATGGATCAAGGGGGCCTGTCTTGCCTCAATTTCTCACAACCGCGCGACAATCGGTTGCGCCGCAAGCGGCACGGGCGGCGGCCGCATCTGCGCCCATGCCCCAATTGCCGGTGCTGTCCGAGATCGCCATCACGCGCGGGCGCCCCATGCGGCGGTAATCGCCGCGCAATGCGGCGCTGGCATCGGTATTGAGCTGCAGGGCGCGGCCCGGCTCCCAACCTTCGGGGCGGATCACCAGAGCAATCACGCACGCGGTCCCGGCCTCAGCCGCATCGGTATCCGTATCCGCACCCGTATCTTCGTCTGCCGCCAGGCGTGCGGTATCGCAGGCGGCAAGGGCGGCGGTGCGGGCGTTATCCTCATCATGGTAATTGGCCGCCGCGATCGTCGCCTCGGACAACAGCCCCAGATCCGGCGCGATGGCCACGGCACCATAGTATTTCTGCGTCGCCACCAGTTGTTCGAGGATCGCCAGATCGGCCTCCGACAGGCTGGGATGGGGAATCACCTCGCCCTGCACCGCGCCCTGTTCGGCAAAAATGAGCCGCCGTGCCTGGCGCAGATTGGGCAGCTCCTGCGCCAGTGCGGGGGCGGCAATGGCAAACATGGTCAGGGCAAGCATGGCCCGGCGGATGGGGGAAGAGACAGACATGAAAGAAACTCCGTGGCGGCGGGTCGGCAGATGCATCTGCGCCGGGATACAGGCTCGCTGTGGTGGCGGCAATATCGAGAGCGCGGAGATGAGGGGCGCGCGGATTGCAGCCGAAAGCACGCGCAAGCGGATCCGTCTTTATTGCATGAATGGGAATGGTGCATCCCTTGTCGGCGCGCGCGGCCGATGTGATGCAGCCTCCCCTTGCGGCGGTGCCCGTTCCGCCTGCCGGGCGGGTGGCCGGGGGGGGGTGGCCAGGATGAAAGACCGGCGCGGCTCTGGACAGCGCGGGGCGGGCTGCTAAGGTCCGGGCCGAATTCCCCTGCCCCGAAAAGGATACGCCCGATGTCGCTTGATCAAGTGCTGGCCCGCATTGACGCCGATTTGGACCAGGGCGTGGGGCGGTTGATGGATCTCTTGCGGATCCCCTCGATCTCGACCGATCCGAGCTATGCCGGCGATTGCCAGGAGGCCGCCGATTGGCTGGTGGCGGAGTTGACCGCGCTTGGCTTTGACGCCGCAAAACGCCAGACGCCCGGCCACCCGATGGTGGTGGCCCATTGCACGGGCGAGGGCCCGCATATCCTGTTTTATGGCCATTATGATGTGCAGCCGGTCGATCCGCTGGATCTGTGGCACCGCCCGCCCTTTGAGCCGGGCCTGGAGGAGACGCCAAAGGGCACGGTCATTCGCGGCCGCGGGGCGGCCGATGACAAGGGCCAGCTGATGACATTTATCGAGGCCTGCCGGGCGTGGAAGGCGGTGCATGGCTCCCTGCCCGGCCGCATCACGATGTTTTTCGAGGGCGAGGAGGAATCGGGGTCGCCATCGCTGGTGCCATTCATGCGGGAAAATGCGGCTGAGCTGACCGCCGATATCGCGTTGATCTGCGATACCGGATTGTTTGGCCATGAAACGCCCGCCATCGTCAGCCGCCTGCGCGGCATGACCCGCGAGGAGATCACGGTGCGGGGGCCGGACCGCGATCTGCATTCGGGCATGTATGGCGGCATCGCGATGAATCCGATCCGGGTGTTGACGCGGATTCTGGGCGGATTGCACGATGCGGATGGTCGGGTTGCGGTGCCGGGGTTTTATGACGGCATCCCTGATCTTGGGGCCGAGGAGCGCGCGGCCTGGGAGGCTTTGGGGTTTTCGGAGGCCGATTTTCTGGGCGATGTCGGGCTATCGGTGCCTGCGGGCGAGGCCGGGCGGACGGGGCTGGAGATGATCTGGTCAAGGCCCACGGGCGAGATCAACGGCATCGAGGGCGGCTATACCGGGGCCGGGTTCAAGACCGTTCTGCCATCGGTCGCCACGGCCAAAGTCAGTTTCCGGCTGGTCGAGGGGCAGGACCCGGCGCAGGTGAGCGCGAATTTCCGGGCCTGGGTGCGGGCGCAGATGCCCGAAGATTGCACCGTGGAGTTTGCCGAGCTTGGCGGCGATGCGGCGGGGATCATGGATACAAGCCATCCGATTTTCGAGCAGGCGCGTGTGGCGATGAGTGATGAATGGCCCCGGCCCGCCGCCTATATCGGCTGTGGCGGGTCGATCCCGATCGCGGCGCATTTCAAGGAAATCCTTGGCATGGACGCGCTGCTGACCGGGTTTGGCCGGGATGATGACGGGCTGCATTCGCCGAACGAGAAATATGACCTTGAGAGCTTTCACAAGGGGATCCGGTCCTGGGCGCGGGTGCTGGATGCGGTGATGGCCGGATGAGAGCCGGCGTTTATACCGGTGGCGGGCGCGCGGTGGGTGCCCGTGGTGCAGCCTCCCCTTTCGGCGGTGTCAGCACCGCCTGCCGGGCAGTGGGTGGGGATATTTGAAGCGCAAAGAAGGCGGGGCCGGGATCAGGCCCGGCGGCCCGCGCCGCGCCAGAACCGGGTCATCATCATTAGCGCCGCGAGGCTGAGACCTATGACGAGGCCGAGCCAGATGCCATTGCCGCCAAGCCCGGCCGGGAAGGCCAGGTAATAGGCGGCGGGCAGGCCCACCACCCAATAGGCCAGCATCGCCTGGATCATCGGCCCACGGGTATCCTGCACGCCGCGCAACAGGCCAAGCGCCAGCACCTGCGCGCCATCGGCAAGCTGAAAGAGCGCGCCGAGCGCCAGAAAGCCGGTGGCAAGCCCCAGGATCACCGGCAATGCAGGGTCGGTGGGATCGACGAAGAGGCGGATCATCGGGCCGGGGATGGTGAGAAAGGCGAAGATGGTGACGGCCACCATGATGCCCGACAAAAGGCAGGCCGCCAGCGCGCCCTGGCGCAGCGCCAGATGGTCGCCGCGGCCCCAGGCATGGCCGCCGCGCACGGTGGCCGCCGAACTGATGCCGATATGGACCATGAAGGTGATCGACGAGATTTGCAGCGCGATGGAATGGGCCGCCAGCGGCACCTCTCCGATCCAGCCCATCATCACCGAGCTTGCGGCAAAGAGGCCGACCTCGGCCAGCATCGTGAGCCCGATGGGCCAGCCAAGGCGAAAGACCAGCCCCCCCGCCTCGGGGTCGGCGCGCCAGATCCGGGCAAACAGCGCATAGGCACGCATGCCGCGTCCGAGCCCGGCATAAAGCGCCAGCATCAGCGCCATGGCGAAATTGGTGATGACCGAGGCAATCGCCGCGCCGCGCAGGCCAAGCTCGGGCGCGCCGAAATTGCCGAAGATCAGCGCCCAGTTGACGACAACGTTCAACAGCGCCCCGATGATGGTGACCCAAAACAGCACCCGGGCGCGATCGAGCGCGCTGAGGTGGCTGGCCAGAACCATGACCAGCAGCGCCGCCGGCATCGACCAGCCTGCGATCCGCAGATAATCCTGCCCGTTGGCGGCAAGCTGATCGGTCTGGCCCAGGGCCAGCAGGATCGGGCCGGAAAACCAGAAAAACGGCAGGGTGGCGACGGCGAAAAGCATCGAGATCCACAGCCCCATGCGGGTGGCGCGGCGGACCTGGATGGTGTCGTCATTGGCGGTGGCGGCGGCGACCAGCGGCATCACCGCCTTGCCAAAGCCCGAGCCGAACAGGAACAAAACGAAAAACAGCATGGTCGCCAGCGACACGGCCGCCAATTCGCTGACACCATACCACCCCAACATCACCGTATCGGTTAATCCGATCGAGATTTGCGCCAGGTGACTGCCGATCAGCGGCAGGGCCAGGGTGGAGGTCTGACGCAGATGATGGGAAAAGCGGTTCATCCATTGGCCCTATCGCGGGCATGGCGCGATGCCAAGCGTGGAAATATTGTCTTTTCGGGGCCGCGACTTACCTGGATCGTTTCCATATTGGAACCGCGTTGTTGCAGTGAAATAAGGTATTATTGCCTCACTCGCGCCACATTTTGGAGCGAAAACCCTCCCATACAAATTCAAGCAAAGGCGTTATGGTTGTGTCTAATTTTCGTCAATTCCTGAACAGCGAGAGCGGTGCCATCACCGTCGACTGGGTCGTTTTGACGGCTGCTGTCACGGGCATGGCGCTGGCTGCAACGGCTGTGGTTGAGACCGGGATTGCGGATCTGGCCTCGGATCTCGAGGCGCAATTGCGCACCCAACAGGTCTCGGACGCCTTTGTGCAGTTCGATTCTTCGTTCTTTAACGACCTTTATGATCTGGGCATGGTCACCGAGGCCAATGCCGAGGTCTTTTTCGATCTCGCCAATGACATGACCAATGCCGAAATTCTGAACGCTCTGGAACAGGGTCTGCTGGACCTGAATGACGGCAATCTCAGCGATGCGGAGATCGCACAGCTGGTGGCCGTGGCCAGCGTCGCCATTCAACGTAATATCATCGACGAAGGCAGCATTTCGCTGGCGATGACCTACTAAAACCACCCCACGCTCTGCCCCTGCCTGGGGGAGACAGAAAACGGCGCGCCCTGCCCCCGGGGAGCGCCGTTTTTATTGCCGCGAGGCGCGTTGGATCAACCGCCGCGCCGCTGGTCGGGATGCAGCGACGCCCCCAGGATATGTTCGGCAGCATGGACCACATGGCTGGCGCGACCCACAATCAGCGGATCGGGGGCCAGCGCGACGGCAGGATCCTTGTCGGGGTAATCCAGCGTTGACAGGAAATGACGCATGGTGTTCAGCCGGGCGCGTTTCTTGTCATTGGACTTGATGATGGTCCAGGGCGCATCGGCGGTGTCGGTGTAGAAAAACATCGCCTCTTTCGCCTCGGTGTAATCTTCCCATTTATCGAGGCTGGCCTTGTCGATGGGCGACAGTTTCCAGCGTTTCAGCGGATCGGTGGCACGGGCATCAAAGCGGCACCTCTGTTCTTCCTGCGTGACCGAGAACCAGTATTTATAGAGCTGGATGCCCGACCGGGTCAGCATCCGCTCCAGCTCCGGCGTCTGGCGCATGAATTCGAGATATTGCGACGGCTCGCAAAAGCCCATCACCCGTTCGACACCAGCCCGGTTGTACCAGGAACGGTCATAGAACACCATTTCACCCGCGGTTGGCAGATGGTCGATATAGCGCTGGAAAAACCACTGCCCGCGTTCGGTATCACTGGGCTTGTTCAAGGCGACGACGCGAGCGAAGCGTGGATTGAGATGTTCGGTAAACCGCTTGATCGTGCCGCCCTTGCCCGCCGCGTCGCGGCCCTCGAACAGCAGCACGAATTTCTGCCCGGTTTCCTGCGCCCAATGCTGGACCTTCAGAAGCTCGGCCTGCAACTGCGCCTTTTCCGCCTCGTATTCACGCCGCCCCAGTTTGGATTGATAGGGATAGGAGCCGGTTTCGAACCCGTGCCGGATGGCATCCGGGGTCACGGTCGGAAAATTCGGGGCCGGGGCGTCGGTGGCCGTGTCGGCGGGGCCGTTGGATTTATTGGGTGCGGGTGCGCCGGTTTCGCTCATGTAGTCTCTCCTGTTGTCATGGCTCTTGCGGCAATGGTTTCATGACCGCGGGAGGGCTGTCCTTGATCGGCATCAAGATGTCGCTAGAAACCTGTGCCGTGTGGCCTCCGGGACCCGCCCGTGGGGCTGCGAAATCTCCCCCCTGTCGGCCCAGTCGGACCACCCGGCACCGTGGGCACCCCTGACGCTCCGAACGGGTGGATATCCCTCGAAATGGACGGAGTGTGCCCGTTGCGCTATGTTCGGGGGGAAGGAGAAGCCTCATGACCTGCCGTGTCGCGCCCCTCGTGGCCCTTGCCGTTATCCTGCAATTCGCGGCCATTTCGCCGCTTGCCGCCCAGAAATTTCCGGACAGCCCCGTCGTAACGGACGTGAAACCCGGCGATGTCCCGGCACCTGACCCGACGCCCGTCAATGCCCCGCCACCGGACCCGGCACCAGCTCCCGCGCCGACGGCCACCCCGACCCCGGCCGATCCCCCCGCCACGCCGACCGTGGACGCCGCGGATCTGGGCGAAAGCCCCGTTGCCGCCGCTTTGGCCAGCCTTGGCGCGCGGTTCGAACCCGGCGAGACCGAGGAGTTCACCGGACTCCTGAACGACCTGCCCGACGGTGTAACCGGTGCCACGCTTGGCCATCTGCTCTATGCCCGGCGCCATTTCGACCGGGCCGCGTGGTTCTTTGGCTATGACGCCACACTGGACCCCGACGATCCGGCCTCGCTGAACAATTTTGCAACGATGTTGCTGCAAACCTATGAAGCCGACCCCGAAGGCAGCGATCCGACCTGGCTGGATGCGGCCTATTTCGCGGCTGCGCGGGCGGCTGATCTGGCCCCCGACAGTGCCGCGATCCAGAACAATCTGGGCAATGCTGCGCGTGCGATGGGCCTTTTGGAGGA
>CAXBGQ010000104.1:0-9815 GCA_963975135.1 uncultured Nioella sp. | reverse complement strand
GGACGGGCCCGAGGCCAAGGCGCGCGCGGCGTTGTTTACCGGTGCCCTGCTGGGGGCGGTTCTGGCCCGAAAGAGCCTGGCGTTGCCGGGTATGGCCGATGCCGATCCGGACGAGATCCTGCGCCAGAACAGATATATCCTGGCCGCCGCGCTGGCCTATCCGCGGGGCGGGCACGGCTGAGCCCGCCGCCTGGCCCCTTTCGACTATTGGGGCGGATGGTCGCCCGTGGTGAAACAAACCGCTTTAGGGGCTGTTTTCGGGGCCCTGTTTCGCGCTAGGATTCACATCAAAGCAGGCAAGGAGTGCATGAAATGCGCTGGATTTTTCGCATAATAGGCGCGCTGGTTTTGGTGGTTGTGCTGGCGGTCGCGGCCCTTTTCCTGATCCCGGCGGAACGCATCGCGGCGCTGGCGGGCGATCAGTTTGAACGCGCGACGGGGCGCAGCCTGGTCATTTCGGGCGATGTCAGCCCGTCGATCTGGCCAAGCCTTGGCGTGCGCGCCGAAGGGGTCGAGATCGGCAATCCGGTCTGGGTCAGTGACGGCCCGATGCTGCGCGCCGCGCGGCTGAATGTCGGTATTGGTCTGAGTGCGCTCTGGGGCGGGGCCATTGAGGTGCAGCGGTTTGAGTTGATTGATGCCGAGATTGTGCTGGTGCAGGCCGCGGATGGCGCGGTGAGCTGGGATTTCTCGGGGACCGGGGGGGATGCGGCGGCAGAGGATGCTGCGACCGGGGGCGGTAGCGGATTGGAAAATTTCAGCCTCGATATCGCCGAGATCCGCAACGGATCGCTTTTGTTCCGCGATGAGGGCGCGGGCACGGAGGTGACGGTCAGCGGGATCGACCTGACGCTGCGGCTGCCTTCGGCGGTGGGGCTGGCCTCGTTGGACGGTGCGGCCACGATGAACGGGGCCGAGATCAGTTTTGAAGGGGGAATTGAAGGCGTTGGGCCGCTGATCGAGGGCGAGATCCGCCCGGTTGCGGTGATGGCGCGCTGGGATGGCGGCGAGGTCGGGTTTGACGGCCGGGTCGGGTTGGCCCCGCTGGGGATCGAGGGCGCTTTGACGCTGGATGCGACCGACCTGAACCCGCTGATGGCTTTGGCGGGGCAACCGGCGCTGGAATTGCCGCGCGGGCTGGGCCGGGACCGGATTGCCGTGGATGCGGCGGTAACACTGGCCAGCCAAGGCTCGGTGCATCTGCGCGAAGGCAGCTTCACCCTGGATGACAACCAGCTGGCCGGCGATGTGGACATCCTGCCGGGCGATGACCGGCCGATGATCCGGCTGCGGTTGCAGGGTGGCAGGCTGGATCTGAGCGGATTGAGCGAAGGCGGCGGCGCGAACGCGGACAGTGCCGCGCCCGCCGGTTGGTCGCGCGACACGATTGATGTGAGTGGCCTTTTCGGAGCCGATGCCGAGGCGGCGCTGGTTCTGGAGGGGCTGGATCTGGGGCTGGCGCGGCTCGATGCGGTCGATCTGCGCGCCACGCTGACGGCCGGGCGGCTGGTGCTGGATCTGCGTCAGGTCGCGGCCTATGGCGGTAGCCTGAGCGGGCAATATGTGGTCAACGGGCGCGGTGGGCTGTCGATGGCGGCCGATATCGCCATGCAGGATATGCAACTGGCCCCGTTGCTGATGGAATTTGCCGGATATGAGCGGCTGGAGGGCACCGGCAGCGGCGCGGTCAATTTCCTGATGGTCGGCGATGATATGGACACGCTGATGAACTCGGTTTCGGGGGCGGGCAACCTGGAATTCGGCCAGGGCGCGATCCTGGGTCTCGATATCTGGGGCATGATCCGCAATCTCGATACGTCGTATCAGGGCGAGGGGTCGCGCACGGTCTATGACAGCATCACCGCCAGTTTCACGATGGACGGTGGCGTGCTGAGCAATGAAGATTTCCTGATGGACAGCTCGGTTGGCCGGGTCTCGGGCGCGGGCACGGTGGGCCTTGGCGCGCAGGTTCTGGATTACACCGTGACGCCCGAGGTTCTGGCCGGTGACGCCGGTGGGCTCAGGGTGCCGCTGCGCATATCGGGCGCGTGGAGCGATCCGAATTACAGCCTGGATCTGGAGGCTCTGGCCGGGCAGGAACTGGAAGGCCAGATCGACGCGCTGGAAGAGCAGGCGACCGAAGCCGTGCAGGGCGTGGTCTCGGACGTCTTGGGGGTTGAGGTGGAAACCGTCGGGGAGGCCGAGGATGCGCTTGAGGACCGGTTGCGCCAGGAGGCCGAGGACCAGTTGCTGCGTCTGTTGGGCGGGGGAGATTGAGGATGCGGCTGATCTTGCTGGTCGTGGCGCTCTTGGGTCTGGCGGCTTGTGGCGGTGGGGCGCAGACCAGCCGTGCGATGCCCATGCCCGCGGGCGAGCCGCCGCTCTATCCCAACGAGACGCCTGAGCTGCGGGCGTTGATCAACGAATATGCCGCGTTTTATGACGTTCCGGCGGCGTTGATTCACCGGTCCATCGACCGCGAGAGCGATTACCGGGTCGATGCCCGCGCCGGGCCCTATTACGGGTTGATGCAGATCCTGCCGCAGACCGCACGCACCATGGGCTTTCGAGGGCCGGCCTCGGAGCTACTGGATGCCGAGACCAATCTGCGATGGGCGGTGAAATACCTGCGCGGGGCGTGGCTTTTGTCGGATGGGGATTATGACACCGCCATCGGCTGGTATGCGCGCGGCTATTACTACGAGGCGCGCGATCGGTGCATGTTGGTTGAAACCGGTCTGGCCGATCGCGAGTTCGGCAATTGCGGCTGACGCGCGGCGCTGTTTGCTGACGCAAAGGCACCCCGCCCGCCATCCCATCGCTCGTCACCACCAGCCGAGCCCGTCGATCCAGTCCATGACGGCGCGAAACCGGGCGTAGTGATGTTGCGCCCGGGGGCTGAGCAGCCAGATCTCGCGCGAGGGTGGCGGCGGCAGATCGGGGCGGGCGATTTCTGTGAGCTCAGGCTGCGTGGCCGCAATGCGCCGTGGCAGGATGGCGATGCCCGCGCCCTGTTTGGCGGCGGCCATGGCGGTATCGGAATCGCCCGTCAGAAAATCGGCATGTAGCCCGGATTTGCGCATCCACCCGGCCTGTGGCAGCGCGGCCAGCGACGGGTCGAACCCGATCCAGGGGCCGGACGGATCGTGGCCCGCACGCGCGAAGAGCCCGTATTCCAGCGCGCCCAGTTTGCGCGCCGCCAGCGCGGTGCCGCCGGTTTCGGGGCGCGCCAGACGCAGGGCCAGATCGGCTTCGCGCCCCGGCAGGTTCATGGCACGGGGTTCGGGCAGCAGGCTGAGGCGCAGTTGCAGGTGGCGCGCGGCAAGCTGTGGCAGGGCAGGCAGAAGGATGTGGTTCACCACAAGCGGCACGGCGGTAACGCGCACCGTGCCCCGGATGGCAGCGGACAGGGCGGCGTGATCGTCTGATATGGCCAGGATGCTGGCCTCGGCGGTCTCAGCCCGGGCCCGCACGGTTTCGCCCAGTTCGGTCAGCCCGCCGGCCCCCGCGGCCCCGGTGCGGGTGACGAGCGGCGCGCCGAGATGGTCGGTGATCGCCCTGATCCGCCGCGCGATGGTGGTTTCATCGACGCCAAGCTGTCGCGCCGCACCGGCAAAGGACCCGGCGCGGGTAAAAGCGAGGAAATGGCGCAGGTCGTCCCAATTCAGTTCCGGCATATTTGCAGGATAGAGCTGCATCCACGGTCATTCCAGTAGCGAATTATCCGGGTAATGGTGGTGGCATATCAAACGGAGGTCACCCCCATGCCTGTCATTATCCTGTTCACCGACAACCCCGCCGCCGATCCGGCCCTGCGGGCGGCGCATATGCCGGATCACCTGGCCTTTCTGGAGGCGCAATCCGGCACCATATCCGCCGCCGGACCGCTGAGGACCGAGGCGGGGGCGGGCGATGGCGGTGTATGGGTGGTGGAGACCGAGGAGATTGCCGAGGCCGAAGCGCTTGTGCGCGCCGATCCGTTCTGGTCCACGGGCCTGCGTCATTCGCACCGGGCGCTGCATTGGACCCGGGTGTTTCAGAACGCCGCGCGGCAGGTGTAAATCCGCCGCTGCGGGGGGAGCCTCAGCGGCGGCGGTCGCGGCGGCTGCTCATCGGCTGGAAGGCCACGCCGACATGGGCTTCGCAATAGGGTTTGCCCTGCTGCACCGGCAGGCCGCAGAAATAGAAATCATCGGTGGCCGGATCGCCGATCGGCCATTTGCAGGTGCGTTCGGTCAATTCCATCAGGCTGATGCGCTTGGCGTGTTTCTCGACTTCGCTGACCTTGGCCAGCGCCTCGGGCGAGATTTCATTGGCCGAGGGCTGCGGCGGTAGAGGCTGGCCCGCGGGCACGATTGGTTTGCGCAGGGGCGTAACGTTGCTGAGGCGCGCGACGGGCTCGGCCGCCGGGGCGTCCTCCTTGGCGCGTGCCGAGGCGGGTTTGGGGGCCGGGTCTGATTTCGGCGCGGGTTTGGCGGCGGCCTCCTTGGCGGCCGGGGTCGCAGCCGGGGCCGCGGGTTTGGCCGCAGCGCCCGCCGTGCGGTTCGACAGGCCCAGGCGATGCACCTTGTCGATCACGGCATTGCGCGTCACACCGCCCAATTCCTTGGCGATTTGCGAGGCCGATTGCCCCTCGCCCCACATTTTTTTGAGAAGCTCTACCCGCTCGTCGGTCCAGGACATGGCTGTCCCTCCTGATCCTTAGCCCCAAGTGCAGCCTCTGGTTATATGGGGCCTCAGCGGGGAAGAAAAGGGGCAAGCGCGGCGATTACGCGGGCGATTTGCGCAGATGTGCCTCGCGCCAGGCCAGAAGGGCGGCACCTGAGATGATGATGGCGCTTCCGGTGACGCTGATGAGGTCGGGAACGGCGCGGAACACGACTGCGTCAAAGAGGGCGGCAAAGACCAGGGTGAGAAAGGAAAACGGCGTCACAAAGCTGGCATCGGCGCGGGCCATGGCGTTGACGTAGCAGGCTTGCGCCAGCGCCATCAGCAGACCAATCCCCGCCAGCGCTGCCCATTGCGCCGGGGTCGGCGGCAGCCAGACAAAAAGGACCGCGAGGGTGGCAAGCGCCAGGCCGAGCGAGTTGTTGAGAAAGAGAATTTGCAGCGGTCCTTCTCGCCCGGAGAGGCGTTTGAGCAGGATCAGCTCAAGCCCCATGAACAGGGCCGCAGCCAGGGCCAGTAGGGCGGCGGGTTGAAAGCTGCCCGGCGTGGGGCGGAGCAGGATAAGCGTGCCGATGAGCGCGATGGCGGCGGCCAGCCAGCGCCACGGCCCGACCCGTTCACCCAGAAGCGGGATCGCCAACATCATGCCGAAAACGGGGTTCAGAAAGCTGATTGCGGTGGCATCCGAGATCGGGATGAAAGCCAGCGCCGCGAACATCAGGCTGACGCCGCCCCAGCCGAAAACCGTGCGCCCGACATGCAGCGGCCAGTGCGGCCGGGAAAAGCGCGGGCGGATCACGGCGACCGCCCCAGCGATGGCGATCCAGGCGAAGAGAAACCTGCCATGGCTGATCTGGAGCGGATTGAGCGGGGGTCCGAGCGTATCGGTGCCAAGCGCCTTGGCCAGCAGAGTGGTGGCCGCAACGAAGAGGGTTGCAGTCAGCATAAAGGCAACAGCAAGGCGTGGGTTCTGAGGGCGCGGTGTCATGGGGGAAAGCTATGGTCGGACGCGCTGAGACGCGCAAGGGGACGGGCCATCCGAACGCGTGCTCTCAGATCTGCCGCAAATGAGCCAGTATTTGCATTGGCTCCGCTGGCAAGCCGCATTTCGCACCGCAACCATCCTGCCGCTATAAACCTCCCCATATTTATGCTCTGCGTTTTCGGGCAAGGTCACTATTCTGACCCGACCAAAGTTGGGCCGGTATCTGCTGTTGGCCCCGCCCTTCCTCTTTCAGCTTGGCAAAAATACCTATGCACCGCCTCGGCTTATGGGCGCACCGGCAATGATCTGCGCCGCAATCGCGCGAAGGATGGCCCCTTTTGGGGCCTGACGCCGGGCGACCCCGGATCGGCGCGCGTAGCGCGGCGACACCCCGTTTCTAAAGCGCTTTCAGACCCCCAGGCACCAGCGCATGATCGCTTTTTGTGCGTGCAGGCGGTTTTCGGCCTCGTCGAAGATCACCGAATGCGGCCCGTCCATCACGGCGCTGGTTGCCTCATCGTCACGATGGGCGGGCAGGCAATGCATAAAGAGAGCATCGGACTTGGCCCCGGCCATCAGGTCTTCATTGACCTGGTAGCCGCGCAGCTGGTTGTGGCGGCGTTCACGGGCCGATTGCGGATCATGCATCGAAACCCAGGTGTCGGTGACCACCAGATCGGCCCCCTGCACGGCCTTGTGCGGGTCGCGCTCGATGGTGATACCGGGAATGAGGTGCGGTTCCGGATCCAGCGTTTCGGGGCCGGTAAAGGTCAGGTCGAACCCGAACTGTTTGGCGGCATGGGCGAAGCTGGCAAAGACATTGTTGCCGTCGCCCGACCAGACCACCTTCTTGCCCGCGATGGGGCCGTGATGTTCCTCGAAGGTCAGGATATCGGCCATGATCTGGCAGGGATGGGTGCGGTTGGTCAGGCCGTTGATCACCGGAACCGTGGCATATTCGGCCATTTCGAGAAGCGTTTGCTCTTCGAACGTGCGGATCATGATCAGATCGACATAGCGGGAAAGCACACGGGCGGTATCGGCGATGGTCTCGCCATGGCCAAGCTGCATATCTGATCCCGACAGAACCATGGTCTGGCCGCCCATCTGGCGCACGCCGACGTCGAAACTGACACGGGTTCGCGTCGAGGGTTTCTCGAAAATCAGCGCCACCATGTGATTTGCCAGCGGCCGGTCGGCGTCGGGGGTGCCTTTGGGCAGGCCCTTGCGAGCGGTTTTCATCGCGGCGGCCTGGTCCAGCATCTGGCGCAGATCGGTGGGCGCGGTTTGGTCGATATCGAGGAAATGGGTCATGGGGCTCAGGTGCTCTTGGCTGGTGGCGGGAACGAGGGGGCTGTCTGCCCCCTCGCGCTCCCCCGAGGATATTTGCGGCGCAAAGAAGCGAAGGTTATTCGGCGGCTGCGCGGCGTTCAAGCGCGGTGGCGGCCTGATCTAGGCGGGAAATCCCTTGCATGATTTCATCCTCGGATATGGTGAGCGATGGCAGCAGGCGCACCACATTGTCGCCGCCCGGCACGGTCAGGACAAGCGCGTCATAGCCGGCATTGACCACATCGAGATTGGGCACCTTGCACATCAGACCCAACATCAGGCCCTGGCCCCGAATGCCGGTGAAGATATCGGGGTGGCTGGCGACGAGGCCCTCCAGCTGTTGGCGCAGGAAGCCCGCGCGGCGGTTCACGTCGTCGAGAAAGCCGTCGCGCGTGATCTCATCCACGACAGCGCAGCCCACGGCACAGCCCAGAGGGTTGCCGCCATAAGTGGAGCCATGCGTGCCCGGTGTCATGGCGACCGCAGCCTCTTCGGTGGCCAATAGCGCACCAAGGGGAAAGCCGCCGCCGATGCCCTTGGCGACCATCATGATATCGGGCGAAATGCCGGCCCATTCATGGGCAAAGAGCTTGCCCGTCCGGCCCATGCCGCATTGGATCTCATCTAGGATCAAAAGCGCGCCGGTTTCATCGCAGAGATCGCGCATGCCCTTGAGGCAGGCGTCAGACAGGGGCCGGATGCCGCCTTCGCCCTGCACCGGTTCGACCATGATCGCGGCCACGTCGGGGGCTTTGGCGGCTTCAGTCAGCGCGTCGTGATCGCCGAAGGGCAGGTGACGGAAACCGGGCAGGAGCGGTCCGAAGCCCTTGGTCAGCTTTTCGCCGCCTGCGGCCGAGATCATCCCAGTGGAGCGGCCATGAAACGCGCCCTCGAAGGTCAGGATCACGTTGCGCTCAGGCTGGCCCTTTTCATACCAGTATTTGCGCGCCATCTTGATCGCCAGCTCGCCCGCCTCGGTCCCCGAATTGCAGAAAAACACGGTGTCGGCAAAGCTGTGCTCGACCAGTTTTTCGGCCAGCGCCTGTTGCCCCGGCACGTTATAGAGGTTCGACGTGTGCCAGAGCGCATTGGCCTGATCGGTCAGCGCCTTGACCAACGCCGGATGGGCATGGCCCAGGGCCGTGACCGCGATGCCGGCCCCGAAATCCAGGAAACGTCGGCCATCGGCCTCGATCATCCAGGCCCCTTCGCCTTTGACGAAGGAAAGCGGTGCGCGCGAATAGCTGGGCAGGACCGGCGTGATCATGGGGTGTCTCCATGCGGGGATGTGAAGAAAAGGGCCATGCCCCAACGGCAGCTTGAAGTCAATGAAATCGGGCGCGGGTCCGTTCTTTCGGGAGGATTTCGGGTGCGGTCAGGTCATTTTCATGATGATGCAGGTGGTCGAGCCGGTGGCGTAGAGCCTGCCATCGGCCGCGCCGCGGATCGTGCCCTCGGCCACGCCGGTCGACCGGCCGGCATGGGCGGTGATCCCCTCGGCCACGATTTCGGTCCCGAGCGGGATCGGCCGGATGATGTTAATCTTGTATTCCAGCGTCGTATAGACCGAGCCCTTTGGCACCTTTGTCATAACCGCGCAGCCCATGGCGCTGTCGAGCAGGGTCCCATACCAGCCGCCATGCACGACGCCCATCGGATTGCCGTGCTCCGGTCCGGGCGCGCCCAGAAAGGTCACGCGGCCCTCCTCGACCTCGCCGATGCGATAGCGCAGGGTTTCGGCGATGGCGGCGGGCGGCAGGGTGCCGTCGCGTATGCCTTGCATGAAGGCCAGCCCCGACATTGACAAAAGCGTGTCGCGGTCGGCCATTTCGGGGACGGTCCGGGCATTTCGGGATGCGGGCATTGGCAGGCGGTCCTTTGGACGACATTCGCCGCCAGCCTGCCGCTCTGCGTCCCCCGGCGCAAGCCCCGGTTCGGGCCCGCGACGTTACGTTTCGATCAGGCGACCTCTGCCAGTTTGACCTGCGGCACGATGCCAAGGGCGGCACAGATGGTGCGGGTCAGATCGGGGCTGTTGAGGGTATAGAAATGGAGATCCTCCACGCCGCCTTCGATCAGGTCGGAACAAAGCTCGGCGCAGAGCGCGACCGACAGCAGATCCTCGCGCCCGTCGCGGATGGCGGTGCCATAGGCGTCCTCCAGCCAGGCCGGGACATGCGCGCCGCATTGGCCTGCGAACCGGCGCACGCGGGTCCAGTTGGTGATCGGCAGGATGCCGGGGAGGATGGGGGCCGTGATACCGGCCGCAGCGCAGGCATCGCGGAAGCGGAAAAAGGTCTCGGCCTCGAAAAAGAACTGCGTGATGGCCGAGGTTGCCCCGGCGTCGATCTTGGCCTTGAGGTAATCGACGCAAGCCGCCATGTCGGCCGCTTCAGGGTGCGGATCGGGATAGGCCCCGACGCGGATATCGAACTTGCCGGTATCGGACAGTGCGCCGACCAGTTCGACGGAGGAGGCGAAGCCTTCCGGATGGGCGCGGAATTCGCTGGCACCTTTGGGCGGGTCGCCGCGCAGGGCGACGATCTGGGTGACACCGGCGGCATAGGTTTCGGCGATTTCTAGCGTCTCGGCGCGGCTGGCATCGACGCAGGTCAGATGCGCCGCCACCGGCACGCCGGTATGGGCATGGATGGTTTTCACCGCCTCATGGGTCAGGTCGCGGGTGGTGCCGCCCGCGCCATAGGTGACCGAGACAAATTCGGGGCCCAAAGGGGCCAGCGTCGCCAGCGTGTCCCACAGCCGGAATGAGGCATCGAGCGATTGCGGCGGGAAGAACTCGAAGGAAACGCGCGGGGTGGGTAGGGTCATG
>CAXBGQ010000103.1:0-10048 GCA_963975135.1 uncultured Nioella sp. | reverse complement strand
GGAAGATGAGGAGATCAACGGCATCAGCTTTCTGGCGCAGGTGCTGGAGGGCGTGACCGGCAAGGATCTGCCCGGGCTGATCGACGAGCACAAATCCCGTATGGGTGCGGGTGCCGCGGTTTTGCTGATGGCTGATACCGGCGGCAAGGTTGCGGTGGCGGCAGGCGTCAGCGACGATTTGACGGGCCGGGTTTCGGCGGTGGATCTGCTCAAGGCGGCGGTGGTCGAACTGGGCGGCAAGGGCGGCGGCGGGCGGCCCGATATGGCACAGGGCGGCGGGCGCGATATTGGTGGCGCGGAGGCAGCAAAGGCTGCGGCCGCCGAAGTTTTGAGGGGAGTTTAAGAAATGGCAACAGCGCTTTGGATCGCCCATGTGACGGTGACGAATGAAGAGGCCTATATGAAATACGCAGCCATTGCGACCGAGGCGATTGCGCAGCATGGCGGCACGTTTCTGGCCCGTGGTGGCCAGGCCATCCAGAAGGAAGGCCGCGCCCATCCACGCAATGTCGTGGCGCGGTTTCCGTCGCTTGAGGCGGCAAATGCCTGCTACGAATCCGAGATTTACCAGGAGGCTCTGAGCCATGCGCGCGGCGCGTCCGAGCGCGATCTGGTGCTGATCGAGGAA
Source organism: uncultured Nioella sp. (assembly GCA_963975135.1). Classification (GTDB taxonomy): domain Bacteria; phylum Pseudomonadota; class Alphaproteobacteria; order Rhodobacterales; family Rhodobacteraceae; genus Alterinioella. The sequence continues at coordinate 9,420 of CAXBGQ010000103.1, read as the reverse complement.
TTTGACTGAAAGGGCCGCCTCCTCGGGCGCGGGTGCGGGTTTGCACCGCGACCTCATCGGCCCGGCGCGCGTATCCGCGAGCGATTTGAGCGCGGCACCGCGCCGCGGGTTTTGGATATATTGAGCGCAAGGAGGCGGGCAGGGCGGCCTTGTCCGCGTTTTTCCGATCGGATTTCCGGGCAAAATCATCAAGATCAACCTGCTTGAGATGGCGGGTCCATTCTTCTAAGACATCGCAATGAAAAATTGTTGGAAACCTTTCTTTGCCCATCCGTTTCCCGACAGAGAAATGCTGTTTTTACGGGCGGCTCTTGTTGAAACTTGCGATCCGATCGCCGATTGAATGGGCCGCCCGATGACCTTGCCGGAGCTGTGGATTTTGCGCCACGGCCAGACCGAATGGAATGTTGCCGGGCGCTTGCAGGGCCTTCTCGATTCGCCGCTGACTGAAACCGGGCACGCCCAGGCCGCCGCGCAAGGGCGCATTCTGGCGGGAATTCTGCCGCGCGAGGTCGCGGTGATCAGCAGTCCGTCGCCGCGCGCATTGACCACTGGGCGGATTGCCATGCCGGGCCAGGAGATCACGCAGGACCCGCGCCTGTCCGAGATTGACCTGGGCGCTTGGCAGGGCCACAGCTTGTCCGACATTCTGGCCACACATCCCGAGGTTGAGGCCGAGACCGACCCAAATCTGTGGAAATTTCATGCCCCCGGCGGTGAAAGCCTGCCGGAGATGGAGGCGCGGGTGCGCAGCTTTTTGGCGGATCTGAGCGGCCCCTCTGTTCTGGTCACCCATGGCGTCACCTCACGGTTAATGCGCTGCCTGATCCTGGGCCTGCCGGTCACGGCGCTGTCCGAGCTGCCGGGCGGGCAGGGGGTGGTGCATCATCTGCGCGATGGCGTGGCGCGAGTGCTGCCCTGAGCTTGCGCCCGCGCGTTACCTGGCTGACTGGTCCGGGGAAGGCACGGCGGGCCCGGCGTTTTTCATCTTGCGATGATGCCAGATCGCCGCCGATGTCAGACCGGCGATGCCGAGGGCGAGCGAGACCCAAAAGCCAACATTGCTTTCGCCTTCCAGCGCCTCTGCCCCCAGATGGGCCAGCACGAAACTGGCCGGGACGATGCCAGCCAGCGTTGCGAGGCCAAACCGCCAGAATGTGATCCGGCTCAACCCCGCCGCATAGCTGATTGCGTCGAACGAGATAAACGGCAGGAGGCGGCTGATGAACACCGTGGCCATCAGCGCGTTTTGTGACCCGAAAAACCGGTTCTTCATACGCGCGCCAAGCCAGCGTTCAACATAGTCTCGGCCCAGATAGCGTGCGATGACAAAGGCCAGAATTGCCCCTGTTTCCGCACCGATCGCCACCAGAACAGTGCCCCAGAAATGGCCATAGACCAGCCCCGCCGCCAGCGCGATGGGCGCGCTTGGGATCGGGCTGGCCACGATGGCCAGCGTCATCAACCCGACAATGGCAATGGGCCCGACCGGCCCCGCCCGCATCACAAAGGCCCGGATGCTTTCGGTATCGACGCTGTTCAGCGCAGCGTTGATCGGTCCCCAGAAAAGGACGGTCACCGCCAGGGCTACAAGGACGATGGTCACTGCCGCCAATTGCTTGGTTCGATTGGGGGGTGTCATGAAAACAAGGGAACCACACCATAGAGCAGGAGCAAGAAGCCCGCCGCCATCAGATCGAAGATCACACAAAAGGGTATATACCATTTCGGCACCGGCGCACCAAAGCCGGGCCTGTGATGCAGGATATCCCAACCGGCATGCAGCGCCAACCCCAGAGGAAGAAAGATCCAATGCACCCAGATGCCGAGCACCGCGACCAGACCAAAGCCCATTGCGGTCATCATCTCGACCCAGAATACGCGCGCCTCACGGGCATTCGCAGCAAAGCCGATATAGGCCCCGCCAATCAGCGCCAGCGTCACCCCAGAAAGTGCGATTGATGCCGTTTGCGGCAGAAAAAAATGCAGCGGCGCGAACACCAGAAAAAGGAGGCCCGCAAGGGCCCCCGGCGACGGTAGCGCGGCACCCGTCGGTAAGGAAATCGGCATCGGACCTGGTCCTTTATCCCTGCGTGAACCTTATAGGTAAGGGTTCCATCGGGCGGAAGGTCAATACTCTCTCCTGTCTTGTACCGATCTGATCGTTCAGATTCGGTCGACCGCTGCGCGCAGGCCGTCGGTGACTTCGGCGGCGATTTCCATCAGTTCGTCATTTTCGACCGCCGACATTGACGCAACCGGATCAATGGCGGTCACCTCGGTGCCCTCGGGCAATTCGCGCAGGATCACGTTGCACGGCAGCATGACGCCGATCCGCGGTTCGGCGGTGATGGCGCGATGCGCGTGCCGTGGGCTGCAGGCACCCAGAATGCGATATCCGTCGATGACGGCCCCGATCTTCTTTTCCAGGGTGGCCTTGACGTCGATTTCGGTCAGAATGCCAAAGCCCTGTTCCTCCAGGCTGTGGCGGATCAGGGTTTCGGCATCTTCCATCGACGTGTCATTCAGCACGCGGGTGTATCCATAGCTCATATCGGTCTCTTTTCTTGTCTTTTGTGTCCGGGGCGGCCCAAACGGTTCTGGCGGCGCGAGCGGGAGAATGCCCACACCGCCAGTGTCAGGTCAATTGCCGGCAGGCATATTCGATCCGTTCATGCCGGGCATCTGGCCGTCGGTGGCCCCATTCATGCCGGGCATCTGGTTCGCGTTGCCGCCAGGCATCTGGCCGGTCGCGCCAGCATTGCCCATCATGCCCGCTCCGCCCATCATGCCGGAGCCGCCCATACCGGCCTGTGCCATCCGGTCGACCCGTGCCGTCATTTCATCGGCAGTGATCGCCCCGTCGCCATCGGCATCCAGATCCTGGAACCGGTCGACCATGGCTTCGCGCACCATGTCCACGTAAAGCGCCTGATATTCGGCCAGCGACAACGTGCCGTCGCCATCCTGGTCAAACTGCGAGAGTTCGGCCAGAAGCCCGGCGCGCATTTCCTCGGCGGTCACGGTGCCATCTTCATCGACGTCAAAGTTCTGCATCATCATGCCAGCGCCGCCCATCTGACCGGCACCACCGCCCATCATGGCGCCGCCCATCATGCCAGCGCCGCCGCCCATCTGACCGGCACCACCGCCCATCATGCCGCCGCCCATCATACCAGCGCCACCGCCCATCTGACCGGCACCGCCGCCCATCTGACCGGCACCGCCGCCCATCATGGCAGCGTGCTGCTGCATCATTTGCATCATCTGTTGCATCATCGCGTTCTGGCCACCGGCATGCGGTCCGCCTGCGCCACCGCCATGCGGTCCGCTACGGTTTGCGCCATAAGGCCCGGCCTGACCGACTGCTTCCAACTTGGCTCCATCATCGCCGTGATCGGCTTCTGCCAGAGCTGCCGAGGTGAAAGCGAGCGGGGCGGCCATGGCCAGCGTGAGTAACGTGAGAGATTTCATTTTCTGTCTCCAATTCAAATTTTGAAACCAAAACGTGATCGCTAATCACCATATTTACCAGAGGCAGGGCCGCCCGTTTGTGTATCAGTTCGTCACGCGGGCGGCGCGCTGTTACAAACGGTGACAATTTACTGGCGGAAACGCCGGATCGATTGTCGTAGAAAGGCTCAATGAAGACGGAAAGCCCTCATATTCTGGTCGTTGACGACCACCGCGACATTCGCGATGCCGTCACCCGATTCCTGCAGCGCAACGGGTTGCGCGCGACATCGGCGATGGATGCGGCCGATATGGATCAGAAGCTTTCGGTCGGCAGCTATGACCTTATTGTTCTGGATGTGATGATGCCGGGCGAAGATGGCCTGTCGGTCTGCCGCAGGTTGTCGGCCGAGGGGTCTACACCGATCATCATGCTGACGGCGCTTGGCGAAGATACCGACCGTATCATCGGGTTGGAGGTCGGGGCCGATGATTACCTGACCAAACCCTTCAACCCGCGTGAGCTTCTGGCCCGGATCAAGGCCGTGCTGCGGCGCACCGAAAAGACCCAGATGCTGGCCGGGCGGCTGGCGGGGCAAACGGTCCGGTTCGCGCATTGGACGCTGGATATGGATCGCCGCTGGCTGGTGTCGGATGGCGGGGCAGAGGAAAGCCTGTCCAATTCCGAGTTTCGCCTGCTGGCCACGTTTCTGGAACGGCCCCGGATCGTCTTGAGCCGGGACCAGTTGCTGGATCTTACTGCGGGGCGCACCGCGGGCCCGTTCGATCGCACGATCGACAATCAGGTCAGCCGGCTGCGCCGCAAGATCGAAGCCGACCCGATGCGCCCCAAGATCATCACCACGGTGCGCAATGGCGGTTACAGCCTGTCCAGCGATGTGGAGGCGGCGTCATGATCTGGCGGTTCTTCATGAGCCTGCGGGGGCAGCTTATCCTGCTGCTTCTTGGGGTTCTGTTGGCCGCGCAAATCGTGGCGCTGTTGTTTTTCGTCGATGAGCGCAGCCTGGCGGTGCGCGCGGCCCTGGGCTTTGAGGCGACGGGGCGCGCGGCCAGTGTCACGCGCCTGTTGGAAGAAGCGCCGAGCGATCTGCACGCCGCGATCCTGCGGGCGGCCAATTCGCCCCTGGTGCGGTTCGAGATGAACGACAGGCCCGTGATCGAACGCCATAACGATGGCGAATCCGGTCCTGTCGAGGATCGGATCAGGGCGCTTCTGGATGATCCGTTCACCCGCGAGATTCGTGTCGATATTCACGAAGTCGAAGGCACCATCCTGCCGCTGCCGCATCTTTCGTCCGAACCGCGCAATGCGCGGCCGGGCGTGGCCGGCGATGACATGTCCGCCATGATGACCGACGATATGACCGCCATGATGGGCGGTGACATGTCGGCGCTTGAAATGAGCGTTTCCGTCGCGCTGACGGGGGGGCAGTGGTTGAACGTCCAGACCCGGTTCGAGCGGCCACCGCTGCAATGGGCCTGGGGGTCCACGATTACCTTTGTGCTGACGGCGGCAGGGCTGCTGGCGGCTGGATTTTGGTTCCTGATGGCGCGCATTACCGGCCCCTTGCGCGATCTAGCGGTCGCCAGCGAACGCCTTGGCCGCGGCGAGGACATGCAGCCCGTTGCGCCGACCGGCCCGACCGAGGTGCGCGATCTTACCGCCGCCTTCGGGATCATGCAGGAACGTCTGACCCGATTTGTCGAGGACCGGACGCGCATGCTCGCGGCAATTGGTCACGACCTGCGGTCTCCGCTGACAGCACTCAGGGTGCACACCGAAATGGTTGATGACGATGATACGCGCGAGCATCTGATTGCCAGCATCGAGGAAATGCAGGGCATGCTGGATGCGACCCTGTCTTATGCGCGCGGCGTCAGCGCATCCGAGCAATCCGAGCAGGTCGAGATCGGCCAGGTTTTGACCGGCATGAACCAGGCCATGCCGACGCAGTTTGCGCTTGCACCGGGGCCTGAGTTGGCTATCTCGGTGCGGCCTTTCGCGTTTCGGCGCGCATTGCGAAACCTGATAGAAAACGCGCAGCGATATGGCGGCGGCGCGCAGGTCACGTTTAAAGAACAGGATGGCACTGCGGTGATCGAGATTGCAGACCAAGGGCCGGGTATCCCCGAGGATCAGCTGGAAGAGGTCTTTGCCCCTTTTCAAAGGCTGGACAGTTCCCGGTCGCTGGACACCGGCGGTCATGGTCTGGGGCTTTCGATTGCGCGCAGCATCTTGCGGGCGCATGGCGGCGACGTCGCGCTGGCCAATGCGCCGGGCGGCGGGCTGGTGGCCCGCGTGAGCTTGCCGATAGATGGCACCAGCGGCGGCTCGGAGGCCGCACAGCAAGATACCGTTTCGGCACAATCGGTGCCGTACAGCGACTACCAACCCGCATCGCGGGCCAATTGATGAGGCAGATATGATCCCTGAAATAGGTCAGTTTTCTCTGGCAATCGCCCTTGGTTTTGCATTGGTTCAGAGCGTCCTGCCAATACTTGGGGCCGCGCGCGGCAATGCGCTCTGGATGCGCAGCGCGCATGCTACGTCGCTGGCGCAGGTGACCTTCACGCTGATCGCTTTCGCCGCCCTGATGCGGTCTTTCGTCGTCAGCGATTTCACCGTGCTGAATGTCGTCGAGAACTCCAATTCGTTGAAACCGATGCTGTTCAAGATCGCGGGCACGTGGGCCAGCCACGAGGGATCGCTGCTGCTCTGGGTGCTGATCCTGACGATCTTCGGCGCGGCCGTGTCGCTCTTTGGCACCAATATCTCGGAAGGGCTACGCGCCCGGACGCTGTCGGTTCAGGCCTGGATCAGCGTCGGGTTCTTCAGCTTCATGATCTTCACCTCGAACCCGTTCGAGCGTGTGTTTCCGCCGCCCCCCGATGGCAATGACCTGAACCCGCTGTTGCAGGATTTCGGTTTGGCGTTGCACCCGCCGCTGCTTTACATCGGATATGTCGGTTTTTCGATCGTGTTCTCCTTTGCCGTCGCGGCCCTGATCGAGGGTCGGGTCGATGCGGCCTGGGCGCGGTGGGTCCGGCCCTGGACGCTGGCCTCGTGGATGAGCCTGACGGCCGGCATCGCCCTGGGTTCCTGGTGGGCCTATTATGAGCTTGGCTGGGGCGGCTGGTGGTTCTGGGACCCGGTCGAAAACGTCAGCTTCATGCCCTGGCTTCTGGGCACCGCTCTGCTGCATTCGGCCATCGTGACCGAAAAACGCGGCTCGTTGAAAAGCTGGACGATCCTGTTGGCGATCCTGACCTTTTCGCTGTCGCTTCTGGGGGCGTTCATTGTTCGCTCGGGGCTTTTGACCTCGGTGCATGCGTTTGCCGTCGACCCCTTGCGCGGGCTCTACCTGCTGGGGCTTTTGGGGATCAGCATTGGCGGGTCGCTGACGCTCTATGCCTGGCGCGCGCCGACCTTTGAGCCGGGCGGCCTGTTCCGTCCGGTCAGCCGAGAGGCGGGGTTGCTGGTCAACAACCTCCTACTGGCCACCGCGACCGGGACGGTTCTCTTCGGCACGCTTTATCCGCTCTTTGTCGAGGCGCTGGCGGGTGAGCGGATTTCGGTCGGACCGCCGTTTTTCAACGCCGCCTTCATCCCGATCGCGCTGCCGCTGGTCATCCTGATGGGGCTCGGGCCGTTCCTGTCGTGGAAACGCGCCGATCTTGCCGGCTTGATGGACCGTCTGAAATTTGTCCTGGCGCTGTCTGTTCTGGCCGCTCTTGTGGTCTGGTATCTGACCGAGGGCGGGCCGGTGCTGGCCTATCTCACGGTTGCCATTGCAGCCTGGCTGTTGCTGGCGACGCTGCAGGAATGGGCCGGACGGATCCGTTTGGGCAAAGTGCCCCTGCGCGATGCGATGCGCCGGGCACGCAACCTGCCCCGGGCGGCCCACGGCACGACGATGGCTCATGCCGGGCTGGCGATCGTGATTTTCGGGTTTGTCGGATCAACCGCCTGGAAGTCCGAGGAGGTGGTCTTTGTCACCCCCGGGAGCGAGATCTCCATCGCGGGGTATGACGTGGTTTTCGAAGGGATCGAACGGGTGATGGGGCCAAACTACGTGGCAAATCGCGGCACGCTGACCATTACGCGCGACGGCGAATACGTGACCACGCTCTATCCTGAAAGGCGCAACTATCCGGTGGCACAATACAGCACCACTGAATCCTCGATCAGGTCCACCCTGATCGGCGATATCTATGCTTCGTTGTCGGAACCTGCGGATCCCGCGGCCAGCGCCGAAGGGGCCTGGACGTTGCGTATCCTCTACGAGCCATTGGTGTTCTTCATCTGGCTCGGCTCGACGATGCTGATTCTGGGCGGTGCGTTGTCATTGTCAGACCGGCGCTTGCGTGTTGGTGCCCCACAACGGGCGCCCCGGCCCGACATTGCCACAACCCCGGCGGAGTAGCCTCATGAAACGCCTTTTATTCGCAAGCCCCGTGCTGATCTCTCTGATCTTCGGCGGGTTCTTCCTTTGGGGGCTGGACCCCGAGCGTGATCCAAGCGCCATCCCTTCGGTGCTGATTTCCAGACCGGCCCCTGAGTTCACTCTGCCCGAGGTTGCGGGCACCGGTGTGCCGGGCTTTGCGCGGGCCGATCTGGTCGGAAACTCCGAACCTGTCGTGGTCAATATCTTTGCGTCGTGGTGCGTGCCTTGCCGGGCCGAACACGCGGTGCTGACCCGGTTGGTCGAAGAGGATGGCGTGCGCCTCTTTGGCATCAATTACCAGGATGAGCCCGAGGATGCGCTGCGCTGGCTGACCGAGCTTGGCAATCCCTATGAGCGGATCGGCTCCGATCTGGAGGGGCGGGTGGCCATCGAATGGGGTCTGACGGGCGTGCCCGAGACCTTCATCGTGGGCGGCGACGGGACGGTGCTTTACAAATATGTCGGGCCGGTCGTGGGGGAAACGGCCGTTCGTGAGTTTACCACGGCGCTGGCGCAGGCTCGTGCGGGAGGCTCGTCATGATCGCCCGTCTGGTCCTGATCCTGATGCTGGCCTTTGCGCCGGTCACCACGGCCTTTGCGGTCGAGCCCGATGAAATGCTGTCCGATCCGGTGCTGGAGGCGCGCGCGCGCGATGTGTCGCGGCAGTTGCGCTGCGTTGTCTGCCAGAATCAGGATATCGACAGCTCGAATGCCGGCATCGCACGCGATATGCGTCTGCTGGTCCGTGAGCGCATTGTCGAAGGCGACACCAATGCCGAAGTCCTCGACTTCATGGTCGCGCGCTATGGCAATTTCGTTTTGCTGCGCCCACCCTTTAATCCGCAAACCTACGTGCTTTGGTTTGCACCGCTGGCGCTGGCGCTGGTGGCGGGCGGATTCGGCATTGCCGTCATGGTCCGGGTTCGCCGCCAATCCGCACATCCCGATGATCTGAGCGAGGCCGAGGATGCCGCATTCCAGGCCCTTTCGGATGCTGACGCAAAGGACGAAACACAACCATGATGCTGACGTTGATTTTTGTGGGACTGGGCGCGCTTGCCGCCTTGTTCATACTCTTGCCGCTCGGTAGCGGTACGCAGGCGAATACCGACCGCGATGCCGGCGCGATGGCCGTGCTGCACGATCAGCTGGCCGAGGTTGATCGCGACCAGGCGCGCGGCCTGATCAGCGAGGCCGAGGCCCGGGATGCGGGTATTGAGATCAAGCGACGGCTTCTGGCGGTATCGAGTGCGCGGTCCAAACAGAAACGGGTGACGGCAGGCGGTGGATGGATCCTGGGCCTGGCGATTGTCGTGGTCGGTGCAACCGGTGTCGGCCTTTACACCCAGCTTGGGCAGCCCGGCATGCCGAGCATTCCTTTCGCCGAGCGCAGCAGTGAACGCGAAGCCTCGACCGAAATGACGGCCCTGGCGGAAGAGCTGCGCACGCGCCTGATTGCCAGTGAAAATGGCGGCCCGCATGATGGCTGGATCCTGCTTGG
>CAXBGQ010000102.1:0-10060 GCA_963975135.1 uncultured Nioella sp. | reverse complement strand
CCGCCTGCAAAAGCGCAACCGCCGAATCTTCGTCCTGGGCCGCATCGAACCCTTGCGCCAGCAGCACCACTTCGAAACCCGCCGCACGATACTGGGCGGCCGCCTCTGCGGCATCGGCACGGGTGGGGTCGATCGCGAAAGTGACCGGGAAATCAAATCGCGTCAGCACATCGCGGCCAAGCGGAAAGCTGGGATCATCGACCAGGATAACGGCCATCAGCGGGCGGGTCTCGTTGCGATCGAACGGGGCGGCGAAGGCTTCAATCGCGGGCAGGTCCTCGGCGGGCACTGCCGGGGTTTCGGGCACTGTAACGGGGGCGGCTGAATCAATCCCGGCGGTCAGGCGTTGCAAAGGAGCCCCTTCCGGCGCGGACGCGGTTCCGGCATCGGGATCGGCCTCGATGACGGGCAGCCCAAGCGGGGCCGGCTGTAATTCAGGCGGCGGCGGAAGCGGATCGTCGCCCTGGACCGGGGTCGGGGCAGAGGTTTCAGGCAGATCGGCTGCTGCGGGAGCTTCAAGCGTGGCCGTCGCCTCCGGCTGTGGTGGGGGGGCCGTGTTCGGCAACGGGGGGGGCGTCGGAGCCACCAATTGCGGCAGGGCCGCAGGCGCGCTGGCTGGCCCGATATCGATTCCGGGCAGAGCCGCGGCCTCTTCGGCGGGCGGGCGGTTGAACTCGGAGCCTGCGGGCAACAGGATATCTGAGGCCGGTACAGACGCGACCGGGGCCGGGTCGGTGGGCACCATCGGCGTTTCCTCGACAGGTAATGTGGGGGCCGCGGCGGATGTTTCGGGCAGGCCAACCTCATCCATCGCGGGCTCCGGTGCCGTGGTATCCATGTCGATCACGGCCGCCACCGGCTGCGGCCGGTCCGGCAATGGCTGCGTCAATGACAGCAGCGCGACCGCCATCCCCATGATCAGCGCCCCCCAGATCAGACCAAGAAGAAGCCCTCTGCCCATTGTTTTCACCCTCTCGATGCTTGCCGCGCCTCTGCGTGCAAGCAATACCATACCCTCGTGTTCAGACCCCTGCCGGCCCATAGCCGTTCTGGCGCGCATGGCTTGACCCTGCGGCGCGGCTCTGAACATGTATAGCGCGGGGTGCCGCCCGGGCGCACCCCTTTTTCGCGACAAGGACCGCTGCCCATGCTGCTGCTCATCGATAATTACGACAGTTTCACCTACAACCTCGTTCATTATCTGGGCGAACTGGGCACCGTGCCGCATGTGGTGCGCAATGACGCACTGAATGTGCAGGAGGCGATGGCCCTGAATCCAGCCGGAATCGTGTTGTCCCCCGGCCCCTGCGACCCTTCACAGGCAGGGATCTGCCTAAGCCTGACAGCGGCGGCAGCGGAAACCCGCACACCGTTGCTTGGTGTCTGCCTGGGCCACCAGACGATCGGCGAGGCCTTCGGTGGCAAGGTCGTGCGCTGCCATGAGATTGTGCATGGCAAGATGGGGGCGATTCACCATTCCGGCACTGGCGTGTTCGAAGGCTTGCCCTCGCCGCTGCAAGGCACCCGTTACCATTCCTTGATCGTTGAGCGTGACAGCCTTCCCGACTGTCTTGAAGTGACCGCCTGGCTGGAGGATGGCACCATCATGGGCCTGCGCCACCGCGACCTGCCCATCGAAGGCGTGCAGTTTCACCCCGAAAGCATCCGATCGGAACATGGCCACGCGATGTTGCGCAATTTCCTGAAAACCGTGCCGGGGGCACTGGCCGGGGCTCCGGCATGAGCGACGCAATGAAACCCCTGATCGCGGCGGTTGCAGACCGTAGCCTGACCGCGGCCGAGGCCGAGGCCGCCTTTGACCTGCTGTTCGAAGGCGAGGCCACCGATGCCCAGATCGGTGCCATGTTGATGGCGATGCGGGTGCGCGGCGAAACCGTGGATGAGATCGCCGCGGCCGCCCGCGTGATGCGGGCCAAATGCGTGCCCGTGACGGCACCCATCGGTGCCATGGACATTGTCGGCACCGGGGGCGACGGCAAGGGCACGCTCAATATCTCGACCGCCACCGCCTTTGTGGTCGCGGGGGCGGGTGTGCCGGTGGCCAAACATGGCAATCGCAACCTCAGTTCGAAATCCGGGGCCGCCGACGCGCTTGGGGCTCTGGGGATCAATGTCATGGTCGGCGCGGATGTGGTGGAACGCGGCCTGGCCGAGGCCGGGATCGGCTTCATGATGGCCCCGATACACCACCCCGCGATTGCCCATGTGATGCCGACGCGGCAACAGCTTGGCACCCGGACCCTTTTCAACGTGCTGGGGCCGCTGACCAACCCGGCGGGCGTGAAACGGCAGTTGACCGGAGCCTTTGCGCCTTGGCTGATCCGGCCCATGGCCGAAGTGCTGCGGGAACTGGGCTCCGAGGCCGCATGGCTGGTGCATGGATCGGACGGCACTGATGAGCTGTCAATCGCCGGGCCCTCTGCGGTTGCGGCGTTGAGAAACGGTGCGATAGAGGAATTTGAGATCACGCCCGCCGATGCCGGTCTGCCGACCCATCCGTTCGAGGCCATATTGGGCGGCACGCCCGAGGAAAACGGCAAGGCTTTCGGCGCGCTTCTGGCCGGCGAAGGCGGAGCCTACCGCGATGCCGTGCTGTTGAATGCGGCGGCGGCGCTCTTGGTAGCGGACAATGTGACCGATTTACGTCAAGGCGTTGAACTGGCAGCACAAAGCATCGATAGCGGCGCGGCGCTGAAGGCGGTTGAAACCTTGGCAAGGGTCACATCGCAGGGGTGAGGCGAAAGCCGCTTCGAAGCGGCTTTTCAACGCGGTTTCGAAACCGCGTCGCAAAAGGCCTTCCAAGGCCTTTGACCAAGGCTTTTCGAAAAGCCTTCCTCCTCTTGCATCCTCTTGCGCTGCGGGCCACGCTTGACCCCATGCGCTTTGACCTTTCCCCGCTTGGCCCCTGGGCCGACCTGCCGTTTTTCACCGACACCCTGCCGGGGATCGAAGCCGCCCTTGCCGCGGATCCCCGCCCCTGGCTGCCGGACCCCGATCAGGTCTTTGCCGCCTTTGCCGCCTGCCCGCCCGCCGCCACCCGCGTTGTCATCCTGGGACAAGACCCATACCCGACACCGGGCCACGCGCATGGGCTGGCCTTTTCCGCCGAACCCGATGTCCGGCCCCTGCCCCGTAGCCTGGCCAATATCTACCGTGAAATGACCGACGATCTGGGATCCTGCCCGCCCAATGCCGATCTCCGGTTCTGGGCCGCGCAGGGCGTTTTGCTGCTGAACCCGATCCTGACGGTGCCGGCCCATGACGCCAAGGGCCACGCCAAACTGGGCTGGCAGATATTGACCGCTCAGGTGCTGGAGAAATTGTCCGATACTCCACGCGCCTATCTGCTGTGGGGGGCCACCGCGCAAAAGGCCGCGACAGGCGTTAGCGCCACAAAAAACCTGAAAATCGAGACCGCCCACCCCTCGCCTTTGTCGGCACGGCGCGGGTTTTTCGGCTCACGCCCCTTTTCTCGGGTCAATAACTGGTTAGAAAGCAAAGGGCACGCGCCCCTCAACTGGACCACGCCGGAGCTGACATGAGCGACAGTATTCTCGACAAGATCAAAGCCTATAAGCTGGAGGATCTCGCCGCCCGCAAATCCGCCCGCCCGCCCGAGGCGGTCGCGGCCGAGGCCCGCGCCGCGCCGCCCGTTCGTCCGTTCATCAGCGCCCTGCGCGATGCGTCGCGTGAAGGCTATGGCCTCATTGCCGAGGTAAAAAAGGCCAGCCCCTCCAAGGGCCTCATCCGCGCCGATTTCGACCCGCCCGCATTGGCGCGGGCGTATGAACTTGGCGGTGCGGCCTGTTTGTCGGTGCTGACCGACGGGCCGTCCTTTCAGGGCGATGACAGTTTTCTGGTCGCGGCACGCGGGGCAGTTGGTCTGCCGGTTCTGCGCAAGGATTTCCTCTATGATCCATATCAGGTGACTGAGGCGCGCGCGCTTGGGGCCGATTGCATCCTGATCATCATGGCCAGCGTCAGCGATGCCCAGGCCGCCGAATTGGAGGCGGCTGCGGCCGATTGGGGCATGGATGCGTTGATCGAGGTGCATAATGCGGCGGAACTGGACCGCGCGCTGCTGCTCAATTCAGAGATGATCGGCGTCAACAACCGCGATCTCAACAGCTTTGCGACCTCGCTGGATGTGACCAAGGATCTGGTGCGGCGCATTCCCGGCGAGAAACTGGTGGTCTCCGAAAGCGGCCTGTCCACGCCCGATGATCTGGCCGAGATTGCCCGCTATGGCGCGCGCTGTTTCCTGATCGGCGAGAGCCTGATGCGCCAGGACGACGTGACCGATGCAACGCGGCGGCTCTTGGCCAACCCGCTGGTGGCGGGCAACTGATGGCGGGCCTGACGCATTTCGACAAGGATGGCCAGGCGCATATGGTCGATGTCTCGGACAAACCGGTGACGGCGCGCATCGCGGTGGCCGAAGGCGCGGTCGTGATGGCGGCGGAAACATTGGCGATCATCACCCAGGGCACCGCGAAAAAGGGCGACGTTCTGGGCGTGGCGCGTCTGGCGGGCATCATGGCGGCCAAGAAAACCGCCGATCTGATCCCGCTTTGCCACCCTTTGCCGATCACCAAGGTGGCGCTCGATCTGATCCCCGATCCGGATCTGCCCGGCATCCGCATCACGGCCACGGTCAAGACCGGCGGCCAGACCGGGGTCGAGATGGAGGCGCTGACCGCCGTCTCAACCGCCGCGCTCACCGTCTATGACATGGTCAAGGCGGTCGACAAGAAGATGCAGATCGAGGGGATCCGTGTGATCCTGAAGGATGGCGGCAAATCGGGGCGGATCACCGCATGACCGGGGGCCGGGCGCTGGAGCTCTTCTTTGTCGATGGCAACCCCGAGGGGATGCTGACGGCGGAGGTCTTCAACTGGACCGGCCATGTCCTGCGCATCCCGCGCACAAGGCTGGCCGAGGGGTTGCGCCGGGGCGAGGCCAGTCAAACCGGCGTCTATCTGTTGATCGGTTCCGATGACGATGGCCCGCTTGCCTATATCGGTGAGGCCGAAGATGTCGCGGTCCGTCTTGCCCAACATGCGCGTGGAAAAGACTGGTGGGATCAGGCCACGATCATCACCGCGACGGGCGATGCGTTGAACAAGGCGCATGTGAAATACCTCGAAAGTCGGCTGGTTGAGGCCGCTTTACAGGCGGGCGCGATGCGCCTGGAAAACGGCAACGCGCCACCGCGCGCCAGCCTGAATGAGGCGGCGGTCTCCAATATGGAGGGGTTTCTGGACATCCTGCATATGGTTCTGCCCGCGATCCGGGTCGATCTGTTTCAAACCGGGCGACGGGCGATCAGGGCGGTTGAGATTACTCCGGACACGGCATCGGGCGACGGCGTCGCGTTTACCCTCACCCTGCCGCGCCAGGGAATCACGGCCCGCGCCTTGCTGATCGCGGGTGAAATGGTGGTGCAGGCCGGATCGGAGGTGCGCCCGGAATGGGTGGGAGACCTCTCAAACAAGACCAGCTACTCGAAGATCCACGCAGATCTGATTGCCAGTGGAATTATCCAGGTGTCGAGGGATAGCGCTGTTTTTGCAGAAGATTTCGCGTTTTCAGCCCCTTCTGCCGTCGCCGCGGTTGTGTGTGGGCGGTCGGCCAATGGCCGCACCTCCTGGAAACGCCCCGACGGCCAAACATATGCCGAATGGGAGGCCGCGCAGATCGCGGCGGTGGCACCATGATCCCGGTTGCCGACGCCCTGACCGCTTGCCTCGATCTGGTCGACCCGCTGGAGATTGAGGAGGTCGCACTGGCCGACGCCGCAGGCCGGGTGCTGGCCCGCCCGGTGGCCGCCACCCGCGACCAGCCGCCTTTTGCCTCCTCGGCGATGGATGGCTATGCGGTGACCGAGGATGACGTGATCCCGGGGCGATCGCTGCGGGTGATCGGCGAAGCGGCGGCGGGCCATGTCTGGCGCGGCACCGTCACGCGCGGCGAAGCGGTGCGAATATTTACCGGCGCGCCGGTGCCCGAAGGGGCCACCCGCGTGGTCATTCAGGAGGATGTCACGCGCGCAGGCGACCGGATCACGCTTGGCGACCGGCTTGGGGACGGTGCCAATATCCGGGCCGCGGGCGGCGATTTCACCATCGGCCAGACCCTGCCCGCCCCGCGTCGGTTGCGCCCGGCAGATATCGCGCTGGCGGCCGCGATGAACCTGCCCACCCTGCCCGTGACGCGCAAACCGGTGGTGGCGCTGATCGCCACCGGCGATGAACTGGTGCAGCCCGGAGAGGACCCGCGCGCCGATCAGATCATCGCCTCCAACAGCTACGGGCTGAAGGCGATGGTCGAGGCCGAGGGGGCAGAAGCCCGCCTGTTGCCGATTGCGCGTGACACCGAGGACAGCCTGCGCGCGGTTCTGGCTCTGACCGACGGGGCCGATATCATCGTGACCATTGGCGGCGCGTCGGTGGGCGATCACGATCTGGTCGGTCAGGTGGCGCTTGGCGAAGGCTTGGAGCGGAGTTTCTACAAGGTTGCGATGCGCCCCGGAAAACCGCTGATGGCCGGGCGGATGGGGGATGCGGCGCTGTTGGGTCTGCCCGGCAATCCGGTCTCCTCGATGGTCTGCGCGCATGTCTTTTTGCTGCCGATGATCCGGGCCTACCTGGGCCTTGGCAAAGCCGCCGCGCCTCGCAGACAGGCCCCGGTGGCGGTCGATATGCCCGAAAACGGCCCGCGCGAGCATTACATGCGGGCGCGGATGGGGGCGGATGGCCGGGTGACGCCCGCCACACGTCAGGACAGCGCCCTGCTGACGGTGCTGTCCGAGGCCGACCTGCTGATGGTGCGCCCCGCCGGACAGGGGCCGCTCAGGGCGGGCAGCCCTGTGGATATCCTGGCCCTTTAGGTCACATGCGTTGACACGAAGGGGGAACAGGGGTAGAACATACCCTGAACGATGAGGATATTGAGGGGGGTACCCACGATGCTGACCAAGAAGCAGCTGGACCTGTTGGAGCTTATTCACAAACGTGTGCAGCGCGATGGCGTGCCGCCCTCTTTTGACGAGATGAAGGAAGCGCTGGATCTGCGCTCGAAATCCGGCATTCACCGGCTGATCACGGCGCTGGAAGAACGCGGGTTCATCCGCCGCTTGGCGCATCGCGCCCGCGCCATCGAGATCGTGAAACTGCCCGACAGTCTTGAAGCGAAGATGGGTGGGTTTGCCCCTCGCGTGATCGAAGGCAGCCGCAGTGACCCACCGCAGGGCGCGCTGCCGGTGTCCGGGGCTTATGCCACCGAACTGCCCGTGATGGGCCGGATCGCGGCGGGCACACCCATTGAGGCCATCAGCGAGGTTGCCGCCCATGTCGCGGTGCCGCAGCAGATGCTGGGGGCCGGAAAGTCGCATTACGCGCTGGAGGTCAAAGGCGATTCGATGATCGAGGCCGGGATCAACGAAGGCGATATCGTGGTGATCGAGGAAGGCCCGACCGCCAATAACGGCGACATCGTCGTGGCGTTGATCGAAGGCCATGAGGCGACGCTGAAACGGTTTCGCCAGAAGGGCAATATGATCGCTTTGGAGGCTGCCAACCCGGCCTATCAGACCCGCATGTTGCGCGACGATCAGGTCAAGGTCCAGGGCAAACTGGTGGGTCTGATCCGCAGCTATTGAGGCTTTTTTTCTGGCGGCCCCTCCTCCGGCGGTTTCAATGGATTGAAAACACCGTCCTCGGCCCGATCGACGTTTACGTTTAGCGCCCCCGCGGCACCCAGGGCCGCCTGCCTTGGCGTGCGCGGGCCGTTTGCACGGTGAGCCCGCCAGCCCCCTCGACAAATGCGATGGATCCGGTGTCGCGAAGAATTTCGGGCCCGATCAGGATGCACCCGCTTGCCCGGGCCTGCGCGGCCCCGGCAGGGGCGGCAACCGGCAGGCCCTGTTGCGCCGCGAGCTCGGGCGGGATTTCCTCGGGGGTCACGACCCATGTATGGCGCGCGCAGGCATCGGCAATCTCTGCCGCCGCCCGGACACCGACCCCATGCCAAAGCGTGCCGCCCGCCACCTGCGCCACCGCCCCCGCGCCATCGACTTGCCATGCCTGCCGCGCGGCTGCTTCTGCCTGATCAGCGAAATCGCCATCATTTTCCAGCCAGAGCCCCGCAACGAATCCGTCGCCGCGCGCTCGGCTGAGGCTGCGGTCTCCGTTTTCCATGATCCCCACCAGCCGCCCGGACGATGAGATCAACACCCCTGGCCGGTCCACACTCGCCCAGATCATCAGAGCCACCGCCACCGGGGCGAGCCCCAGCAGACGCGCCCGCCCCCGCCACAAGATGACCAACAAGATGCCGCCCGAAATCAGGCCCAGAACGACCCCCGGCGGCATCGCAACAGGGCGGATCGCACCTGGTTGCGACGAAGCCCAGAGCGCCACGCCAATGATCCAGTTCAACCCCGCCTCCATCACGCGCAAGGCCAGCATCTCCAGCCCGAAGGGCCAAAGCAGAAGCGCCACGACCGCTGCCGGAATGACCACCGACCCCATGACCGGCACACTCAGGAGATTTGCCGGCAACCCGTAGACCGCGATGATGTTGAAGCTGGCCGCGGCGAAGGGCGCGGTGGCGGCCCCGGCCACGACCGAGGACAGGACCAACGCCACAAGCCCGCGTGTCCATTTTGGTAGGGACTTCAGAAATTCATTGTGTTTCAGTGCGTTGAAAACCGCCACAAGCGCGGTGGTTGCGGCAAAGCTCATCTGGAACCCCGGTCCCAACAGTGTCTCGGGCCGGTGCGCCAACACGATCATCGCGGCTATGGCGACCGAGCGCAGGGTCACGGCGCGCCGGTCCAGCAACACCGCCACGAACATCACGGCGACCTGGATATAGGCGCGCTCGGTGGCGACATTGCCGCCCGAGAGCGCCAGGTAAACCGCGCCCGCGAACAGGGCTCCGACAGCGGCCAGTTTCCGGGTCGGGATGCGCAGCGCCAGCGCCGGAATAAGCGAGAGACCACCACGCAAACACAGAAAAACGAACCCGGTGAGCAACCCCATATGCAGCCCGGAAATGGCAAGGAGATGGGCGATGTTCGAGTGGCGGAGCGCAGTCAGAACCTCCTGGCTGATGGCCGAGCGGTCACCGGTCAGCACGGCGGTGGCAAAGGCCCCGGCCTCACCCGGAATGCGGCCCTGAATGGCCCGGCTGATGGTGGCGCGCAGACGGGCCACCGGCATCGCGCCGGGTTCGGGCGGGGCCAGCAACAGCGCCGGAACCCGCGTATAGCCGACGGCCCCGATCTGTTGAAACCAGGCGTGGCGCTGAAAATCAAAGCCGCGCGGCTCGCCGGGGCCTGCGGGTGGGCTGAGCATACCTGTCATCATCACCCGTGCGCCGGGAACCGGATCAAGAAAACCCTGATCGCCATGCAGCGACACCCGCACGCGGCGCGGCACGCGGGCCGGATCCATCCGCGACAGCACCACCTGATCGAGCGTGAGACGCAGCTTGTCGCTGCCCGAACGGTCGACCATCACCACCCGCCCCTCGATCGGGCCGTAATAGCGAAAGCCAAGCACCGGGCTCGCAACATAGGCGGTGCGCGCCGCCGAGATGCCGACGCCCGCAATCACCAGCAAAAGCGCCATGGAAACAGGGCCAAGCATCTCGCGCCGCCGCCAGCCCGCCAAGGCCAGCAAGAACGCCAAAACCGTCAGCCCGGCCAGCAGGAAGGGCGTGGGCTCGAACGGCAAAGAGAAATACAGCAGCACACCGGTGCCCATCGCCACCGGAGACCAGGGCATCAACACCCCGCGCTGGCCCTGCTGGACCGCGTTCATCAGGCTTATAAGGCGCACCCTTGCCACCCTTTCCGGCCTTGCCTAAACACCCCATGACGCAGCATTGCGCCTGCATGGTTTCCAATTCCTTAACGCGCCTGCCCGCGCGCATCCCGAAAGGCCCGCCCATGACCCGCGCCCCCGTGACCCGTTTCGCGCCCTCGCCCACTGGATATCTGCATATCGGCGGCGCGCGCACGGCGCTCTTCAAC
>CAXBGQ010000101.1:0-10098 GCA_963975135.1 uncultured Nioella sp. | reverse complement strand
TAGACGGCGGTGGTGCGCATCAGGTAGCCGACGGCGGCGGTTTTCCGGGGATCGGGTTGCTGGCCCGCCGCCAATGCGTCGACGAAATGTTCCCAAAGCCGCACCGAGCGATTGGCCCGCGACACCGATATCTCGCGCTCGGTGACGCGGCCTGCCTCCTGTAGCGGCACGTTTTTTGACAGCCGGTCGATATCGGCGGCGTCCGGCACCCCGTCAAACAGGGTGAATGTCGCGTCCCAGGCGGTTGCAATCACCCGGTCCGAGCGCATCTCGGGCGGCAGGTCATGGGCGAAGGCCACCAGCGAATAGGTGCGCTCCGGGCCGGTGGCGGAATAGACGGCGTGGCCGACGCCATCGTTACCGATATTGAACACCGGCCGCGTGAAACGCCAGCCTTCGGTCGCCATGCGCCGCGTCAGCACACGCATGAAGCTGAGCCGGCATTGGTGCAGTGATCCGAGTCGCGACAGCCGCATCACCTGTTCGGGCGGACGCAGGGGGAAACGGGTGGGGGCCGGGTCGCGCATCTGCGTTATCCTTTCGGGGTGAAATTTTCGGCGAAGAACCGATACCAGTTGCCGCCCATGATGCCCGCGACCTCCTCGGCATTCAGGCCGGTGGCGCGCAGCCCGGCCTCGATCGTGCCGAAATCGCGGTTGTCACGAAACCAACCGGGCATGGGCGGAAAACCGGGGGCGGCGGCCGATCCTTCGCCATAGTCGATCTCTTTCGTCCAGCGGCCCATGCGCATCCATTCCACCACGCTGTCGGGCTGATCCTGGCACAGGTCGCTGCCGATCCCCAAATGCTCTGCGCCATACCGCCCGGCGGTTTCGGCGATCATCCGGCAGAAACTTTCCAGCGTGCAGTCGGATTTGCCTTTCAGGTGATGCGGGTAGAGCGAAAAGCCGAACATGCCGCCCGTTTCGGTCACAGCGCGAATGACATCGTGGCGCTTGTTCCTGAGCGCGGGCTGCCAGGCATGCGGGTTGGCGTGGGTGATGGCGATGGGGCGGTCTGACAATTCGGCGGCCTCGATGGTGGATCGGTCGGCGGAATGGCTCATATCGACCACCAGCCCGACGCGGTTCATCTCGCGGATCACCTGCCGGCCCATCCGGGTGATGCCGGGATCTTCCGCCTCGTAGCAGCCGGTAGCCAAGAGCGACTGGTTGTTATAGGTCAGCTGCATGAAGCGCGCGCCGAGCGTGTGCAGGATCTCGACCAGGCCGATATCATCCTCGATGGGGGCCGGATTCTGGAAGCCGAAGAAGATCGCGGTGCGCCCGGTTGCGCGGGCGATGTCGATATCGCTGGCCCATTGGCCCTTCATGATCAGATCGGGGAACTCTTCGAACCAGCGGTTCCATTTCTCGAAATTCAGCACCGTTTCGCGGAAGTTTTCATGGTAGCTGATGGTGACCTGCACGGCATCGACGCCGCCTTGGCGCAACTGGCGAAAGACCTTTTCCGACCAGTTGTTGTATTGCAGGCAATCGATCCGAAAATGGGTCAAGTGGGGCCTCCGGTTGCGAATAGGTGAGCCGGGTGGTGCCCGACCGCGGGTGGGCGCGCAAAGATCGCATGGAAACGCTTTATGGTGCCGCCCACTGCCGCCGATTGCAGGAAGTGAAACTTTGCAGGAGCGCCCGCCCGAGGGGCGGTCGGGCGCTGCCCGGCGGCGCGCAGGGCGCGCCTTGGTTCCGGGCGGTCATGCATCATGGCGTGCCTGCGCTGATATAGGCGGTTTTCACGGTGGTGTAGAATTCGGCGGCCGCGCGGCCCTGTTCGCGGGGGCCATACGAGCTGTCGCCGCGCCCACCAAAGGGCACGTGGTAATCGGTGCCCGCCGTGGGCAGGTTGACGGTGACGACGCCGGTGCGCGCGTTCCTACGGAAATGTGTGGCGCGGGCAAGCGATGTCGTGACGATGCCCGAGGTGAGGCCGAAATTGGTGTCGTTGACCGTGGCCAGCGCCTCGTCATAGCTGCCGACCTTGATCACCGAGGTCAGCGGCGCGAACATCTCTTCGCGGTTGATCCTCATGGTGTTGGTGGTGTTCAGGAACACGCCCGGCGACATGTAATACCCCTCATGGGGCCTATCGAGCCGGGTGCCGCCACAGGCCAGTTCGGCACCTTCGGTCTTGCCCAGATCGGCATAGGCCAGGTTTTCAGTGAGCTGGGTTTCGCTGACGACAGGGCCCATCTGGGTGCCGGGTTCCAGCGCGTGACCGACCTGCATCGCCTTTGTGCCCGCCACCAGTTTTTCGACGAAGGCGTCATGGATGGCGGCATGCACCACCAGCCGCGACGAGGCGGTGCATTTCTGGCCGGTGCTGCCAAAGGCCCCGGCAAGCGCGAGGCTTACCGCCAGATCAAGATCGGCATCCTCCATCACGGCCAGCGCGTTTTTCGACCCCATCTCCATCTGCACCTTGGTCAAATTCTGAATGGCCGCCATGGCGATGCCCTTGCCCACGGGCACCGAGCCGGTGAAGGAGATCGCGTTGACCTTGGGGCTTTCGACCAGCCGCTGCCCGATGTCGCGCCCCGACCCCATCACCAGGCTGAACAACCCCTTGGGAATATCCTGCCGGTTGATGATTTCGGCCAGAGCTACGGCAGAGGCGGGGGGGATATTGGCGGGTTTCCACACCACCGCGTTGCCATAACAAAGCGCGGGCGCGATTTTCCACGACGCGGTCGCGGTGGGGAAGTTCCAGGGGCTGATCACCGCGACCGTGCCCACCGGCTCGCGGCGCACATCGATCTCGACGCCGGCCCGCACAGAATCGGCGTTCTCGCCAAGCTGGCGCAGGGTTTCTGCGGCGTAATAGGTGAAAAACTGACCGGCGCGATAGACCTCGCCCTTGCCCTCGGCCAATGGCTTGCCTTCCTCGCGGCTCAAAAGCGTGCCCAGTTCCTCGGCGCGAGCCAACAGCTCAGAGCCGATGGCCATCAGCACCGCCTGCTTGCGCTCGATCCCGTAGGCGGCCCATTGGCCCTGCGCTATGCGGGCCTGATCCAGTGTCGCCTCCAGCTGATCGGCGCTGGCCTGTGCGAAGACGCCAACCAGGTCGCTGAGATCCGAAGGGTTGCGGTTCTCGATTTCGGAGGCACCCGGCATCCAGTCACCGGCAATGAGGTTCAGCTGTGTCGGGGCCATGGCGCGTTCCTTTGGGGGGCAGAGGTCGCGCGCAGGATGGGCCGCAGGACAGCGTCAGTCAAATTCAAAGAAGTGAACTTAACTTCAGAAAATATGAAATGGATGGCCCGCCCGACCAGGTCATCAGGTCAGGATCTGTGCGCCGGTTGTTGTTGTACCTGCGCCCAAGATTGCGTCCTTATCCCCTGTTGGCGTTGAAGCTAAGCCGCTGGTTTAGTGGGGAATGGAGGCGAGTACCGGAATCGAACCGGTGTACACGGATTTGCAATCCGCTGCGTAACCACTCCGCCAACTCGCCGACCGGTGGTCTGGCGCGGTTTAGCCGCAAACCGGGGCGGGGTGCAAGGGTTGATGCGCGGGCATTCGGGTCACGGTTTGCGCCCCGGAACGCCACGCGGCGGCTTGTCCGTTGCCCTGCCCGGGCACCTGTGGCATGACGGCACGAACGCCACCAAAACCTCGGGTCAGAACATGCAGGATTTCACCGCCCTTCGCACCATGATGGTTGATACGCAGGTTCGCCCGCAGGATGTCACCAAGTTCAATATCATCGAGGCCATGCTGACCGTCGCACGTGAGGCTTATCTGCCTGACGCGCTGCGCGATGTGGCCTATATGGGCGAAAACGTCACTCTGGACGGCGCACGTGTCGTGCTGGAACCGCGCACGATGGGCAAGATGCTCGATGGGCTCGATATTCAACCCGATGAGATGGTGCTCGATCTGGGCCCGGGGCTTGGGTATTCTTCGGCCCTGCTGGCGCGGCTGGCCGAAGCGGTTGTGGCCATCGAAGAGGTGCCGGGCCTGGCCGCCGAGGCGCAGGAAGCCCTGAGCGCTCAAGGAGTGGACAATGTGGCCGTGATCGAAGGGCCGCTGGCGATGGGCAGCGCCAAACACGGGCCCTTTGATGTGATCTGTGTCGAGGGCGGTGTCGAGGATGTGCCCGCAGCGATTCTGGATCAGCTCAAGGATGGCGGGCGCATCGCGGCGATTTTTATGACCGGTGCCCTTGGCGAATGCCGGATCGGGCATAAGTTGGATGGCAAGGTTTTCTGGCGTATGGCGTTTAATGCCGCGGCACCTGTTTTGCCCGGCTTTCACAAAGACGCAGAATTCGTTTTATAGAGTGAAAATCCCGGTGAAACGGGTGTGAACCGGGGGCATGGCTATGCGCAACAATATCCTCTCAATCCTGACGGCAGCGGCGCTGGCGGTCTTTGTCGGCCCCGCGATTCAGGCGCAGGCCGATACGCTGGCCGATACGATGGCGGATGCCTATCGCAATTCGGACCTGTTGGATCAGAACCGATATCTTCTGCGGTTGCAGGATGAAGGTGTGGCGCAGCAGGTTGCCGGGTTGCGCCCGGTGATCAATTTCGTGGCGACATCGCGTTGGACCACACCCAGCACCGGCCAGATGGACCGGATCAGCCTGACCGCCGAGATGCTGCTTTACGACGGGGGTGGCAGACGGCTGTTGCGCGATGCCGCGCGCGAGCAGGTTCTTGCGGCGCGTCAATCCCTTGTGGGGCTGGAACAGCAGGTGCTGCTGGATGCCGTCACCGCCTATATGCAGGTTTGGCGCGATATGCAGGTCGTGTCGGTGCGCGAAAGCAATCTGCGTGTGATCACGCAACAGCTGCGTGCCGCGCGCGACCGGTTTGAAGTTGGCGAAGACACCCGCACCGATGTGGCCCAGGCCGAAGCGCGGCTGGCGGGGGCCCGGCGTGATCTGGTTTCGGCCCAGGGATCGCTGGTGATCAACACCGAACTGTTTCGCCTGGCTGTGGGCCGCGCCCCCAACCAGCTGGCCGGCCCCGGCCCTCTGCCGTCGCTGCCGGCCAGTAGTGAAGAAGCCCTTGAAATCGGGCGCCAGAACCATCCGTCGATCCAGGCCGGGCGCAATGGTCAGCGGGCCGATGAGCTGAACCTTGCCGCCGCGCGCAGCGATTACGGCCCCAACCTGAGCCTGCGCGCCGATCTGGGCTTCGACCCCGCAGATCGCAACGACCCGTCCAGCGGCACGCTGACATTGAGCCTGACGCAGCCGCTCTATGCCGGTGGTCGTCTGGCCTCGAATGAACGTATTGCGCTGGCCACGCTGCATGCCGGTCAGTCGGAATTGAACCAGACCGTGCGCCAGGTTGGCCAGCAGATCGGCAATTCCTTTGCCCAGATTTCGATCGCGTCGGCGTCGATCGAGGCCTCGCAACAGCAGATCCGGGCCAACCGGCTGGCCTTTGAGGGCGTGCAGGAAGAGGCCTCGCTTGGCGCGCGAACCACATTGGATGTGCTGAATGCCGAACAGGACCTGCTGGATGCGCGGATCGGCCTGATCGAGGCGCAGAGCGTGCTTTATCAGGCAAGCTATGGCCTGTTGGCGGCGATGGGGCTGTTGACTGTGGAGCGTCTGGGGCTGGATGTGCCCGAATATGACGTGACCGCCTATTCTGATGCCGTTTCGGGTGCGCCTGTCAGATCGCCCACCGTGCGCGGCGCGCGGCTGGATGCGGTGTTGGACCGGTTGGGCCGCGATCAGTAAGCCCGGTCAAAACCGCCTCAAATTTAGCTATCCATTGTGCGAAAGCCGTCGCGCCTGTATCCTGCCTCTAAAATAAGGCTATGCGCGCGGGCAGGCGTTGCGAATATGGAGTGGCGACACGATGGCAAACCCGGCAAACCCGGTAAAATCGGACGAGATAGAGGATGTGCTGTCCTCCATTCGCAGGCTTGTTACCGAGCATCAGCCCCACGTTGAGGATGCGGACAGGAACGAGCCGCCACTTGCGGCTGACAAGCTGGTGTTGACGCCCGCGTTGCGCGTGACCGATCCCGAAGACCCCTGGGTGCCCATTCCGGCACAAAACGACCTTTCGGATGAGGCGGGCGAACTGCCGCGTGGTGACGGAGGTGATTGGGCTGAAGAACTGTGGGGCGACGAAGGCTCCGAGTCCAATCTCGATCCGCAATTGCAGGCCGATATCTGGGAGGAAGGGGAGGCACCGGCCGAACCCGCGCCGGATCTTGTGGCAGAGCCATCTGTTACCGGTGCGGCCAGGGAGGATGAGGAAAGTCTGTTTCTGCCCTCAGACCTGACCGAAGAGGCGGCGGGCGATCCCGCCTTGGCCGCGGAAGCCGTGGCCGGCGCGCCGAAACCTGCGGACCACGCCGACGAATTTCAACCCATGGCCGAGGCAAAGGACAAAGCACCGCCTTCGTTCATCCGGTCGTCCAGAAGCGTGATCGAATACGAGCCGGAAGAAGGGAATAGTGCTGTTCCCGATGAAGAGCCGCCCGTTGCGACGATGGAGCTGGCCGAGGCGCGCGCCGCGCAAATGGCCGTTGCCGGTGTGATGTCAGATACCGCGGCCGACCCGAGCGAAACCGACGCGAGCGCCGTTGCGCAGGTCGACGGCGTTGGCGAGGCCGAGGCACCTGCCGACAGTGAGCAAGCGGCGGACGATCTACTGGCTGATGACGCAATTGAGCCGGAGCCGCAGCACGATCAGAACGCGCCGGACGACACTGGTCGCGGCGCAGAGGTTGAGGATTTGGGTGAATCCCCGTTCAGCTTTCCCGATGACGAGGTCTCGATTGTCGATGAAGAGATGCTGCGCGAGATCATCTCGGACGTGGTGCGCCAGGAGTTGCAGGGCGAAATGGGCAAACGCATCACCCGAAATATCCGCAAACTGGTGCGCCGCGAGATCCGTATCGCGCTGGCGACAGATGAGCTTGAGGATTGATCGCCCCTTGACCTTGGGCCCCATGGCGTCAATCTGAACCCATGCTGCCCTTGCGCGATCACAATCGTTCGGAACGAACGCCCTTTGTCACCTGGGCGCTGATCGCAACAAATATCGCCGTTTTCCTCAGCTATTTCCCCGGTATCGGAGATCAGCCGCACCTTTTGATGTCGTTCTACACCGATTGGGGGCTGGTGCCTCGGCTGGTCAGCCAGGGCGAACAAACGCAGACGATCTTCACCTCGATGTTCTTGCATGGCGGGTGGCTGCATCTGGCGGGCAATATGCTGTTTTTGTGGATTTTCGGGGATAATATGGAAGATCAGATGGGCCATGTCGGCTTTTTGATCTTTTACTTCGCCAGTGGTGTCGCGGCCGCGTTTGGGCAGATGCTGGCCGATCCGTCTTCGGCGGTGCCTATGGTCGGGGCCTCAGGTGCAATCGCAGGCGTGATGGGCGGCTATCTGCTGCTGTTTCCACGCGCCAGGGTTGATCTGCTGCTGATCCTGTTTTTCTTTTTCAAGGTTATCACGATACCCGCCTGGTTGTTGCTTGGCCTGTGGTTCGGGCTGCAATTGGTCAACGGAACCGCGGGCGAGGCGGCCGGTGGCGGAGTCGCCTATTGGGCGCATGCGGGCGGGTTCGTGGCGGGTGTCGCTCTGGCGCTTCCACTATGGCTGAAACGCGGCGGACCGGCCTTCTGGAGCGCAACCCACGGCCACCCACCGCATGAGGACAGCTATCGCGTGCCGCGCGACCGGCAGGGCACCCGGCCCGAGGCCTCCGCGCCCGATGTGACCGGCCAGACCCGTATCCCGCCCGCCGGGCAGAGGCGCGGGTCGGGGCCGCAATCGCCCTGGGGCGGGCGACGCTGATCTGATGGATGACCGGCCTGGCGGCGCGGGACCGGAAAAGTTTTCAGGAAAACTTTTCCGGGGTAAAATCCTTGGCCAAGGATTTTCGGCAAGCCTCAGGCGCGTTCGGAATAATCCATGGTCTCGGTATTGACCACGATCATCTCATCTTGTCCCACAAACGGCGGCACCATGATCTTAACGCCATTGTCCAGGATCGCCGGTTTGAAGCTGTTGGCCGCGGTCTGGCCTTTCACCACCGGTTCGGTTTCGACGATCTTGCAGGTCACTTTCTGCGGCACGGTCGCATTCAACGCCTCATCGTCGTAGAACTCGACCACGATGGTCATGCCGTCCTGCAGGAAGGGGCGGCGGTCGCCCAGAAGATCGGAGGGCAGCTCGATCTGCTCATAGGTCTGGGTGTCCATGAACACCAGCATGCCGTCGGTTTCGTAGAGAAATTGCTGGTCCTTCTGTTCCAGCCGCACCCTTTCGACCTTGTCGGCCGACCGAAAGCGTTCGTTGAGTTTCGAGCCGTTGCGCAGGTTCTTCATTTCGACCTGCGCAAATGCCCCGCCCTTGCCGGGTTTGACGTGATCGACTTTGACGGCCGCCCAGAGGCCGCCATTGTGTTCGAGAACATTTCCGGGGCGAATTTCATTGCCGTTGATTTTGGGCATGTGTCATTTCCGTGGCAAAAGGTTGAGATTTTTCTGGCCGAACCTATATCTGCCGCTTGGATAGGAGGCAATACACCCGAACTTGGGCAGTTCGTTAACCAGCCATGCAATTTATGCATACCACATATGCAAAACTTGCACACACGAATCGGTCAGGATGTGGTCTTAACGAGCGACACGCCGGAAATGCAAGAGCAATAAGAAGGACGACGAAATGAGAGATTTCGTTGATGGAACGGCATTCAACTTTGAGCAAGGGCAACGGTCGCGCAAATTGTTCGCGGCGGTGGTTCTGGCAGCCTTGGATGACGCCATTGCAGATGACAAGAAATATGGCAACGGGCCCGATCAGATCGCCCGTTGGGCACGGTCGCGTGATGGCCGTGAAGTGCTGTCCTGTGCCGGGATCGACCCGAATGAACGTGTCGTGTCGGGCCTGATGGCTTTTGTGTCGAACGGGGTGCGCACGTCGGTTGCGCTCAGCCGTGAGGAAAGCGAACGCCGCAATCAGGCCGAAGCCGCCTGATAGCGATCCTGGCCCTTTGGGGCCTTTGGTGAAAATCGCGCCCTGAAGGGGCGCGTTTTTCGTTTTACGGATTGCCAAAACAAAAGGGCCGCCCGGATCATGGGGCGGCCCTTTGTATTGCTCTTTGCGCCGGTCAGTCCGCGCCGCGCACATCGAATGTGGCATCCGGGGCGGGGTGGAACAGTTTCTGCACAAAGAAGATGGCCACGGCTGCCGCGATTCCGATCAGGTCGGAAACCCACCCGCCTTCGATCATAAAGAGCGCGGCGATGACGACCGCGACCCGCATGAACCATGCTATGCGTCCCCCCATGAACCAGCCCTGCACGCCTGAGGACAGCAGGAACACGCCGAAAGTGGCGGTCAGGCCCGCGCGCAGGATCTCGAGCCAGGTGCCGTCCATCAGGATGGCCGAGTTGTAGAAGAACATGAAGGGCACCACGAAAGCCGAGATACCGATCTTGAACGAGGCCACCGATGTCTCCATCGGGTTCGCTCCCGATATGCCCGCCGCCGCGTAACTGGCTAGTGCCACGGGCGGCGTGATGGCCGAGACCACCGCGAAGTAGAACACAAAGAAATGCGCCGTCAGCTGCGGGATGCCAAGCTGCACCAGGCCCGGTGCCACGACCGAGGCCGCAACCGCATAGGCCGCAGTTGTCGGCATGCCCATGCCCAGAAGGATCGCGATGCACATGGCAAAGAACAGCGCCAGAAGCTGGCTGGCTTCGGCCAGACCGAGCAGCAGCGATGAAAACCGGGCCCCGACACCCGTGAGCGAAATGACCCCCACAATGATGCCCGCGCAGGCGACGACGGCGATGATCTGGATCGCCATGATCCCGGCCATCTCGAAGGCCTTGAGGATGGCGGCAATCCCCATCCGGTGCGGCGTAAGCCAGCTGACCACGGCGGCGGCAACAGTGGCCAGCGTGCCTGCGCGGATGACCGAATACCCCATAAAGAGCGCCACGATCAGGATGATGATCGGGATAAAGAGATAGACCTGCCGGATCAGTATTTTGAGCTTGGGCAGCTCATCCTCGCGCATGCCGCGCATGCCCAGTTTGGCGGCCTCCAGATCGACCATGAAGTAGATCGAGGTGAAATAGAGGATCGCCGGGA
>CAXBGQ010000100.1:0-10105 GCA_963975135.1 uncultured Nioella sp. | reverse complement strand
CATCGCGCGGCCCATCCGGTCCAGCGCGCGCGAACTGCGCACCAGTTTCAAAAGCCGCACCAGCCGGATCAGGCGCAGCACCCTGATCGTGGCCCATTGCGGCTGCAGCAGCACCATCGCGGGCAGAACCGCCAGCAGATCGACCAGCCCCCAGAAGCTGAAGACATAGTGCAAGGGGCGCGGCGCGCAGATGACACGGGTCAGGTATTCGACCAGAAACACCAGCAGGATGACCCCTTCGATGACCCGCAACGCGCGGTGCAGGCCAGGCGACATGCCGGGCATGGTCTCGATCGCGATGGCCACCGCCGACAGCAGGATCAGCGCATTGAGCGCCAGCGCCACATGGCGGCCATGGCGTACGTCGGTGCCGTCGAGGATGTGCAGGACATCGCTGCGGGTCATGGTCTCTCCTAGCCTGTGGCATGAAACACCTTGCCAAGTGCGGCAGGCGCGTTCAGCGCGGCGCGGTTTTTATCCGATGACATGATCACCAGAACCAGAATGGTAATCAGATACGGGCTCATGGCAAGTATCTCCACCGGGATATCGATGCCTGCTGCCTGAAGCCGCAGTTGCAGCGCGGTGATGCCGCCAAAGAGATAGGCCCCAAGCAACGCGCGCCAGGGTTTCCAGCTGGCAAAGACCACGATGGCCAGCGCGATCCAGCCGGCACCCGCCGTCATGCCTTCGGTCC
Organism: uncultured Nioella sp.; assembly: GCA_963975135.1. Lineage (GTDB taxonomy): Bacteria > Pseudomonadota > Alphaproteobacteria > Rhodobacterales > Rhodobacteraceae > Alterinioella. The sequence goes on along the minus strand of CAXBGQ010000100.1, from coordinate 9,408 downwards.
ATTGCGGCACCCGCACCAGGCTGAGATAGGCCCCGCCAAGCCCGGCACAGGCCCCGCCGAACATGATCGCCAGCACCCGGATGCGGATCACCTTGTAGCCAAGCGCGTGGGCGGCATCGTGGCTTTCGCCGACGGCGCGGATGATCAGGCCCATGCGGCTGTATTTCAGCATCGCCCAGACCCCTGCCACAATCGCGATCGACAGGTAAACGATGGCATCATGGGCGAAAAGGATGGGGCCGAGCACCGGTATGTCGGACAGGCCGGGGATGTTGAGACTGGGCGTCGGCGGCGGGCTGATGCCGGAATAGCTTTCCCCCAGAAGGGCCGACAGGCCGAGACCAAAAAGCGTCAGCGCCAGCCCCGTGGCAACATGATTGGCCAACAGATACTGGGTGATGAAGGCAAAGATCAGCGACAGCAACGCGCCACCGGCGGCCGCCGCGATGAAACCCAGAGTGGCCGAGCCGGTATTGACCGCGATGGCAAAGCCGCTGATCGCGCCCACGATCATCATGCCCTCGACGCCGAGGTTGAGCACGCCCGCCTTTTCGACCACAAGCTCGCCAATGGCGGCCAGCAAAATGGGGGTGGAGGCCACGATCAGCGCGGCAATCAGGGTGACCGGATCAATGCCCATTATGCAATCCCCTCACGTTTGAGTTTGATCCGGTAGTTCGACAGCACGTCGACCGCCAGCAGAAAGAACAGCAGCATTCCCTGAAAGGCCTGGATGGCCGAGGCGGGGATGGTCAGCATCAATTGCGCCAGTTCACCGCCGATATAGGTCAACGCCATCAAGAGCCCCGCCAACAGGATGCCCACCGGATGCAACCGGCCCAGAAAGGCCACGATGATCGCGGTAAAGCCGTAACCGACGTTGAAGTCGATCGAGATCTGACCGGCGGGGCCGGTGACCTCGAAGATCCCGGCAAGACCGGCCAAAGCGCCCGAGATGCCGAGGCAGAGCACGATCAGGCGGGTCGGATTGACGCCGGCAAAACGGGCCGCGCGCGGGGCCTGACCGGCCAATTTGATCTGATAGCCCATCATATGCTTGTTCAGCATCACATAGGCCATGATCACGACGATAAAGGCGGTGACGACGCCCCAATGCATGCCGCTGCCCGCGATCAGCTCAGGGTTGTTCATCGACTCGATCTGGCTGAGGTTGCGCGATCCCGGAAAGCCGCGGCCTTCGGGGTTGCGCAGAAAACCCACAGCCGCGGAGGCGAGAAATTTCTCGGCCACATAGACCAGCAGCAGCGAAACCAGGATCTCATTGGTGCGGAACCGGGTTTTCAGGATCGCCGGGATCATCGCCCAGAGCCAGCCGCCAAACCCGCCCGCGATCACCATGCCGGGATAGATCAGCACACTGTCGGTCGGGTAGAAGGCCAGCCCGAACGAGGCCCCGGCAATCGCGCCCATGATATACTGGCCTTCTGCGCCGATATTCCAGATCCCGGCCCGAAACCCGAGGCTGAGGCCGATGGCGATCAGGATGAGCGGCGCGGCCTTCACCAAAAGCTGCGGTCGCGCGTAGGATGCGAATTGCGCGTTAAAGAGCGGATCCCAGAAGATGATGCGAATGGCCTCGACCGGGTTCTTGCCGAGCGCGGCAAACATCAGCCCGCCGGCGATCATGGTCAGCACCACGGCCAGAACCGGCGTGGCGGCAATCCAGGCCCGTGACGGCTGTGGCCGTTTTTCAAGCACCAGCATGGAGCGCCTCCTCTTTCAGGTCGTGCATGTCATGGGCCCCGCCCAGCATCAGACCGATGGTTTCCATCGTCAGGCCCGATGTGACGCGCACATTGGACAGGCGCCCCTCGTTCAGGGCAGCGAAATTGTCCGATATTTCAAGTAGTTCATCCAGATCCTGGCTGATCACAATGATGCCCGCGCCCTTTTGCGCCAGATCGAGGATGGATTGCCGGATATCGGCCGCCGCCGAGGCATCGACGCCCCAGGTCGGCTGATTGACCACCAGAACGGTGGGGTTCTGCATCACCTCACGGCCAACCACGAATTTCTGCAGATTCCCGCCCGACAGCGACCTTGCGGCGTTCTCCGGCCCCGGCGTGCGCACATCGAAGGTTTCGATGACGCCTTCGGCAAAGGCCCGCGTCGCGGCCCAGTCGATAAAGCCGCCCTTGTCCAGCCCCTTGCGCACCCGCGCCGTCAAGAGCGCGTTTTCCGTCAGGCTCATATCGGGCGCGGCGGCATGGCCCAGGCGTTCCTCGGGCGCGCAGAGAATGCCAAGCGCGCGGCGCTCATTCGGGCCAAGATGGCCGACATTTTCGTGGTTCAGCGTCACCGATCCCGGCGCGGTCATGGCCTCGCCCGAGAGCGCGGCCAGCAATTCGTCCTGACCGTTGCCGGCGACCCCGCCAATGCCCAGAACCTCGCCTGCATGCAGCTCGATCCCGACATGGCGCAGCGGCGTTCCAAAGGGCGTGGCGGGCTCGACCGACAGGCCCGATACCTTGAAGATGACCTCGCCCAGATCGGCATTGGCGCGCGCCGGTATGGCCAGCGATTTGCCCACCATCAGTTCGGCCATTTCTGCCGCCGAGGTGTCGCGCGGGGTGCATTCGCCCACCACTTTGCCAAGGCGCAGGATCGTGGCCTCGTCGCAGAGTGACCGGATTTCCTCCAGCTTGTGGCTGATATAAAGGATCGCGGTGCCCTCGGCGCTGAGCTTGCGCAGGGTGTGAAACAGGATCTCGACCTCTTGCGGCGTCAAGACGCTGGTCGGCTCGTCCATGATCAGCAGTTTGGGATCCTGCAACAGGCAGCGGATGATCTCGACCCGCTGGCGTTCGCCGGCGCTGAGATCGCCCACCAGCCGGTCGGGATCGAGCGGCAGGCCATAGGCCTCGCTCACGTCGCGGATACGGGCGGCAAGGGCGCTCTGCTTGGGCGGGTTTTCCATGCCGAGCGCCACGTTTTCGGCGACATTGAGCGCCTCGAACAGACTGAAATGCTGAAACACCATGGCGACGCCCGCGGCCCGCGCGGCGCGCGGTTCGGGCGGCGCATAGGCCTCGCCCATGAAGGACATCGACCCGCTATCGGGGCGCACCAGCCCATAGATCATCTTGACCAGCGTGGATTTGCCGGCCCCGTTTTCGCCAAGCAGGGAATGGACTTCGCCGGGCATGATCTGGAACGAGACATTGTCATTGGCGACAACGCCGGGATAGGCCTTGGTCAGCCCGTCGATTTTCAACAAGGGAGTCTCGGTCATGGTCCGTTCCCCCGCGCGATGGTCCTGTTCATGTCCGTTCCCCTCCCGAAACGTGATGTTCAGCCTGCGGCTGATTGAGTGCGATGCCCGGCGCATGCGCCAATAGGCTTGCCGCGACTCCGACTGCAATGGCCTGCGGATGCTTGCCAAGAGCCGGATCGCCGATCGGGCATGTGATGCGCAAAATTTGTGCGGGCGTGTGGCCCAATTGGGCAAGCCGTTTGCGGAACCGCGCCCATTTGGTGGCCGAGCCAATGAGGCCCACAAAGCCGAAAGGCCGGGTCAGCAGGCGGTTGCAGATCTCAAGGTCGATCTCATGGCTGTAGGTCAGGATCAGGTGTTCGGCGTGATCGGGGGCCAGGCCGGTGGCAGTGGCCGGTGAAGCCGTGGGCAGGATACGGGCCGGGGGCCGGTCCGGAAACCGCTCGGGCCCGGTATCGACCCAGGTGATCGCCAGATCGGGCAGCGGCGACAGCACATCGACCAACGCCCGCCCGACATGGCCCGCGCCGTAAATCCAGATCTCGTGGCTTGGACGGGCCAACGGCTCCCATCCCTGCGCCAATTCGCAGGCAAAGGGGCGCGCGCCCGACCGCGCCTGCCGCAACTTGCCTTGCAGTTTAAGCGGCATCTCGGTGGTGACGGTCCCCGGCGCGGGCCGGGCGTAGTAATCGCCGCTCACCGTTGCCAGACGCGTGGCATCCCACAATTCCGTCAGCAATGTCACGGCCCCGCCGCAGCATTGCCCAAGGCCGGGCCCAAGCGCGATTTTGTCGAGCCGGTCGCCGGTGGCATAGCTGGCGCGCGCCTGCGCCACGGCCTCAAACTCCAGCGCGCCGCCGCCGATGGTGCCGCTCTGCCCGGTCTTCCAGACCAGCATCGACGTGCCCGCCCCGCGCGGCACCGATCCGGCGCTGGAGACGATCAGCACGCGCATCACCGGCCCGTGTTTGGCAATCGCGGCGCGCAGGGTGTCCAGATCGAGGCTCATGACCGGGCCCGCGAAATCGAGGCCAGCACTGCCTCGGCGGTGGCCGGGGCCTGAAGGTCGGGGTAATGCGGGCCACAGGCGGCAATGGCATCGCCGAGCGCCATCAGCACAGAGATCCCGTGCATGAAGGGCGGCTCGCCTACGGCCTTGGACCGGTAGATGGTCTCTACCGGGTTGGGCGCATCCCAAAGCGCCACGTTGAAAATATCGGGCCGGTCGGAACAGGCCGGGATCTTGTAGGTCGAGGGCGCATGGGTGCGCAGGTGGCCGGTGTCGTCCCAGACCAGTTCCTCGGTCGTCAGCCAGCCCGCGCCCTGCACGAAGCCGCCCTCGACCTGGCCGATATCGATGGCCGGGTTCAGCGACGATCCGGCATCGTGCAGGATATCGGTGCGCAGGATGCGGTTTTCCCCGGTCAGGGTGTCGATCACGACCTCGGAACAGGCGGCCCCTTGCGCGAAGTAGAAAAACGGTCGGCCGCGCCCGGCGATGCGGTCCCATTCGATATCGGGCGTCTTGTAGAACCCTGTGGCGCTGAGGCTGACGCGGCCCATATAGGTGCGGGACGCGGCCTCGGCAAAGGGGATGGATTGCGCGCCGACATGCACCATGCCACCTGCAAACCGCACCTCGGCGGGCGTGATCTGATGCTCGGCGGCAAGGAATTCCGCCATCCGGTCGCGGATGGTGTCACAGGCGGCTTTGACGGCCATGCCGTTCAGATCGGTGCCCGATGAGGCGGCAGTGGCCGATGTATTGGGCACTTTCGCAGTATCCGTTGCGGTGATCCTGACCATCTCGGGCGGGATGCCAAAGCGATCCGCCGCCACTTGCGCCACTTTCTGAAACAGCCCCTGACCCATTTCCGTGCCGCCATGGTTCAGATGGACCGAGCCATCCTGGTAGACATGCACCAGCGCGCCGGCCTGATTGAGATGCGTCAGCGTGAAGGAAATGCCGAATTTCACCGGCGTCAGCGCGATGCCTTTTTTCAACACCGGTTGCGCGGCGTTCCAATCCGCAATCGCGGCACGGCGCGCGTCATAATCGCAATCCTTCGCCAATTGCGCAGTCAACCCGTTCAAAACGAAATCGGTGACCGGCATGTGGTAGGGCGTGGTTTGCTGCCCGCCCGGCATCGGCTCGGGCGAATGCGCCCCGCCAAAACGCCGCGCCGATCCGGTCCCGCTCGACATCTGGTGCGCCGCCCCTGCCTTCTTTGCGCCGGAAATATCCTCGGGGGGGCCGGGGGGGGCAGACAGCCCCCCCTGCGCGGCACTCGCCACGAACGCATCGTCGTAATAATTGCGCTGCCGCACCGCAAGCGGGTCCAGCCCAAGCTCATGCGCGATATGGTCCATCACGCGCTCAATCCCCACCACACCCTGCGGCCCGCCGAAACCGCGAAAGGCCGTGGCGCTTTGGGTATGGGTGCGCAGCCGGTGGCTGGTGATCCGCGCGGCGGGCAGGTGGTAGGCGTTATCGGAATGCAACATGGCCCGGTCGGCGACCGGCAACGACAGATCCATCGCCCATCCACAGCGCGTGGCTTGCGTGAAATCGACGCCCGCGATCCGCCCGTCCTCAGCCACGCCAACCCGGTAATCAATCCGGAAATCGTGGCGCTTGCCGGTGATCATGAAATCGTCGTCGCGGTCATAGCGCATTTTCGCGGGGCGGTCCGTGGCGCGGGCAACGAGCGCGCAGGCAATCGCCAGATGGTTGCCCTGGCTCTCCTTGCCGCCAAACCCGCCGCCCATGCGCCGGGTTTCGACCCGCACGGCATGCATCGGCAGATGCAGCGCGTGGGCGACCTTGTGCTGGATCTCGGTCGGGTGCTGTGTCGAGGAATGCACGACCATATCGCCGCCTTCCTGCGGCAGCACCATCGCGGCCTGTCCTTCGAGATAGAAATGCTCCTGCCCGCCCATCTCGATGCGGCCTTCGATGATATGGGCGGCACGGGTCAGCGCCTTGTCCACATCGCCCTTTTCATAGATGCGGGGGCCATCCTCGAACCGGCTGTTTGCGGCCATTGCCGCGTCGATGGTCAGGAGCGCAGGGGCTTCATCATAGGTCAGAGCCGCCAGTTTCGCCGCCTTGCGCGCCGCCAGATGGCTGGTCGCCGCGACCAGAAACAGCGGCTGCCCGAGATAGTGGACGGTTCCGTCCGACAGGAGCGGTTCATCATTGTTGGAGGGCGAGCAATCGGGGATGTCGTCCAGATCCGCACCGGCAATGACGGCAACCACGCCGGGGGCCGCACGCACCGGGTCCAGATCCATCGCGGTGATGCGGCCATGTGCAATCGTGCTCAGCCCAAAGGCCAGATGCAGGCAATTGGCGGGCAAGGGGATGTCATCGACATAGCGCGCCTGCCCCGTCACATGCAGGGGAGTCGCGTCATGCGGTAGAGGTTTATGAACGCTCATGCGCTGACCTCCAGCACATTGGCAGCCACGCCCTGATCCTCGTGGAAATAGCGCAAGAGCATATTGGCCGCCGTGGCCTGCCGGTAGCTGGCCGAGGCGCGCATATCGGTCATCGGGGTGAAATCGTTGTCATAGGCGGCCATCGCGGCGCGGATCGTGGCCTCGCTCCAGGGTTGGCTCACCAGCGCCGCCTCAACATGGGAGGCTCGCTTCGGGATGCCCGCCATGCCGCCATAGGCGATGCGCGCGCCCGCAACGGTGCCGCCCTCGACCGTGATGCTGAAGCAGCCGCAGACGGCGGAAATATCCTGATCGAAGCGCTTGCTGAGCTTGTAGCAGCGCAGCCGGTCGGGTTGGCGCGGGATGCTGACAGCCTCGACAAATTCGCCGGGGGCGCGGTCCTGTTTGCCGTAATCGAGGAAATAATCCTCAATCCGCAGGGATCGGCGCGTGTTGCCTTTGCGCAGGTGCAGTGTGGCGTTGAGCGCGATCAAAGCGGGCGGGCTGTCGCCGATGGGCGATCCGTTGGCGATATTGCCCCCGATCGTGGCCGCGTTGCGCACCTGAACCGAGGAGAACCGGCGCAACAGCTCTGCCAGCGACGGGTGGTATGGGGCCACGACCGGCAGCATGTCGGTCAGCGTGACCATCGCGCCGAGGCGGATTTCGCCTTCGGTTTCAGAGATTTCTCGCAGATCGGCACAGCCGCCCAGAAAGGCCACCGGGTCCAGATCGCGCAGCGCCTTGGTCACCCAGAGGCCGACATCCGTGGCCCCGGCGATCAGGGTGGCATCGGGGTGGGCGGCATACCATTGCGCCAGATCGTCGGCATTGGTGGGGCTGTAGGGGCTGCCGCCTTGCGGCTCGGTCGCCGCATCCTGCACCATTTGCCAATCCTTCGACATCCAGTCCGGCACCGGCAGGTCCGCTGCCGCCTCGGCGGCGCGGATGATCGGCGCATAACCGGTGCAGCGGCACAGATTGCCCGCCAGCCGGTCGTCGAAATCGGTGGCCCCGGCCAGATGCGCGGCGGCCAGTGAGGCGATGATGCCCGGCGTGCAGAACCCGCATTGCGAGCCATGATGGTCGACCATCGCCTGTTGCACCGGGTGCAGGGCCCCGTCGGGGCCGGCAATGCCCTCGACCGTGCGCACGGCCTTGCCTTCCAGTTGCGGCAGAAACAGGATGCAGCCGTTCATGGCGCGGCTGCCTTTCGCATCGGTGACCAGCACCGTGCAGGCCCCGCAATCGCCCTCGTTGCAGCCTTCCTTGGTGCCGGTCAGCCCCTGATCCTCACGCAGCCAATCTAGCAGCGTTCGCGTCGGGGCCGCGCCCGTCACCTCAACAGGCCGGCCATTCAGGTGAAAACGCACCGTGTCTTGCATCGCAGGTCTCTGTCGCGGTCTGGTCGGAGGGGCGTTGCCCTCAATTGCGCGGCCCGATGCGACGGAAGGCGCGACGCCGAATTCCCTGTCTTGGCTTCAGGAAAGCGGCTTTTTGTCGCTGTGGCAAGGGCGGATACGGGAAAGAATGCGGAAAGACTTTCAACGGATGGGCGATAATGGGGTCGGAGTTTTCCGCCGCCCCTCGCCCTACGTTGCCGGGCGCTCCTCGCCCGATCCGCGCATAATCGCATAGCGGGCCGGCGCGGGTTGCGCTAGCCTGCCGACATGACCAGCCCCCCCCGATTCATCCACCTGCGCACCCATACCGAATATTCGCTGCTGGAAGGCGCGATGCGGGTCAAGAAGCTGCCTGCGCTCTCTGCCGGGATGGGCCTGCCCGCGATTGCCGTCACCGATACCAACAACATGTTCGCGGCGCTGGAATTTTCCGAAACCGCGGCACGCGCGGGCGTGCAGCCCATTATCGGCTGCCAAATGGATCTGGATTATGACCCGCCCGCGCCGGGCGAAAAGCCGCGCCTGCCCGCGCCCATCGTGCTGCTCGCGCAAAACGAGGCCGGGTATCGCAACCTGATGAAGCTCAATTCCTGTCTCTACCTGCGCGGCGATGGCAGCCTGCCGCATGTGGGCGTGGCCGAGCTTGAGGCGCATGGTGCGGGGCTGATCTGTCTGACGGGCGGCCCGGATGGCCCGGTGGGGCGGTTTCTGCGCGCGGGGGCGCGGCCAAAGGCCGAGGCGCTTATGGCGCGTCTGAAAGCGATCTATGGCGACCGGCTTTATGTCGAATTGCAGCGCCACCCGACCGAGGGCGGCCTGCCCGAGGCTGAACGCCTATCGGAGCAGGGCCATGTCGAGATGGCCTATGCGATGGATCTGCCGCTGGTTGCCACCAACGATGTCTATTTCCCGAAAGCGGCGATGTATGAGGCGCATGATGCGCTGATCTGTATCGCCGAAGGGGCTTATGTCGATCAGCAGGAGCCGCGCCGCCGCCTGACGCCGCAACATTACTTCAAATCGCCCGAGGAAATGGCGACCCTTTTTGCCGATCTGCCCGAGGCGCTGGAGAACACCGTCGAGATCGCCCGCCGCTGCGCCTTTCGCGCTCGCACGCATCCGCCGATCCTGCCGAAATTCGCCGATGATGAGGTCGAAGAGCTGCGCAGACAGGCCCGCGAGGGTCTGGAGAGGCGGCTCGCGGTGATCCCGCATGCGGTGTCGGTGGACGCCTATCGCGAGCGGCTGGAGTTCGAGCTTGGCATTATCGAGCGCATGGGCTTTCCCGGCTATTTCCTGATCGTGGCCGATTTCATCAAATGGGCCAAG
>CAXBGQ010000099.1:0-10209 GCA_963975135.1 uncultured Nioella sp. | reverse complement strand
ATCCGCACCGCCATCTTGCGCGAAGACGCCGAGCGGTCGGCGCGGCAACGCCGCGGCGAAACCCATCACGACCCTATCCGCCCCTCTGCGTCCACCGCCACACCTGCTGCGCGCAGATATGGGGCCACCGTCGGGTGCACCCGTTCCGATTGGTCCTGCCCCGGTTTGCGGCGATGGCGATACAGAAACAAGGCCCCCCATCCGCGCTTGTTTCCGATCGAGGGCGCGGCCGGATCGGTCAGATATCGCCCGCGCCAATTCGGCGGCAAGGCAATGCCACAGCTTTCCGCGCGTTCCAACATCCAGACCAACGGTATATTCGACAGCGGTCGTGCCACGTGCCAGTCGCCCAGATTGCCGCCGACATCGCCATGCGAGCCCCGAAACCACATCTGCACGATATCGCCTTCGCGCTCGGGCGGTACCTGCCACAGCACCGGCGCATAGGCGTCGCGGGTTTCATCCAGCGCCAGCGCGTGAAACCCGTTCAACGTGCCCGGCCCCAACCGATGATTGTGAAACGCATGCGCCTGCGGGGCCAGCCGCCACAGCACCGGCCAACGCAGGCCAAGCGCGCGCACCGTGTCAAAGACACCTACCATGGTGATCGGGGCCTCTTCATGGCAGCGCGCGGCGCGAAAGGCCTGCGCCTCGGGCCCGTCAGGGTCACACTCATAAAGGTAATAGAGCCGCGCTATGGTCTCTTCGCTGATCTGCGCGGGCCGCAACAGGCCGAGCTTGTCGATCAACCCCGCAAGCGAACGCACCGCAAAGGCCCCGCGCGAATAGCCCAACAGAAAGATCCGGTCCCCGGGCCGGTAATTGCGCGCCAGGAACAGGTAGCTGCGCTTGATCTGGCGGTTGATGCCGATGCCCGCGATCACCTCGATCGCCCGCTTCACGCCGCGCCACTGAATGCCTGGCTCGTAATAGATCATCAGGTTGGCCGATGACCCGACCTCGGATAGCAGCCGATAAATCAGCCCGATATTGGTCTCGCAGCCGCGCTTGAGGCTCGACATCGTGCCATCGAGCAGCACCACATGGGTGCGCGGTGCGGGCGCGTCGGGCCGGCGTGGCGGTGGGGCGGCACTGCGAAATCCGCGCAGCCGCTGCCATATGCTCAGGTTACCCGCCATGCGACGTCGCATCCCGCACCAAGGGCGCATCCCCGGACCGCGTCACCGGCTGGCTGGTTCCGAAATGTCGCATCCCTGCCTCTCGTGACTTCACCTGCCCCATAGGTATCAAGCGCACCGCGCCTGTCCAGAGGTCCAAACAAGATGAAATCGCGGCGCGGGCAGTCTTGGCCTTTGCGCGCAGGTCCGTTAAGTCACGCTGAACTTGAAGAACGGGATATGCGGGCGATGGAAAAGAGTTTTGATGCGGGCCGGGCCGAAGCGCGGATTTCGGCGAAATGGGACAAGGCCAAGGCCTTTGCGGCGGGTGCCAATGCCAGCCGGGATGAAACCTTCACCATCATGATCCCGCCGCCCAATGTGACCGGGGCGCTGCATGTCGGCCATGCCTTCAACAACACGCTACAGGATATCCTGGTGCGCTGGCACCGGATGCGCGGCTTTGACACGCTGTGGCAGCCCGGTCAGGACCATGCCGGCATCGCCACGCAATTGCAGGTCGAAAAGATGCTGGCGGCCGAGGGCGGACCGGGCCGGCGCGATCTGGGGCGCGAGAAATTCCTGGAGAAGGTCTGGGACTGGAAGGGCAAATATGGCGGCACGATTGTCGAGCAGCTGAAGCGCCTGGGCTGTTCCTGCGACTGGGATCGCAACGCATTCACCATGGCCGGCGCGGCGGGCGATCCGCGCACCGGCCATGAGAACAGCCCCGATTTCCACGACGCCGTGATCAAGGTCTTTGTCGATATGTATGACAAGGGTATGATCTATCGCGGCAAGCGGCTGGTGAACTGGGACCCGCATTTCGAAACCGCCATTTCGGATCTTGAGGTCGAGAATATCGAAACTGACGGCCATATGTGGCATTTCAAATACCCGCTGGCCGGTGGCGCGACCTATGACTATGTCGAGAAGGACGCGGACGGCAATGTCACCCTGCGCGAAACCCGCGACTATATCTCGATCGCCACGACCCGCCCCGAGACCATGCTGGGCGACGGCGCGGTTGCGGTGCATCCCACCGATGCGCGTTACGCCCCCATCGTCGGCCAGCTTTGCGAAATACCGGTGGGGCCAAAGGAACATCGCCGCCTGATCCCGATCATCACCGACGAATACCCGGACAAGGATTTCGGATCGGGTGCCGTGAAGATCACCGGCGCGCATGATTTCAACGACTACGAAGTCGCCAAGCGCGGCACTATCCCGATGTATCGCCTGATGGATACGCGCGGGGCCATGCGGGCCGACGGCGCGCCCTACGCCGAGGCCGCGACGCGCGCGCAGGAGATCGCGAACGGGGCCGATTGGACCGGGGTCGAGGTCGATACGCTCAACCTGGTGCCCGACGAATTGCGCGGCCTGGACCGGTTCGAGGCGCGGGCACGGGTGGTTGAGCAGATCAACGCCGAAGGGCTTTCCGTCACCCACGCGGTGACCCGCAAGAACAAGGAAACCGGCGAAGAGATCACCGAGACCATCCCTTACGTCGAAGCGAAGAAGATCATGCAGCCCTTTGGCGACCGCTCCAAGGTCGTGATCGAGCCGATGCTGACCGATCAATGGTTCGTCGATACCGACAAGATCGTCGGCCCGGCGCTGGATGCCGTGCGAAACGGCGACGTCAAGATCATGCCCGAGAGCGGCGAGAAGGTGTTTTTCCACTGGCTGGAGAATATTGAGCCCTGGTGCATCTCGCGCCAATTGTGGTGGGGCCATCAGGTTCCGGTCTGGTATGGGCTGGACCTCTCGGCACCCGGTTATGCAGACGACGAAAACGACGGCGCACTGGATATCGTCGAGCTTGGCCGCCTGCTGACAACCGACCACATGGTCCATGCCGGGGAACACGCCGAATGCGGCGCGGCGCTGGCCGATGTCGTCGAGAAATTCAAGGACACGCTGGCAACGCTGCCCGTGCCGCTCAACCATGCCCGGATTGTCGAAGTGGCCGACCGCAACGCGGCGCTGGAACTGCTGGCCAAGAGCCTCGCCGATTATGAGATGAGCGACGAGGATCCGACCCATCTGCTTTACCCCGTCTGGCGCGACCCCGACGTGCTCGACACCTGGTTCTCCTCCGGCCTCTGGCCCATCGGCACGCTTGGCTGGCCGAATTGGGATGAGAGCACGCAGAAATACTTCCCCACCGATGTGCTGATCACCGGCCAGGATATCCTGTTTTTCTGGGTCGCCCGGATGATGATGATGAGCCAGGCCGTGGTCGGCGAAAACCCGTTTCACACCGTCTATCTGCACCAGCTCGTCCGCGACGAGAAGGGCAAGAAGATGTCGAAAACCACCGGTAATGTGATTGACCCGCTGGAGATCGTGGATGAATTCGGGGCCGACGCGCTGCGCTTTGCCAATGCCTCGATGGCGGCGCTTGGCGGCGTGCTGAAACTCAGCGTCGACAAGATCAAGGGCTACCGCAATTTCGGCACCAAGATCTGGAATGCCGCGCGCTTTGCCGAGATGAACGACTGCAAGCCGGTGCCCGGTTTCGACCCTGCCAGCGTTACCCAGACCGTCAACCGCTGGATCGTGGGTGAGGTCGCCCGCGCCCGCGTGGCCCATGACGAGGCGCTGGATGCCTACCGGTTCAACGACGCCGCGAACGGGCTTTATGCCACCACCTGGGGCAAGGTCTGTGACTGGTATCTGGAATTTGCCAAGCCGCTTTTCTTCTCGGGCGACGAGGCCGTAATCGAAGAAACCCGCGCCACCATGGCCTGGGTGATCGACCAATGTCTGATCGTTTTGCACCCTGTCATGCCCTTCATTACCGAAGAGCTTTGGGGCGAGATTGCGAAGCGCGACAAGCTGCTGGTGCATACCGATTGGCCGGAATACGGGCTGGAACTGGTCGATGCCGAGGCCGATCGCGAGATGAACTGGGTGATCGCGCTGATTGACGAGATCCGATCCGTCCGCGCCCAGATGCATGTGCCGGCGGGCCTGAAAGTGCCGCTGTTGCAGGCCGAACTGGACGCGAAGGGCCAGGCCGCCTGGGACCGCAACGAGGCCATGATCCTGCGCATCGCCCGCGTGGTCGGGGTCGATCCGGTGGCGGCAATGCCCAAGGGGGCCGCGACCATCGCGGTCGAGGGCGGCGTCTTTGGCCTGCCGATTGCCGATCTGATCGACGTGGCCGAGGAAAAGGCGCGGCTGGAAAAGGTTCTGGGCAAGCTGGCCAAGGAACTGGGTGGATTGCGGGGGCGGTTGAACAACCCCAAATTCGCCGCAAGCGCGCCGCCGGAAGTGGTCGAGGAAACGCAAGCCAATCTGGATGCGCGCGAAGAGGAAGAGGGCAAGATCAAGGCCGCGCTGGCGCGGCTGGCCGAGGTGGGGTGATCACGGTCGATTTCTGAACGGTCTGCGCCGCCCCGCGATTCTTGGGGCGGCGTTTTTGAGACTCCGTCACCGCACCAACCGGTCCACCGCCCGCATGGCACAGCGCGCCAAATTTACAAATCTCTTGCGCAAAATCCCGCATCCGCGCATTCATGGCCCCCATGTCTGACCCAAATTACACCCCGCTCGTCGCCAGCCTTCCCGCCGCCGTCCCCTTTGTCGGCCCCGAAACCCAGGAACGCGCGTGCGGGTCAGCCTTTACCGCCCGGCTCGGCGCAAATGAAAGCGTCTTTGGCCCCTCGCCCCGCGCCATCGCCGCGATGGCAGAGGCCGCGAAAGACGCCTGGATGTATGGCGATCCCGAGGCGCATGACCTGCGCAGCGCCTTGGCGGCCCACCACGCCATCGCGCCGGAAAACATCATGGTGGGCGAGGGCATTGACGGGCTTCTGGGCTATCTGGTGCGGATGCTGGTGAGCCCGGGCGATGCCGTGGTGACCTCGGACGGGGCCTACCCGACTTTCAACTACCATGTCGCGGGCTTTGGCGGCGTGCTACACAAAGTGCCCTACACGGGCGACCACGAAGACCCGCAGGCGCTGATCGCACAGGCCAGGGAAACGGGGGCCAAGCTGATCTACTTCGCCAATCCCGACAATCCGATGGGCAGCTGGCATGACGCCGCGACCGTGCAGGCGATGATCGCCGCCGTGCCGCCCGGTTGCCTGCTGGTCCTCGATGAAGCTTATTCCGACACCGCCCCGCCTGATGCCATCCCGCCGCTCGACCCGTCCGATGCGCGCGTGATCCGCATGCGCACCTTTTCCAAGGCTTACGGGCTGGCCGGAATGCGGGTGGGCTATGCCATCGGGCAGGCCGATCTGATCAACGGGTTCAACAAGATCCGCAATCATTTCGGCATGGGCCGGGTGGCGCAGGCCGCAGCCCTCGCCGCGCTGGCCGATCAAACCTATCTTGCCGAAACCGTCGCCCGGATCGCCGCCGCGCGGGAGACCATCGCCGCGATTGCCCGTGAAAACGGCCTGACGCCGCTACCCTCGGCCACCAATTTCGTTACCATCGACTGCGGCCAAAACGGCGAATTCGCGCGCACCGTTCTGGCCGGGCTGATCGACCGGGGCATCTTCGTGCGCATGCCTTTCACCGCCCCGCAAGATCGCTGCATCCGCATCTCCTGCGGGCGCGACGCGGATCTGACCGCCTTCGCCGCCGCACTGCCTGATGCCTTGAAAGCGGCGCGCAGGTAGCAACAGGCACGGGATCCCCTGGCTTCTTTGCGCCTCAAATATCCAAAGCCCGAGATCGCGGCCAATCAAGCCGATGCGAACCGGACGCCGCGCCTACCCCGCCGCCAGAACCGCCGCCGCAGCCTCCAGCCCGCCCGGTCCATGCGGCACTTTCAAGGCCATCATCCCGGCCTGAAGACTGCCCAAAACGGCCATGATCATCTGCGCATTGACATGGCCCATATGACCGATGCGGAAGATGCCGTTTTCCTCTTCCGCCGCGGCCCCCAGAGGGATGCCGAGCGTCACCCCGGCCTCGCGCTCCATCCAGTGGCGCAGCCGGGTGCCATATGCGCCCCCGATCCGGACCGTGGTCACGGCATGCGACCGATTCGCCGGGTCCGCGATATTGAGGCCGATCTCGGTCCCCTGCCCCCAGGCCTCGACCGCGGCCCAGATGGCGCGCGCAAGCACTCCGTGGCGGTACCAGACGGCCGCAAGCCCCTCTTCCCTCAGGATCATGTCCAGCGACACCCGCAGCCCATACAGATGATGCGTGGGCGCGGTGCCGCAAAAATGCTGGTAATAGGCTTCGGGCGCGGCCCGTGGACGCCAATCCCAATACGGCGTCACGCAATCGGCCCGGTCGCGGGCGGCATCGGCGCGGGGCGAGAAGAACACGAAACTCATGCCCGGCGGCACCATCAGCCCCTTCTGGCACCCCGCCACCATCACATCGACACCCCATGCGTCCATGTGAAATTCATCTATCGCCAGGCTGGCGATGTTATCCGAGAAAAGCAGCGCCGGATGCCCCGCCGCATCCAAAACGCGCCGCAACCCGGCAATGTCGTTTCTGACCGAGCTGGAGGTATCGACATGAACCGCTAGCACGCCTTTGATCCGATGGCCGGTATCGGCGCGCAGCGCCTCTACCACCCGGTCCAGATCGATGGGGCTGCGATAGCCGAAATCAATCACCTGTGTATGCAACCCCAGCCCCTGCGCCAGTTCCCCCCACCCGATGCAGAACCGCCCCGTTCCCAGAACCAGAACCGTGTCGCCGCGCGACATGGTGTTGCTCAGCGCCGCCTCCCACGCGCCATGACCGTTGGCGATGTAAATGGCCACATCATGGCCGGTGCGCGCCACCTCTTTCAGGTCGCGAACAATGCCATTCGTCATCTCGATGAGCGGCCCGGTATAGATATTCGGCGCGGGCCGGTGCATGGCCTGCAATACGCGGTCGGGCATGACCGAGGGGCCCGGAATGGCGAGGTAGTGGCGACCGTTTGCAAGGCTCATGACACGTCCCTTTTTGCGCTCTGGCCCAATCGGTAACGCGACCCCTGACCGGGGTCAATCGGTGCCCCGGCCCGCTTGCACTGGTTGTCTGATGCGCACCCGGCTATATGTCGCCATAGCCACCCCAAGGAGCCGTCAGGCCATGTCCGCAGAAGCAGCCCCCGACCGCACCGTCCTGCGCATGACCGGGGCGGATTGCCGCCATTTCCTGCAAGGGCTGGTAACCCATGACGCGCAACCCGGTACCCTTGTTTATTCGGCTCTGTTGACGCCACAGGGAAAGTATCTCGCCGATTTTTTCCTGCTGGATCGGGGCGACGACATTCTGCTGGACGTCAAGACCGATCTTGCCGCAAGTCTTTTGCAACGGTTGAGCATGTATCGGCTGCGCGCCGATGTGCAGATCACGGACGCGGCCTTGCCGGTTGCGCGCGGGCTTGGCGATGGCCCCGATGGCAGTTTTACCGACCCACGCCATCCCGGCCTGGGCTGGCGGGCCTATGGCATCGCCGGTGGCGCGACGGTCACCGATTGGGATGCGCTGCGCGTTGCCCATGTGATCCCCGAAACCGGGATCGAGCTGATCCCCGATGAAAGCTATATCCTCGAGATGGGCTTTGACCGGCTGGCGGGCGTCGATCATCGCAAGGGCTGTTATGTCGGTCAGGAAGTGACCGCACGGATGAAGCACAAGACCGAGCTGCGCAAGGGGCTGGCGCAAGTTGCGATCGACGGCACCGCACCGGTCGGGACGGCGATCCTTGCCAGCGGGAAACCGGCGGGCACGTTATTTACCCAATCGGGGGGCCGCGCGCTGGCCTATCTGCGCTTTGACCGCGCCAAGGGCGACATGCGTGCAGCGGACGCAAAAATCAGTTGGCCCGTCGCCAAAAACTCTTGAAAGAAGGATTTCTCCGAAAAATCTTCTGCAAGATTTTTCCATCGCCACCGGAGTGCTCAAATCAAGAGCGACGCCGCGCCTTCCAGCTTCAGCAGCGCGACCTTGGTTTCGACCCCGCCCGCACCGGAATAGCCGCCAAGCCCCTCCGCTCCCAGAACCCGGTGGCAGGGGATGAAAATCGGGATCGGATTGGCCCCGCAGGCCTGCCCGATGGCCTGCGCGCTGACACCAAGCTCGGCTGCCAAGTCGCCATAGCTGCGGGTTTCGCCATAGGGGATGGCGCAAAGGGCGGCGTAGAAATCCTGCTGGAAAGCGCTGCCGCCGGGGGCGAGCGGCAGGGTGAACGCAGTCAGGTCACCCGCGAAATAGGCGGCAAGCTCGGCGCGGGCCTGATCGAATACGGGTGCTGCATCGCTGTTGGGTGTGTGACCCCAATCGACAGAGGTGATCGCCCCATCCGCCGCCGACAGGATCAGCGTACCGACGGGGCTTTCGATCTCTGCCTTCACGCCTCTGGCCCGATCTTGTCCTGCGTCTGCGTGTCAAAATCGCCGGCATCGTGGCGTTCATGCAATTGCATCGCCGGGTCGCCAAAGGTCCGGTTCACCATCCGGCCACGGCGCACCGCAGGGCGCGCGTCGATGCGTTGGGCCCAGTCCACCACATGGGTGTAGCTGGTCACGTCCAGAAACTCGGCGGCACTATAGAGCCGCCCCAGAACCAGCTGCCCATACCAGGCCCAGATCGCCATATCGGCAATGGTATAGGTGCCACCCGCCATCCAGTCATGCCCCGCCAGATGCCGGTTCAGCACATCCAGCTGGCGCTTGGCCTCCATCGCGAACCGATCAATGGGGTATTGCCATTTTTCCGGCGCATAGGCGTAGAAATGACCGAATCCGCCGCCCAGATAGGGTGCCGACCCCATCTGCCAGAATAGCCAGGACAGCATCTCGGGCCGGTCCTCGGGTGCCGTCAGGAAGGCGTCGAATTTTTCCGCCAGATGCAGCATCATCGCCGCCGATTCAAACACCCGAAAGGGCCGCTCACCCGAGCGGTCCATCAGCGCCGGGATCTTGGAATTGGGGTTCACCTCGACAAAGCCCGAGCCAAACTGTTCGCCCTCGCCGATATCGATCAGCCAGGCGTCATATTCGGCGGCGTGGCCTGCCGCCAGCAATTCCTCGAACAGCACCGTGACCTTGACCCCGTTGGGCGTGGCCAGCGAATAGAGCTGATAGGGATGTTTGCCGACCGGCAGATCCTTGTCATGCGTCGCCCCGGCGATGGGCCGGTTGATCGAGGCGAACCGGCCGCCGCTTTCCTTGTCCCAGGTCCAGATGGCGGGCGGCTCGTAAATATCGTTCATGAATTCAAAATCCTGTTGCTTGATCGCGCAAAGATACGGTCTTGTCCCGATTGGGCAATGCGCAACCGGACCTGCGCAGATGCACCAAGGGCCGGCACAGCTATGGAGCCGGCCCCTTTGGCACCTCAGCCAAGCGCGGCGTTACAGCGCCCGCAGACACCGGCATGGGCATGTGTTCCCACATCGGGCAGGATTTTCCAGCAACGCTGACATTTCTCGCCATCGGCGGTTTCAAACACCACGCCCACACCCTCAATCTCGGGCAAACGGAATGCTTCGGCTGGCAGCGGATCACCCGAAAGGCTGATGGCCGAAGTGATGGCGATATCGGCGAAATCGACACTGCGCAGGGCGGCCAGCATCTCGGTATCGCGGATATGAACCACCGGTGCGGCCTCCAGCGAGGCTCCGATGACCTTGTCGCGGCGTTGAATTTCCAACGCCGCCGTCACCACGCGCCGCGCGCGGCGCACCTGCGCCCATTTCGCGGCCAGCACCTCATCGCGCCATTCGCCGGGGGTGTCGGGGAAATCGACCAGGTGGACCGAGCTTTCGTCGCCGGGGAAGCGGTCCAGCCAGACCTCCTCCATCGTAAAGACCAGCACCGGGGCCAGCCATGTCGTCAGCCGGTGGAACACCAGATCCAGCACGGTGCGCGCGGCACGCCGGTTCAGCGTGTCGCCATCGCAGTAGAGCGCGTCCTTGCGGATGTCGAAATAGAAGGCGCTGAGATCGCTGGTGGCAAAGGTGAACACGGCCTGGAACACACCCTGGAAATCGAACCGGGCATAGCCGTCGCGCACGACGTGATCGAGATCCGCCAGCCGGTGCAGAACCCACCGTTCCAGTTCCGGCATATCCGCAGCCTCGACCCGGTCGGTCTCGCTGAAATCG
>CAXBGQ010000098.1:0-10261 GCA_963975135.1 uncultured Nioella sp. | reverse complement strand
CGAAGCTATCAATGCTGTCCTTGCGTGGCATAATCGCCTCATCTGCGGCCCTGCGCGTGACAAAGCCCGGCCCCGTGGCGGGTGTCAAGGCAACGCACGTTGTGCTAACCGGAGCTTGCCCCGTCCCAAAAGGCCCGCCACCCATGTCCCTGCTGCAAATCACCTCACTTCTGATCGTTTTGGCCGGGGCGTTCGGGGCGATCAATTATCTGGTGCTGCGCCTGCCCGCGGCCATCGGCATCCTGATCGTGGCGCTGGTTGCCTCGCTGGCGGTGCTGGGGCTGGATCTGGTGATGCCGGGGTTCGGCATCGATGATGCGATCCGCGACATGGTGGCCGAGATCGATTTTTCCGAGGCACTGCTGGAGGGGATGCTGGGCCTGCTTCTCTTTGCCGGGGCCCTGCATGTGAAGATCGAGGATCTGCGCGCCGAATGGGCGGTGGTGGCGCTGATGGCGACCATTGGCGTAGCCCTGTCGACGCTGATCATCGGGGCCGGGTTTTCCTGGTTGACGGGAATGCCGCTGCTGATTGCGCTGGTCTTTGGCGTCATCGTCACGCCGACCGATCCGGTGGCGGTTCTGGGTGTATTGCGTGAGGCAAACCTGCCGAAAACGCTGGAAACCAAGATCGCGGGCGAGAGCCTTTTCAATGATGGCGTCGGCTATGTCGTGTTTCTGGTTCTGGTCGGGCTGGCCTTTCCCGATCCCGGCGCACATGGCGGCGGTGGCGCGGCCGGGGCGCTGAGCCTCTTTGCGAAAGAGGCGCTTGGCGGGGCTGTTCTGGGCGCGGCTCTGGGCTGGCTCACCTTCCGGGTGATGCGCCGGATCGACGACCCCTCGCTTGAGGTTCTGCTGACGCTCGGGCTTGCCTTTGGCGGCTATGAGCTTGCCATCGGGCTCGAGGTGTCTGCCCCGATCATGGCCGTGGTGGCGGGGCTCTTGATCGGCCATACCGGCCCCAAGGGCGGCATGAGCCAGGAGACCCGCACATATGTCGATGCGTTCTGGTTCATGATCGACGAGATCCTGAACGCGGTCCTGTTCCTGTTGATCGGGATCGAGGTCTTTGCCGTGGTGTTTTCCGGCGATGTGCTGTTGACCGGGCTTGCCGCCATCGCATTGGCGCTGGCGGCGCGGTTGGTGGCGGTCGCGGTGCCGGTGCTGCTGCTGCGCCCGTTCCGCAGTTTTTCGGCGGGCGTGATCCCGATCATGACCTGGGGCGGGCTCAAGGGCGGTATCTCGGTCGCGCTGGCGCTGTCGCTGCCTGACAGTGAATGGAAACCGATCATCCTGGGCGCGACCTATCTGATTGTGGTGTTTTCGATCATCGTGCAGGGGCTGACGGTGGCGCGGCTGGCAAACCGGTTGGGCCGTGAGCCCGATCTCGATATATGACCGCCGCCGACCCCGATATCGCGCGCAGCGTCATGGCAGCCCTGAATGGCGACCGGGCGGCGCTGGACGCGGCCCGGATGCGCGTGGCCGAGGGGTTTGGCGTGAACGGATTGCACGATGGCACGACCCTGCTGGAACGGGCCGTGGATGCAGACAACCTTGAAGTCGCGCGCTTTTTGCTTGATGCGGGTGCCGAGTTCCGGACCACGACAGAGACGTTCCGGACGCCGTCCTCCGAAACTGTTCACAGCTACCAAAGCTCTGCCGCTTCATCCTGCCAGAGCAAGGAAATGGCCGCAATTCTGGGCCGCTACGATCCGCCCTTTGCGCAGTTCGAGGAAGAGCTTTTTCCCCACGCGACCGGTGCCGCACTGATCCCCGATCCACAGGTAACACCTGAGAGTGTCGGGGCCGCAATGCTGCCGCGCTTTGGTGCCTCCAACCCTGAACCGTGCGATGCGCCGTTTTTGCTGGATCAGATCCGCACCGGCCGCAGTGCCTATGGTGCGCGCCGGGTCTTTCTTAACAACTCCGGCTGTCCCGGCGCAGATGAGAGCCCGGTCTGGTCCTTCCAGCGCTTTGGCAGGACGACCACCCGCCTGCCCGATGGCCGCCTTGTCCTGATCGCGGGCGAGCATGAGGACCATTACGATCCGGATTTCTGCATCTACAATGATGTCGTGGTATTGGACGGTCAGGGCGGCGCGCAAGTGTTCCTCTACCCGCAGGATATCTTCCCGCCCACGGATTTCCACAGCACCACCTTGGTCGGCGATCACATCTGGCTGATCGGCAGCCTCGGCTACAAGGATCGGCGCGACACGAACCAAACCCAGGTGCTGCGCCTGTCGCTCAATGATTTCAGTATGGCGCGCATTGCCACCACCGGCGAAACTCCGGGCTGGATCCATCGCCATGACGCGGAACAGGTGGGCGACGACATTCTGGTCTCGGGCGGCAAGGTCGAACCGGGCTATCGCGATCTTGAGGGGATCTTTGCGCTTGATCTGCCCACACGTGTCTGGCGGCGCGTTTCCTGACACCGTCAGCCAAGATCGGGGCTTTTCGCACGGGGGCCAAATCGGCTAGACCCTGAGGCCAGACCATGACGGGGGGGCCCATGCCAGAGACTATCGAAGCGCGTTGCGAGGCCAAGGGCCTGCGCATGACCGACCAGCGGCGTGTGATCGCGCAGGTTCTGGAGGGGGCCGAAGATCACCCCGATGTCGAGGAGCTCTACGCCCGCGCCTCGACCCGTGATCCCAATATCTCGATCGCCACCGTCTATCGCACCGTCAAGCTCTTTGAGGAGGCGGGCATTCTTGACAAGCTGGAGTTTGGCGATGGCCGGGCCCGGTATGAAGATGCCGAGCGCGACCACCACGACCACCTGATCGACATGCAGTCGGGCGAGGTGATCGAATTCGTCGATGCCGAGATCGAAGCGCTTCAGGAACGTATCGCGCGGAAATTGGGCTATACGCTGAAGGGTCACAAGCTGGAGCTATATGGCGTGCCGATCAAGAAGGTCTAGCGGTCGATCCCCACTAATCCGGTAACCCCGCCAGGCGCAGCCCCTCCGCGATATGATCCCAGTCAGATTGTCTGCGCCACAGGCCCTGGTATCCGCCGGCCAGAGCTTTGACCGTGGCCGGACATTTGCCGTCGAAATGCCCGGACAATTCCTGTTGGCGCACGGTCACGAACTCGGCCAATGACCGTTCGGCATCCTGCCGCCGGCCAAGCCGGGCATAGGCACCGGTCAGAAAGGCGTGCGCCAAGGCATTCAGCAGCGCCTCACCCATCAGCGCGCTTGCTGCCTCTTCATACCGTCCGTCCAAGGAATGCAACTGCCCCGATATCCAGTCGAAGGCGGCAGGCAGGGTGCTGCGACGTTCGGCAACCTCGCCGATGACGGCGCGCGCGCGGTCACGCTGCCCGAACATCAACAACGCGTAGCCGCACCAGGCCTTGGATTCGATTTCGTTCTCGATCTTTGCCAGCGCCTTGCCGATTTGAATCTCAGCGTCGTCCCACATCTGGTTGCAATGAAAGGCAAATCCCAGATGGTCCTGAATGTAGACATCGGTGCTGTCGAGCGCCACGGCCCGGCGCGCATGGCGTAGCGCCAGCGCGCGCGCCGCCGCGTCTCCCACGCCGAACCAGCATTCGACAACATAGGTATCGGACAGATACATATGCGCGCGCGCCAAACGCTCGTCGATCTCCAACGCCTGTTCCAGCAGCCCGCGGGCCTGCTGGTTGCCCGCAAGACTGAGACTGTCGCGCAGCACCTTGCCGCGCAGCAACAATTCGTAGGCCTTCAGCCTGTCGACCGGTTTTCGCGCCGCACGTTCCGCCACATCGTCCTGCAACCGGCCCGGAAGGGCGGCGGCAATGCGGCCCGTCACTTCGTCCTGAACCTCGAACAGATCCTGCGGCTGCCGGTCGAACCGTTCCGCCCAGATCTGCGCCCCCGACGCCACTTCGATCAGCTGCGCCGATATCCGCACCCGCGCGCCGATCCAGCGCACGCTGCCCTCGACGACATAATGCGCGCCCAGATCGCGCCCGATCCGGGCCATGTCGCCCGGTTCACTCGGGGCCAGCCCGGTGTTGTGGCGCGCGATGACCGTCAATGTCGAAAATCGCGAAAGCTGAGTGGTGATATCCTCGGCAAGCCCGTCGCTGAAATATCTGTGGCCCGGATCGTCACTCAGGCTGCGGAACGGCAAAACCACGAGCCTCGGCTTTTCAGCGGATGCGTCAGGTGGCGCGGCCGATGCCGGAGCCGGACCCAGGATCCGCGCCTTCAGATCGCGCGACGCGGCACTGGGTTGAATACCAAGTTCGGACAGCAGCACCGTCTCCATCGAACTGAACTGCTGCAGCGCTTTTGCAGGTTCATCGCGGGCCAGATAGACCCGCATCGCAAGGCGGTGCGCCGCCTCGTCATAAGTGTCGGCAGACACCACGCCCCGCGCAAGCGCCAGCGCGCCGTCAAGCGCGCCCTCCTCGATGCAGGCTTCGGCCAGCGCGACCATGGCCGAGATATGGTGCGCGCGATATTGGGCGCGCTCACTGACCAGCCAATCCTCGAAATCCGGCTCGTCAATCGCGATGCCGTCAAGAAACATCCCCGCCGACAGCAGGAAATCGCGCTGTGCCGCGTCGGTCGGGTCTGTCGGCGCGCTCAACCTGTCGATATCCGACACCGCATGGTCAGGGCAGAGAAACAGGACCGGGCCACCAGAGCGCAGGATCTCCACGCCAGGGCGCAGCGATTTTTTCAACGTGGCCAGCGCCTGCCGGAGATTGGTGCGCGCCTGCGGCTCGGGGCTGCGGCTCCATAGCATTCCGGCGGCACGCTCACGCGAAACCCCGGATGCACCGGCAGTCACGATCAGCGCCAGCAACCCAAGCGTTTTCTGGGTGCGTATCTGGCGGGCAGACCCGTCCGGGGCATGAACAGACGCATTTCCAAGAAGGTTGATCGAATATTTACCCTGCAAAATCATTACCTTTCCCGCCCGGCCGCCGAATTTTCAATTTTCACGCATGAATTTACGTTTTGATCACGCGCGCGCTGACACCGCACGAACGGACCCAGGGCAAAGTGAGGAGCATCGCAGAAATCAACGCCTTGAAAGGACTTACAATGTGGTATCCCGGCTATGACGAAGGAACCTATCTCAAACTCCTCGAGTCCGAGACTAACAGAGAATTGTTGGCTTGCCGAGGTCGCTACTGCGGGCTGCCCCGTCAGTATTGGCCCAGCCGTTTTCCGGCCCGGGGCCCGGACCCGGACGCCGCCGGGACGAGATCCGTTGCGCGTGTTGCCGCTGGCATTCTGCCGTTCATCGGGCAATGCCTGCACAAGTTCAGGCTGCGGGGGCTTCCAAAGATTTGAAGGCCGGCGCAATCATCATCGGCGCGGCCATCGCCAAGGTCGCGCCCGAACACCACCTGGCGCGAACGCCGCCTCAGCGCGCATTCGTCGCGCCGTTAGCGCTACCATAAGTCGTTTACTTTCGCCCCGCCCCTGCTATAGCTGCGCCAACCTGCCAAACTTGCTGTCAAGGAACCCTGCCCCATGAGCACCATCATCGACATTCACGCCCGCGAAATTCTGGACAGCCGGGGCAACCCGACGATCGAGGTTGATGTCGTTCTGGAAGATGGCACGATGGGCCGCGCGGCAGTGCCCTCGGGGGCCTCGACCGGCATCCATGAAGCGGTCGAGAAACGCGACGGCGACAAGGGCCGCTATATGGGCAAGGGCGTGCTGGAGGCGGTGGCCGCCGTGAATGGCGAACTGGCCGAAAATCTGGTCGGCTTTGACGCCACCGAACAGGCCGCCATCGACGCCACCATGTGCGAGCTGGACGGCACCGACAACAAGGGCCGGTTGGGGGCCAATGCCATTCTGGGCGTCTCTCTGGCGGTGGCCAAGGCGGCGGCCGAGTATACCGGGCAACCGCTTTACCGCTATGTCGGCGGCACCGCCGCGCGGGTTTTGCCGGTGCCGATGATGAATATCATCAATGGCGGCGAACATGCCGACAACCCGATCGACATTCAGGAGTTTATGATCATGCCGGTCGCCGCGGAGAATATCCGCGAGGCGGTGCGCATGGGATCGGAAGTGTTCCACACGCTCAAGAAAGAGCTGTCGGCGGCGGGGCTTTCGACCGGGATCGGCGATGAGGGCGGCTTTGCGCCCAACCTGAACTCCACCCGCGACGCGCTTGATTTCATTTTGAAATCCATTGAAAAGGCTGGCTACAAGGCGGGCGAGGATATCATGTTGGCGCTCGATTGTGCCGCCACGGAATATTTCCGCGATGGCCGCTATGAGATGGCCGGCGAAGGCATCAGCCTGACCCCGGCCGAAAACGTCGCCTACCTGGCCGCGCTTTGCGATGATTATCCGATCCTGTCGATCGAAGACGGCTGTTCCGAGGATGATTGGGAGGGCTGGCGGCTGTTGACCGAGGCGCTCGGGAACAAGGTGCAACTGGTGGGCGATGATCTCTTTGTTACCAACCCGGCCCGTCTGGCGATGGGCATCGAACAAAAGGCCGCCAATTCGCTGCTGGTCAAGGTCAACCAGATCGGCACCCTGTCGGAAACGCTGGCCGCCGTCGACATGGCGCATCGCAACCGCATGACCTGCGTGATGAGCCACCGCTCGGGCGAGACCGAGGATGCCACCATCGCCGATCTGGCCGTGGCAACCAATTGCGGACAGATCAAAACCGGGTCGCTGGCGCGCTCGGACCGGTTGGCGAAATACAATCAGCTGATCCGCATCGAGGAGATGTTGGGCGAAACCGCCGAGTTCGCGGGTCGCTCGATCCTGCGCTGAGCCTTCAAAGCCGCATCCGGGCCGGCCTCGGCCACGGGGCCCGGGTGCTCTTTACAGCCGCCCCTGTTCTCTGCCTTACTGTCGCCAGGTGACCTGCCGTCGCCCCGGACCCCGCGACAGTTGGCAATGATTTGAGACAACGCCCGACCCAAACGCCCCCCTTCACCGCCCGCAAGGATCCCTGGGAAGCCCTGTCGTTGATGATCGAATCCGATGTGGAGCCGGTTTTCGAGATCGGCGCGCGGTTTTTCCTGTTGAGCGTATTTTGCATCAGCGTGGCGATCTGGCTCGATCTGACCTCGACGCTTTATTGGCTGGCAATCTTCATGCTGGCCGAGGCCGCCAACATCGTCTTTCTGAGCACAAGGCGCAGGCCCGGCACGCATCTCGATACTCAAATCGCGTTGGCGCTCAATTTCATCACGACGCTGTGGTTTGCAACTCTGCCGATTTATCTGTGGTCGCTGGACGTCACCTTGATGAGATTTGCCGCGCTGTCGCTCGTCGTGGGCATGGTGCTATATGCCATCACCCGCTATTCCGGCCTGCGCCGGATCGCGATCTGGGATGGCATCCTGATTTCCGGGCTGGCGCTCTATTTCGGCTATGACATGGCACGTCAGGCCGATACGACCACCGAGACGCTGCTGAGCATGCTGATTTCGGTTCTGATAGTGCTCTATTTTTTGGTCAGTTTGCGGGAAAGCATCGGCACACGCAGCGCCCTGAAACAGGCAGAAAAACGCAATATTCAGGCCCAAAAGGTGGAGGCCATCGGTCAGTTGACGGGCGGGATTGCGCATGATTTCAACAATTTGCTGACCGTCATGATCGGAAACCTCGATCTTTATTCAGAAGTGGAGGCGCGTGAGGAAAAGGACCAGTTGGCCGAGGAAGCCCGCCAGGCCGCCCTGCGCGCCGCCACCCTGACCGCGCAATTGCTGGCCTTTTCGCACAAGGCGCAGCTGAACCCGAAAACCGTTGATCCTGAGCCCTTTTTGAAAGCTTTCTTGGCGTTGGCGCGCCGTGTTTTGCCAGAGGCGGTTGCGCTTCAGCTGGAACTGGTATCGGTCCCGGACCGGATTACCGTGGATGTGAACCAGTTGGAAAACGCGCTGCTTAATCTGGTGATTAATGCCCGCGACGCGATGTCCGGGGGCGGCACCATCCTTTTGCGGCTGGACTGGGTCGACACCGAATACCCGCAGGAGTTTCACGACACCACCCTGCCCGCCGGGCGTTATTGCCGGATCTCTGTCGAGGATTCCGGATCAGGCATCGCACCGGAGCTTCAGACAGCCATAATGGACCCGTTCTTTACGACCAAACGGGTGGGCAAGGGATCCGGGCTCGGCCTGCCGATGGCCAAGGGGTTCATCGAACAATCGGGCGGGGCACTGGAGTTGGTCAGCCGGCCGGGCGACGGCTCCGTTTTTGCGTTCTGGCTCCCGGTATCGGAGGCGGATGTCACCGGCTCCGGGGACCACGGTGCCGGATCATAAGGGGCGCACCGGCGCTGCAAGGCGTGCGTTTCGGTGGTTCCCGCATCATGAGGGGTGGCTGAGGGTGCCACCGCCGACATAGGCGCGCACGCCCGTTGTCGTTGGCCCCGAGGTTGCCATTTTTCGGGTCACGCGCACCGCAAGAAAAGCAAAAGCCTGCGCCTCCAGCATGTCGCCATCAAGGCCAACCTCTTCCACCGGCAGGACCGGGCAGGCAATCCGCGCGTCCAGCGCCGCCATCATGGCCCGGTTGTGGCGACCGCCACCGGTGACCAGAACCTTCGCGGGAGGGATCGGGCAGTGCTCCAATCCGCGCGCCACGGCCTCGGCGCTGATTGCGGTCAGGGTGGCTGCAGCATCTTCGGTTCCGAGGGGTTTCACCAGATCCGCCAAATCCGAAAAATCATTTCTATCCAGTGATTTCGGAGGCATTCTTGCCATGAACGCCCGATCAAGTGCCGTCGTAACAATCGCCGCATCCGCCGTGCCTGCCGCCGCCATTTCGCCGCCTTCGTCACGGGGCTTGCCACAGCGCGCCTGCATCAGATCGTCCAAAGGCGCATTGCCGGGCCCGGTGTCAAAGGCCAAGAGCGCGCCATCGGCCTCGGGCCCTTCTGCGGCTGGATTCACCCATGTCAGATTGCCGACGCCGCCAAGGTTGAGGAATACGATGGGGCCCTTGGCCTTGATCCAGCGGGCGCAGGCGAAGTGAAAAAACGGGGCCAGCGGCGCACCCTCGCCGCCCAGATCGACATCCGCGCTGCGGAAATCCCACACCACCGGCAGGCCCAGAACATCGGCCAGAACCTGCCCGTCGCCGGCCTGATGCGTGCCGCGCCCGTGCGGGTCATGGGCCAGGGTCTGGCCGTGAAATCCGATCAGCTCGGCCCCTTTCAGCCGGGACAGAACCGCCGCATGGGCCGTTTCAATAACCTCTGCCGCAGCCGCGACCCCGGCCTGCCCCGGCCAACACCCTAGGGCGGCCCGCAGCAGGGCGCGTTCGGCCTCGGAATAGGGGCGATAGCGGCTGTCGCCGAAGCCCAGAATGTCATGGCCATCGGTGCGCAACAGCGCCGCGTCGACGCCATCGAGCGACGTTCCCGACATCGCCCCCGCCACCCATATCGGCCCTTCCATCGCGCCATCCTTCCCGGTATCACGCCTAAGCTGACAGAATGGACGGACAAGTCATGACCTACCACCCCAAATCCGATTTCATGCGCGTGATGAT
This sequence comes from uncultured Nioella sp., assembly GCA_963975135.1. Classification (GTDB taxonomy): domain Bacteria; phylum Pseudomonadota; class Alphaproteobacteria; order Rhodobacterales; family Rhodobacteraceae; genus Alterinioella. The sequence goes on along the minus strand of CAXBGQ010000098.1, from coordinate 763 downwards.
CGAGCGCGGCTTTCTGGCCGATTGCACCGATTATCAGGGCTTTGACGAAGCGCTGAACAAGGGTGTGGTGCCGGGCTATATCGGGTTTGACGCCACCGCATCGTCCTTGCATGTCGGCAGCCTGATCCAGATCATGACGCTGCGCTGGCTGCAAAAGACCGGCCACAAGCCGATCACATTGATGGGCGGCGGCACCACCAAGGTGGGCGACCCAAGCTTTCGCGCCGAGGAGCGCCCGCTGCTGACGCCGGACCAGATCGACGCCAATATTTCGGGCATCAAATCGGTCTTTGCCAATTACGTGACCTATGGCGACGGGGCCACCGATGCGCTGATGCTCAACAACGACGAATGGCTGGCCGATCTGAACTACCTCGATTTCCTGCGCGATATCGGGCGGCATTTTTCGGTCAACCGGATGCTGAGCTTTGAATCGGTGAAGTCCCGGCTGGATCGGGAGCAATCGCTCAGCTTTCTCGAATTCAATTACATGATCCTGCAGGCCTATGATTTTCTTGAGCTGAACCGGCGCTATGGCTGTCTGGTGCAGTTCGGCGGATCGGATCAATGGGGCAATATCGTGAACGGGATCGACCTGACCCGGCGCGTGCTGGACCACGAGATTTACGGCATGACCACGCCGCTGTTGACCACTTCGGACGGCAAGAAAATGGGCAAGACCGCCGATGGCGCGATCTGGCTGAATGCCGGGATGCGGTCGCCTTATGAGTTCTGGCAGTTCTGGCGCAATACGACCGATGCC
>CAXBGQ010000097.1:0-10319 GCA_963975135.1 uncultured Nioella sp. | reverse complement strand
CCGCCAGACACAAGAGCGCCGCCGACGGCCTACCTTTGAGCCGCAGGCCAATTCTTCGACGCAAGCTGGCCTGTTCCGCCACTCTGGTTCTCCAACGCGATTCGGGTTTTGACAATTTCGCAGGTATTTTCTTAATCGCCGATTAAGATAACCCGCCCCATGGTCAGGTTTCGGCAAAAAAACCTGACGGTTCAACCGTGATGCGTCAACTCGGCGAGATAAAACCCATCCGAGGCGGCTGGCGGCAAAAACCGGGTCTGTTGCGTCACCTGCCAATCGGCGTGATTGGCCAGGAAAGCGGCAATCTGATCCTCGTTCTCGGCGCGCAGCAGCGAACAGGTCATGTAAACCAGCCGCCCGCCGGGGCGCACCAGCGCCCGGGCCTCCTCCAGAATTTCGCTCTGCAATGTAGTTAATTCGGCCAGCCGCGCGGGCGTCAGGTACCATTTCGCCTCAGGATCGCGTCGCCAGGTGCCGGTCCCCGAACAGGGCACATCGGCCAACACCACATCATAGCTCCGGGTGCGGTCGATCTGGTGCAGCGTCACGCCCGCCCGGTCGGCCCTTGGGGCCAGATCGCGCATGCGGGCCGGATTGGCATCATGGACATGGATTGCCGCGTCGCTCACTGCTGCGATGGCCAAAGCCTTGCCGCCGCCGCCCGCGCAATAGTCAAGAACGGCCCCGGAAGCGGGCCAGGAAATGGCGGCCACCGCCTGCTGTGCTGACAGGTCCTGGATTTCAACCAGCCCGTGTTGATAAGCTCGGGACTGGCGCAATTTGCGGCTGCCATCCGTGACTTTCAGGGTGGATTCCAGGGCTTCTTTTTTCGTGTAAATACCGTCTGTTACAAGCTGTTCTTCAACCAATTCAACATCAGCCATACGGGCGTTCACCCGCAGGTAAAGCGGAGCCCGTTGCATCATCTGCCCAACCACCGCATCGGCTCCATCGCCAAGCGCCGCGCGCAAGGCGGGCTGCACCCAATCCGGCACATCTACCCAGGCGTCAGGCGCAACATCCGGGGCTTGCCTCTCACCCTCATCCAAAGGATCAGGCGCGTAGCCGCCGGTGAAGAGATCCTCCAGCGCCAGCCCCTGTTGACGCGCCAACCCGATCATCAGCGCTCGGCCGGTGCGTCCGCCGCCCAAAACCGCGCAGCTCTCGAACCGGCGCAGCACGTCATAGACATGATCCCGGATAGCCGCCCGATCGCCCGAGCCCGCATAGCGCGCGCCCCGCGCCCAGGTGGTCAGCGCCTTTTCGATAGGCGTGCCGGCAAGCCAGCCGTCCAGAACAGTGATTGCCGCCGCCATACGCGCGCCCGGGGTCATGGATCAACCCGCCCGATAATTCGGGCTTTCGCGGGTGATCTGCACATCATGGACATGGCTTTCCTTCAGCCCCGATCCGGTGATGCGCACGAAATTGCAGCCCCCGCGCATATCCTCGACCGTGGCCGACCCGGTATAGCCCATCGCCGCCCTGAGCCCGCCAACCAGTTGATGCACCACGGCTCCCGCAGATCCCTTGTAGGGAACCTGGCCCTCGATGCCTTCGGGCACCAGCTTGTCGCTGGCTGCGTCCTTCTGGAAATAACGATCGGCCGAGCCGCGCGCCATCGCGCCAAGGCTGCCCATTCCACGGTAGCTTTTGAAGCTACGGCCTTGATACAGAATGACTTCTCCGGGGCTTTCATCGGTTCCGGCAATCATCGATCCAACCATGGCGCAAGAGGCCCCCGCCGCAATCGCCTTGGCAAAATCGCCCGAGAACTTGATGCCGCCATCGGCGATGACCGGGATATCGCCTGCGGCTTCGGCGCAATCCATGATCGCGGTCAGCTGCGGTACGCCCACACCGGCCACGATCCGCGTGGTGCAGATGGAGCCCGGCCCGATGCCCACCTTGATGGCATCCGCCCCGGCATCGATCAACGCCCGCGTGGCCGCACCGGTTGCGACATTGCCCGCAACGACCTGCACCGAATTCGACAAGGCCTTGACCCGTTCGACCGCGCGCGCCACGCCTGCGGAATGGCCGTGTGCTGTGTCGATGACAATCAGATCGCATCCCGAATCGATCAGCGCCTCGGAGCGCTCAAACCCGGCATCGCCCACGGTGGTTGCGGCAGCGACGCGCAGGCGGCCAAGCTCATCCTTGCAGGCGGTCGGGTTCAGCACGGCCTGTTCGGTATCCTTGAGCGTCAGAAGACCGGTCAGCTTGCCGTCGCCATTGGTCACCAGCAGCTTTTCGATCCGGCGCGCGCGCATCAGGCTTTTGGCTTCCTCCAGATCGGCCGGTTCACGCAGGACGGCAAGGTTATCCGCCGTCATCATCGCATGGACAGGCGTTTTATTGGACGGGGCGAACCGCATGTCGCGGTTGGTGACGATGCCCATGATCCGGCCATCGACATCCACCACCGGAAAACCGGTGAAGTTATAGCGTTCGATCAGCGCTTTGGCATCGGCCAGCGTCTGATCGGGGCGCAGGGTGACCGGGTTATAGACAATGCCGGATTCGAATCGCTTGACCCGGCGCACTTCGCGCGCCTGGGTCTCGATATCCAGATTGCGATGGATCACCCCCATGCCGCCCGCCTGCGCCATCGCAATGGCCATGCGCGCCTCGGTCACCGTATCCATGGCAGAACTGAGCAGCGGGATGTTGAGCGCGATGGATTTGGTTACGCGCGTGCGGGTATCGGCAGCCGACGGCAACACCGAAGACGCACCGGGAACCAGCAAAACATCATCAAAGGTAAGTGCCTCACGAATCTCCATTTGGGCCTCCTTGGGCGGAGTTTCAGTTGGCACGTCGCTATCTCATGGGTCGGGCCAAAGGGAAAGCCCCAAATCTGGTATCGGCTCCGAAAACCACGCTATCAGCCGCGAAATCCGGTAGCGACAAGGAATTTCTCGGATGAATCGGCCCGGCTGGCTTCGGGTTTCATATAGGCGACCTTGGTGAATTTCTGCTTCAGAACCTTCTGCAAATCGCCTTCGGCCCCGCCAGCCAGCACCTTGGCGACAAAGGTGCCGCCCTCCTCCAACACGTCAAACGCGAAATAGGCGGCCGCTTCGCAAAGCGCCATGATCCGCAGATGGTCGGTCTGTTTGTGACCCGAGGATGCGGCGGCCATATCGCTCATCACCACATCGGCCTTGCCCCCGAGCCAGTCCTTGACCTGTTGATCGGCGTCATCGGCCATGAAATCGAGCACGTGCAGCTCGGTGCCCGGAATGGGGTCCACTTCCTGCAAATCGATACCCAGGATGGTGCCGACGCGCTTGCCCTGCTTTTCACCAAGCGCATTGACGCGGGGCACCGCGACCTGACACCAGCCGCCGGGGGCGCAGCCGAGATCGACCACACGGGCACCGGGCACTAAAAAGCGGAACTTGTCGTCAATCTCAAGGATCTTGAACGCCGCGCGACCGCGATAGCCCTCGCGCCGGGCGCGCAGGACATAGGGGTCGTTCAACTGACGCTCCAGCCAAAGCGTGGAGCTCAGCTTGCGCCCGCGCGCGGTCTTGACCTTGACCCGAAGCTCGCGTTCCCCGCGCCCGCTGGTGTTCTTTGTCATCTCTGAATGTCCTTTGGCTTGCCCCTTCATCGCGCATTGCGGCCCGGGGCGCAATCGGCGCGGTGGCCCCAAAAGTGCCTTCGGCGAGGATATTTGAAGCGCAAAGAAGCCACGGGCGCGCGTTAAGGTTAACCGGTTACGCGTTAAGGTTAACGGCCTTCTTCTTTGGTCAAATACTCAAAATTGCACGGCAGTCGCACAAAAGGCGCGCTCAGAGGCTGGGAAATTCGGCGGCTAACTGGCTGTGAAACGACACCTATTTGTCAGAACGGGCCGTCTTCCAGAACCCCATCCGACGACATCTGCGCATAAAGCAGCCCCTCGCGCAGGCCGCGATCGGCGACGCTGAGCCGGTCGGTGGGCCAGGCCCTGAGAAGCGCCTGCAAAATCGCGGCACCCGACATGATCAAGGATTGCCGGTCGCGCCCGATGCGCGGATCTTGCCTGCGCCCGGCAGGTCCGAGCGACAGATAGTCCTGGATCACCGTGTCGATCTGGTCCGACGTCATGCGCAGCCCGTCCACCTTGTTGCGGTCATAGCGCCTGAGCCCCAGATGCGAGGCCGCGACCGTGGTGACCGTGCCGCTGGTACCGATGATCTGAAACCCGTCACGCGCTTGGTCGGCGGCATCGTCATAGGGCGAAAACTCGGCCAGCTGCTCCTCGAAAAACCAGCTCATCAGGGCAAAACGGGCCCCGTCATCGGTGACGTCGCGATATTGATCCTTCAGCGTCGCCACCCCGAGCGGGATCGAAATCCAGTCAACCACCTTGGCCTTTGGAAAGATGGTATCGGTCTGATCAAAGCCCTGATGCAGCCGCATGATAGCGCGCGGGCGTTCGACGCGGGGAACGCGGCTGAGGTCGATCCAGACCAGTTCGGTCGAGCCGCCGCCGATATCGACCACCAGCAATTGTTCCGTCCGGGTGGACACCAGCGGCGCACAGGCGACAACGGCCAGGCGGGCCTCCTCCTCTGGTTGGATGATCTCCAGGTCCAGGCCGGTTTCGCGTTCCACGACCGAAATGAATTCGCCTGCATTTGTGGCCCGTCGGCAGGCTTCGGTCGCCACCAGACGCATGCGTTTCACATCATGGCGCTGCAGCTTGCGCTTGCAGATCTTCAGCGCGGCAACGGTCTTGGCCATGGAGTGGCGCGACAGCCGGCCCGATACTTCAAGCCCATGGCCCAATTGCACCGATTTCGAAAAACTGTCGACCACATGCAGCTGATTTCCCTTGGGCTGCGCAATCAGCATGCGGCAGGAATTCGTGCCAAGGTCGAGCGCTGCATAAAGATCGGCCGGGTCTGGCTGCGCCAGAATTGCGGGCTGTCTCGTCACGGGGGCCGGGACCGGTGCGATCCGCGGTGTCGCCGCGTGTGCCTGGGTTTCTGGCGTTTCCCCCTTGGCTTTACCACGGGGGCGGCGACGGCGGCCCATATTCCCTGTCCTTACTGCATCCTCGCCACCAGCCTACTGCCTGTGGCCAATTCGCACAATGGGCTGTCGCGCGGCACTTCATCATCATCATGAAAATTTTGGGCCCCCTTGGGCATGGCCATGGCAACCCTTATCGCCTACCACCGGCCCCGAAAGTCGCAAGGACGCGTCGGTTTGTCGAAAACGGATAAACCCGCATCCGCCGGAGGCCTATGGTGGCCCGCAAGACATAATCCGAGGATCACCCACATGGCCGCAGTCACCATCGTTTACTGGCGCGACATCCCCGCCCAGGTCATTGTCGGCAAGGGCCGTCGCGGGGCCAAGGCACCGCTGCCCGAGCGTTTTGAACAGGCCATCGACCGGGCCGCGATGAAGGCCGGGGCCAAGGATGACGATGCCTATATGGCCGGATTTCGCAAAGCCGCGCCGGTTGAGGTCGAAGGCGACGCGCAAGAGGTCGCAAATGCCGAAGCCGCGCGCATTGATGCAGAATACGACGCGGACAGGCTGAGGGCGCTGATTGCCAATGACGGGCAGGCGCTGCCGGTTGCTGAATGAACGCCACGCCGCCACGCCTGATCTGGGAGAAACTGATGGCCCTGCTGAATTTCCGATCCCCCGCCCCTGCGGCCCCCGCCGGCAATAACGCGACTCTGGAAGCGTTCCTGCAGGGGTATTCCATCGAGGTGATGCCGCGCACGGCCGCCAAGGTCGAGGATTTCCGCGATCTGCTGCCCACGGGCACCCGCGTCTATATCGCCCATATCGAGGGCACCCCGATCGAGGAAATGGTCGCAACCGCCGCGCGTATCGCGGGCGAAGGCTATGACGTGATGCCGCATTTCCCGGCGCGCATCATCAAGGATGCGGCGACGCTGGAAAACTGGATCGCCATGTATCAGGGCGAAGCCGGTGTGAAACAGGCGCTGCTCCTGGCCGGTGGCCTGGACAAACCGCAGGGCGATTTCCATTCCTCGATGCAGCTTTTGGAAACGGGTCTGTTCGACAAGGCCGGGTTCACCCGTCTCAATGTCGCGGGCCACCCCGAGGGCAACCGCGATATCGACCCCAAGGGCGGCGATGCGATGGTGATGGAGGCCTTGCGCTGGAAACAGGATTTCTCGAACCGCACCGATGCCAAGATGGCGCTGGCCACCCAATTCGCATTTGAAGCGGGCCCGGTGATCGAATGGGCCAACCGGCTGTCGGCCGAGGGCATCACGCTTCCCATCCATATCGGCATCGCCGGGCCCGCCAAGCTGCAAACCCTGATCAAATTCGCCATCGCCTGCGGTGTCGGCCCGTCGCTGAAAGTGCTGCAAAAACGCGCCCGCGACGTGACCAAGCTGCTGATGCCTTTTGAACCCACCGAGATCCTGAACCAATTGGCCGCGCACAAGGCCGCCAATCCCGATTTCAACATCGAAAAGGTGCATTTCTTCCCGCTTGGCGGCATCAAGACCAACGCCCAGTGGGCCATCGACAATGGCGGCGCATCCGGTCGCCCCGCAAACCAGAACTGAGAAAAGAGCCCATGACCCGCACCGTCCTCGAATCCAAGTCCAAGACCGTCGTCATCGGCTTTGACGAACCGTTCTGCGTGATCGGTGAGCGTATCAACCCGACCGGCCGCAAGAAACTGGCCGCCGAGCTTGAGGCGGGCGATTTCTCGACCGTTGAAAAGGACGCGCTGGAGCAGGTCGCCTGCGGGGCCATGGTGCTCGATATCAATGCGGGCGTGGTCTACAACTCGAACCCCAACCCGAACGAGACCGAGCCGCCGCTGATGACGCGCTGCGTCGAGCTGGTGCAGGCGCTGGTCGACACGCCCTTGTGCATCGACAGCTCGGTGCCTGCCGCGCTGGAGGCAGGGCTGGCCGCGGCGCATGGCCGGCCGCTCCTGAACTCGGTGACTGGCGAAGAGGACCGGCTGGAACTGGTGCTGCCGCTGGTCAAGAAATACAATGTGCCGGTGGTGGCCATTTCAAATGACGATACCGGCATTTCTGAAGACCCCGATGTGCGGTTCGAAGTGGCCCGCAAGATCGTCGAACGCGCCGCCGATTTCGGCATTCCCGCGCATGACATCGTGGTCGATCCGCTGGTGATGCCGGTGGGGGCCATGGCCACTGCCGGGCGGCAGGTCTTTACGCTGGTGCGCCGGTTGCGCGACGAACTGGGCGTGAACACGACCTGCGGCGCGTCCAATATCAGCTTTGGCCTGCCCAACCGCCATGGCATCAACGCGGCCTTTTTGCCGATGGCCATTGGCGCGGGCATGACCAGCGCCATCATGAACCCGGTGCGCCCCGTCGAGATGGAGGCGATCAACGCCGCCAATTTCCTGATGAACCACGATGCCAATGGCGGCAAATGGATCAATTTTGCCAAGGTGTTGGAGGCGACCAAGGAAGGCACGCCCTTCCCCGAGGCCGCCGCCGCCGCGATGGCTGCGGGCGGTGGCAGGGGCGGGCGCCGGGGTGGGCGCCGCCGGGCCTGATAACCTGGAATTAACCAAACGCGGGCGAAGGTGGGGCCATGTCCTACCTTCGCCCTTTCAATTCGCCCCGCCCGCCAACCAGAGACGAACTCTGGCTTCAGCAAATTTTTGAAGCGAAATCCGTGCGAACGGGCGGTGTCGTGCGACGAAAAATTTGCGATGTCGGGCGCAAGATCGGACGCCGCGCTCTGGAGCTTGAGGTGCGCCGCCGCGGGTTTCACCTGATCGAGGCGGGATCGCAATTCATCATCATCTGTGCGCGCGACGATATCCGCCTGATCTGTTAGAAAAATCTTGTCCAAGATTTTTCCGGCCAAACGATTTTTCGTGAAAAATCTTCTTCCCGCGCGGGTTCTGGGCTATGGGCTTGAATCAGCCCTCGGCCCCCGGTGCTTCCCGATGACGATCCCCGACCAAGACACGCCTGCCCCCCCGCCCTGGCGGCAATCTATCCCGCGCCTGGCACTGCGGCTAGGAGTGTTGGTGGCGATCGTCTACCTATCACATCTCGGCATCAACGCGGCCCTGACCTGGACCGAGAGCCTGCCGCAGGGCGAACAGGATGCGGCGCAATTCTGGGTGCTTGCGGCGGTATTCGCGCTCTATGCGCTGCTGATCTCGATCCCCTTCGTGCCCGGCCTGGAAATCGCTCTGGCACTCTTGATGTTGCGCGGCGCGGAGCTGGCGCTGCCGATCTATGTCTCGACCGTTCTCGGGCTGATGCTGGCCTATGGTGCCGGTCGCCTGATCCCGTTGACGGCCCTGGCGCGGGTGTTTCTCGACCTGCACCTGACACGGGCCGCCGCGCTCATTGAAACGATGGCCCCTCTGTCATCGCGCGACCGGATCGCCATCCTGCAATCCCGCCTGCCGCGGCGCATTGCGGCACCGGCCATGCGTTATCGCTATCTCGGTCTGGCGCTCCTGATCAACATGCCGGGATCGGGGTTGATCGGCGGTGGCGGTGGCATCTGTCTGACGGCGGGCATGAGCCGCCTCTTCGCGCCACATTGGAGCGTTCTGACACTGATCCTTGCGGTTCTGCCTTTTCCGCTGTTCCTGTGGCTGTCCGGAAGCACAGGGTTTTCCTCCTGTCTTATTGCATCGCCGGGGTCCGGCGCGGGAAGGCATCGGTGGTAAAGAGATAATCATCCCCCGCGGCCCCGATATGGCAGGCAATGCAGCCGCCCGACAGATCACGGCCAATGGCCCCGGCCAACGCCATACCCGACGGGGCGCTGTCCATCGCGCCATCGGGCAGATATTTGGCATAGAACCAGTCATCATGCTCCGCGTCATAGCCTTCGGCACGCTGGAACATCACGGTGACAGAGCCAAGGTTGCCTTCCGGATCGGCCATAACCTCATCCGCGGTCACACCGACAGGGCCATAATTGCGCTTGACCACCAACAGGCCCGTCTCGCCCATAACCTCGGTCTCGACAAAAAAGGTCTCAAGCGTTTCGCCATGCGGTGGACCGCCCTGATAGGGCAGTCCCATGATGGCCCCTTCGCCTGCGAGATTGAGCGCCAGCATCTCGGCCCAGATCGCATCGGCAAAGGCGACATCTTCTTCGGTGCCGGCTGTTTGCGCAATCACCGCCCCCGCTGTCATCGTGCCGACCAGAGCCAGCGCTGTAACCACTTTGTTCATTTTTTTTCCTTCCATGAGCGCCACACCGGGCGCGGAACAGCCCCGCCCGAACCGGCCAGCCGGATCAGGTCGGACCCCGTGCACCAGGATCCGAAACGGAGACAGACGTGAACATCCCTGCGCGGCTGACGGTTTGCTCGGGGAACATCCCGGCATTTCGCCCATCGGGCCGCATCCGAACCCTAACACGGCAAACCCCTCGATTTTCGGCGTTCACGGCGATATCACGCGCTGTTGACACAGCGCGAGCGGCGCGCGATGCCGCAGCCGGACCGGTTTTTGCCGTTTCGCACCTTTACCGGCCCGCGTTCCGCGCTAGTAATCACCAAACGGAAAAGGTGCCGCGCATGTCTCATGATCCTCTGGTGATTTTCACACCCTCCGGCAAACGCGGGCATTTTCCCGCCGGCACCCCGATCCTGACCGCGGCCCGGCGGTTGGGCGTCGATCTCGACAGCGTCTGCGGCGGGCGCGGCATCTGCTCGAAATGTCAGATCACCCCGGCCTTTGGCGATTTTCCCAAACATGGCGTCACGGTCAGCGAAACCGCCTTGTCGGAATGGAACGCGGTCGAGGCGCGCTATGACCGGGTGCGCGGCCTGAAAAAGGGCCGCCGGTTGGGCTGTCAGGCCACGGTTCAGGGCGATGTCGTGATCGATGTGCCGCCCGAAAGCCAGGTCCACCGACAGGTCGTGCGCAAAGCGGCCAGCGCGCGGCCCATCATCATGGACCCGGCCACGCGGCTCTATTTCGTCGATGTCGCCGAACCCGACATGCACGAGCCCTCGGGCGATCTGGAACGGCTGAAATCGGCGCTTGAGGCGCAATGGCAGTTGACCGGCCTCACCGCCGATCTGGGCGTGGTCACCCGGCTGCAACCGGTGCTGCGCAAGGGCGGCTGGCAGGTCACGGTCGCGGTGCATCAGGCGGCAGACAGCGAAACCGGCAAGATCCTGGAAATCTGGCCCGGATTGCACGAAGGCGGCATTTACGGGCTGGCCATCGACCTCGGATCGACCACCATCGCGGCGCATCTGTGCGATCTGTCGACCGGTGATGTGCTGGCATCCTCGGGCATCATGAACCCGCAGATCCGCTTTGGAGAAGACCTGATGAGCCGGGTCAGCTATG
>CAXBGQ010000096.1:0-10320 GCA_963975135.1 uncultured Nioella sp. | reverse complement strand
AGATCTATTTCGTCAACACCAACCGGTTCACCGATCTGAAATGGGGCACCAAGAACCCCATCATGCTGCGCGATCCCGAGTTCGGCCCCACCCGCATCCGCGCCTATGGCACCTATACGGTCAAGGTCAAGGATGCCGGGCGCTTCATGACCGAGATCGTCGGCACCGACGGCGAGTTCACCACCGATGAAGTGACTTTCCAGATCCGCAACATCATCGTGCAGGAGTTTTCGCGCACCATCGGCAGTTCCGGCATCCCGGTGCTGGATATGGCGGGCAATACCGGCGATCTGGGCAAACTGATGGCCGAGGCGATCTCGGGCACGATCGACCAATACGGGCTGGAATTGCCCGAGCTTTATATCGAGAACATCAGCCTGCCGCCGGCGGTCGAGGCCGCGATGGACAGGCGCACTTCGATGGGCGTGGTGGGCGATCTGTCCAGATACAGCCAGTTTTCCGCCGCCGAGGCGATGACCGCCGCCGCCAACAACCCCGATGGCGCGGGCGGCGGCATGGGCGCGGGGCTGGGGATGGGCATGGGGCTTGCGATGGCCAACCAGATGGCCGGAGCCATGAGCGGCCCCTGGGGCGCGAACCCGCAGGCCGCGCAGCAGCCCGCCGCCGCCGCGCCGCCACCGCCGCCGGTCGAACATGTCTGGCATATCGCCGAGAACGGTCAGACCAAGGGCCCGTTTTCCAAGGCCACGATGGGCCAGATGGCTGCCGCCGGCACGCTGACCCGGGCATCCCATGTCTGGACCGCCGGTCAGGATGGCTGGAAAACCGCCGAGGATGTGGCCGAACTGGCGCAGCTCTTTACCGTGATGCCGCCGCCGCCGCCGGGCGTCTAAAGGGCGCGGATATAACTCAGGAGTCGGGGGATGGAAATTCCCCCGGCCCTTTTGTTTGCAAGGGGCCCGCGCTTTGGAAAACGGTGCCGTTTCCTTGCAGATTCTGCGTTCGGGCCGGTTCTCGTCGCTGATGTCTGCACTGCGGGACTTTGCTGCCATTGACCCTACCTGAGCTAACGACGGCTTTTGTGTTCTCCGAAACTCAGCGAGCCTTTAGCATACTGGTTGCACCACGGCCCGCTGCGTACATTTGTTCCGGCGTTGCCCTTGCCCGAAGCAGCGCGGAGATTCCCACCACCGCGTTCACAAAATGGGCGGCAATGTCGCCAAGATTGGCGTCTTTGCTGACATCGCCATCCCTTTGAGCATTTTCCAGAGCGTTGCGAAAACCCTTCGTTAGCCTGTCGAGATAGGCATCGACATACTTTGCACTCCCCGGGTCCAGTGCAGCGCGTTCAACGGCAGTGTTGGCCATCAGACATCCGAGACCACGGAACTTCGACTCACTCGCAGATGCATAGCCGAGGAAGGCATCACGGATGGTCTGTGCGTTGGCTTCAGGCGCTTCAATGGGTGCCAGCACGCGGGACAAATTGATCTCGCTGTAGCGATCAAGAGCGGCTTCGAACAGTTCCTGCTTGGACCCGAACTCAGCATACATGCTCTTTCGGTTCATCCCCAGTTCTTCAACGAGTTCAGCGGTGCTGGTCGCCGAATACCCCTGACGCCGAAACAGTTCGATGGCGCGGTCAAGAACCTCTTCGCGATTGTATCCTTTTGGGCTGGGCATCGGCGTCCTCAAAATATTGGTTGACTCTATGGTAATCGATCAGTTACCCATGTCAAGGTAATCGATCAGTTACCATATCGGAATTGATCACCAAAAACCAAAAACTCGGAGAGAGATCATGGACACTTACGCAATCACAGTCGTTTACAAGTGGACAGCCAAGCCGGGGCAGCTTGACGCCCTCAAAGGCATTTACGACGGCGTAACCGACGCCATGCAGGCGATTGAACCCGGCGCTTTGGAAGTGCAGGTCTATGTGTCGGAAGATGAAAACGCGCTTTATGTGCGCGACGTCTTCGCTGATGCGGGTGCACTGGGCTTTCACCTGAGCGAAACGGCGGGCCCGCATTTCCCAAGCCTTCTCGAAGTCGCAACGCCGGGTGCCTTTCTCTTCTTCGGCGATGTCCCGGCAGAGATGCAGCAGGCGGCCAAAGCCATGGGGCTCGCCGCCGAATTCGCCGGCTACAGAGTTGGCTTCAACCGCTGAACAAAACGACCACCAAACCCAAAAGGATAGACCAATGACCTTCGCAAGTCTGAAATTGACCGCCGCCGCTGCAATGATCGCTGTGATGGGTGCGCCTGCAATGGCCGATAACGGCTCTGAAATCGCACTCACCTACGTTTGGACAGCGCACGAAGGGCAAGAAGAACGGCTTGTCGCCACCTATGGCGCAGTCGGCGAGATACTTGAAGCCAATGAGCCCGGCCTGATCTCTTATGAAATCGCAGTGTCAGAAACCGGCAATCAGATTGTTATCCATGAGGTGTTTGAAGACGGGAATGCTTTGGCCTTCCACCTGTCTGAGACTGCCGCCCAGTTCTTTCCTCAGCTTGTCGAATTCGCGACCCCCGGACCATTCATCTTCCGGGGTGACGTGCCCGACGAGTTGAGAGCCGCCGCGTATCAGATGGAAATGGGCGCTATCTTCACGGGTGACTGGGAAGGATTTGAGCGCGAGTGAATTTGATACTCAACTGAATAAGTCCAAGGAGAGTAGCACGTGATCAAAAAAGAAAGGCCCCAGACACAACTTCACCGATAAAGCTGCAAGGATCGTCCTGTTGCGAAAAGTGCCGCCAGACCTTTTGGATGAATACCTCCGGGGCCATCAGGATGATAAATGGATTGATCTCTTCCGCGGCAATGGGACGATCGAAATCGGGCCGGGTCAGCACAGTTGCGCGCGCCTCTGGCGAATAGCTCCGCATCTGCATGGCATAGGCCACATATTCCTGGCTCGCGATGCAGTCTGAAACCGGGCAGGGCATGCCATCGAGGGCGGCATGGGTCAATTCGTGGACAAGTATGCTGTAGAAATAGGCATCCGGGTCAATCGAACTGAACGGTCCGTCGGGATCGAGAATGCGCTGCGCCGCGTCCCGCGACAGAAGCTCGATCCGATCTTCTCCACAATAGTATTGGCCGACACATCCGTCGGGCAATGTGTCGACGATTTCGATCTGGATGGTCCGCTGCAATGGCACCGAACACGCCGCCAGTTCGTCAATGGCCCGCGCCGTCAGGTCGCAGAGCTCCTGCTCAGCATCGGGATCGGTGATGACGGAAATGCCGCCCGCCTGACAGGGGAATTGAGCCTCTGCTTGCGTCGCGCTGAACCAAAGGGCTATGGCAAGAATAATCGTTAATCTGGTCACTCAAACGGCCCTTCTCGAAGGTCCAAACTCATATTCACCAAGTGTATCGCCGAGCCCTGCATGCTGTTGCAGTATTGCGCTCCGGTCAAGTCTCTTGGGCGCGTTGTGCCGTTATTCGGGCATCTGATGCGCGATGGGACGGTGAATTCCGATCCCGGCGACGCGGCGAAACGAACGACTGCGCTGAAGGAACGGGGTTTTGTTGAACCTGACCTCCCCCCACGATTGTGGGCGGGCAGTGTCCTGCACTTTGCGCCAATGAGATCGCGGGCCGGATCGACACCTTTGCCATCGAACGTCTGGCCGGGCTGATCCCGCGGGTTTCATCGCGGGCCCGGGCCCGGGGTCCGGGCTTGCATCATCGCGCCCGCGCCCGCATGATCGGGCCAAACCCAAACCAGATATTTGTGATTGAAATGAGCGATATCCCGCCCCCGCCGCCCGGTGCCCCCCCACCCCCCGGCCCCTGGGGAAATGAAGCCGAGCCCGAGGAGGTTGAGGCCGAAGCCCCCGACGGCAACGAGGAACACCGGTTTCCCTGCGAAAAATGCGGCTCGGACATGCGGTTCGCGCCGCAGGAGGGCAAGCTGATCTGCGATTTTTGCGGCCATGAGGTCGAAATCGAGACCGCCTCGGACGCCCCTGCCATCCGTGAGCTGGATTTTTACGATGCCCTGAACGCGACGCTGCCCGATGCCGAGATGGAGGAAATCCGCGTCACCTCCTGCCCCAATTGCGGTGCGCAGGTCGAATTCAGCCCCGATATCCACGCCACCGAATGTCCGTTCTGCGCCACGCCCGTGGTGGTCGATACCGGCACCCATCGCTATATCAAGCCCAAGGGCGTGTTGCCGTTTCAACTGGATGAGGCCGCCGCCCATGCCGGGATGAACGAATGGCTGGGCAAACTGTGGTTCGCGCCCAATGGCTTGCAGGAATATTCCCGCAAGGGCCGCAAGCTGAACGGCATCTACGTGCCCTATTGGACCTATGATGCCGACACCCGCAGCGCCTATACCGGGCAGCGCGGCACCGTCTATTACGTCACGGTTCGGGGCCCGGACGGCAAATCCAAAAGGGTGCCCAAGATCCGCTGGACCAATGTGCGCGGCCGGGTGGCGCGCTGGTTCGACGATGTTCTGGTGTTGGGATCTCGGTCCTTGCCTAAGAAATACACCGATGGGCTGGCACCGTGGAACCTGACGGCGCTTGAACCCTACACGCCGCATTTCCTGGCCGGGTTCCTGGCCGAGGGCTATACCGTGACGCTGGAGGATGGCTTTGACGAGGCCCGCGATATCATGGACGCGCAGATCCGCCGCGATATCCGCTTTGACATTGGCGGCGATCAGCAACGGATCTCCAGCGTCGATACCGAGATGTCGGATATCACGTTCAAGCATGTGCTGCTGCCGGTCTGGATGGCGGCCTATAAATACCGCGACAAAAGCTATCGCTTCGTGGTCAACGGTCAGACCGGCCGGGTGCAGGGCGAACGGCCCTATTCGGCCATCAAGATCACGTTGGCGGTGATTGCCGGGCTGATCGTGGCCGCCGGTGTCGGCTATTTCATCGCCATGAACCAATGACCGATGCCGGGGCGCTGAGCAGGATATTGGACACGCGCCATTCCTGCCGCGCCTTTCGGGATACGCCCCTGCCCGATACCCTGATCGAGGAGATCATCGGCGAGGCGCAGAAAGTGCCGTCCTGGTGCAATGCGCAACCCTGGCAGGTGGTGGTGACGAAAGCGGCCGAGACCGACCGGCTGCGCGCGGCGCTGGCCGATGCGGTGGCGCGCGACACGCCCGCGCCCGATCTGGCTTTCCCGGACCGCTATGAGGGCGTCTACAAAAGCCGCCGCTCCGATTGCGGTTGGGCGCTTTACAATGCGGTCGGTGTGCAGAAAGGCGACCGGGCCGGGTCCGCTGCGCAAGGGATGATGAATTTCCGCTTTTTCGGCGCGCCGCATGTGGCGCTGGTGACATCCGAGGCCGCGCTTGGGCCTTACGGCGTGCTGGATTGCGGCGGGTTCATCACCGGCGTCACGCTGGCCGCCGCCGCACGCGGGGTGGCGACGATCCCACAGGCCGCGATCGCCGCCTACGCGCCGCTGATGCACCGGTTTTTCGACCTGCCCGAGACCCGCGTCGTGCTGTGCGCCATCGCTTTGGGGTATCCCGACCCCGACCACCCGGCCAACAACTTTCGCACCACCCGCGCGCCCCTGGATGAGGTGCTGCGCTGGCAGGGTTGATCGCTCGCCCCGGCAAGGTTTCAGCCCTTGTCGATGGCGATCTTCTGACCCTCCGCCGCCGCGCTCGGGGCGCGTTTGCCGACGCGCACCGTCAGAACACCATCCTTCAGGCTGGCTTTGACCTCGGCGGGATCGGCATCGGGTGGCAGCCGGAAACTGCGCGCGAATGCGCCATATTGGCGTTCACTGAAATACCAGGTCTCTCCCTTTTCTTCGCGTTCGGCGCGTTTCTCGCCCTTTACCGTGACCACGCCGTCATTGACGCTCAGGTCGATATCTTCCTCGGCGACGCCGGGCAATTCCACCACGATGCGATAGGCCTGATCGTCACCGGCGGCCTCGGATGCAGGGGCCACCCAATCGGCAACCCGACTTCCGAAGGACCGGAACGGCTCAAACAGGCTCGGCCAGCTGCCAAGCGTATGCGATTTCTCAACCATCGGAACTCTCCAATTATTGCGCGCTCCATTGCCCGGCGATCATAGCGAAACCGGGGTGTCTCCGCCTTGATATGCGTCAGTTTGAGCGAAACGGGCACTGGTCAGGCCGCGCGGCAGCCGTTATTGCGTTAGCGCAATCAAACACGAAGGAACCCAACGCGATGATCCTGTGCAGTGGCGAAGCCCTGATCGACATGCTGCCCCGGCAAAGCGCCGGAGGTGAGGCCGTGTTTGCCCCCTATCCCGGCGGGGCCGTGTTCAACACCGCCATCGCGCTTGGCCGGTTGGGCCAGGATGTCGGGCTCATGACCGGGCTGTCGACCGATCTCTTTGGTCAGCGGCTGGATCAGGCGCTGGCCGCCAGCAATGTCGATGCGGCGCTGGCGATCCGGTCCGACCGTCCCACCACGCTGGCCTTTGTCACGCTCAGTGACGGCCAGGCGGAATACGCGTTTTATGACGAGAACACCGCCGGGCGCATGGTCTCGCCCGCCGATCTGCCTGCCGCTCTGCCGGGTGTCGAGGCGCTTTTCTTTGGCGGTATCAGCCTGGCGGTGGAGCCCTGCGCCGAAGCCTATGAGGCGCTCTGCCTGCGTGAAGGCGGCCGCCTGCCGGTGATGATGGATCCCAACATTCGCCCCGGTTTCATCCGCGACGAGGCCCGGTTCCGCACCCGTATCGCGCGCATGATGGCGGTGGCCGATATCGTAAAGCTGTCCGATGAGGATCTGCATTGGCTGGAAGGCGACGGGGCGCTGCCCGATCTGGCCGCGCGGGTGCTGGCGCAAGGGCCGAAACTGCTCTGCCTGACCGAAGGGGCAAAGGGTGTCACCGGCTATACCGCCTCGGGGGCCGTTTTTGTGGCATCGCAGAGAGTCGATGTGGTCGATACCGTCGGCGCGGGCGATACGTTCAATGCCGGGTTCCTGGCATCGCTGCAAAGCGCGGGCTGCCTGAGCAAAGCGGCGCTGGTCGATCTGGCTGAGGATGCGCTGCGCGCCGCGCTGGCCTATGGCGCGCGCGCCGCCGCCGTGACGGTTTCGCGTGCAGGGGCCAACCCGCCCTGGGCCTCTGAACTGGCATGAGGGCGCTGGTTCAGCGGGTCAGCGCGGCCGAGGTGCAGGTGGATGGCGATGTGATCGGACGGTGCGGCGCGGGGTTGCTGATCCTGGTCTGCGCCATGCCCGGCGACGATGCCGAAACCGCCCGCGCGCTGGCCGGCAAGATCGCCAAGCTGCGCATTTTCAGCGATGCGGGCGGCAAGATGAACCAATCGCTTCTGGATACCGGCGGGCAGGCACTTGTCGTCAGCCAGTTCACCCTGGCCGCCGATACATCGCGCGGCAACCGACCCGGATATTCGCGCGCCGCCCCGCCCGATCTGGCGCGCGACCTTTATGAACGTTTCGCCGCCGATCTGGCCGCCCTTGGCGTCGCCACCGAAACCGGCACATTCGGGGCCGATATGCAGGTCACGCTGACCAATGACGGGCCGGTCACGATCTCGCTGGATACCGACGCCTAGACCTTTGCCCGCGGCATCATGGCAGGCACCAGAAAGGTCAGCAGCAGCACCCGGAACGCGTGGTGAAAGGCGACAAAGGCGGGGTCGGCCTCCAGCATCACCGAAATCGCTGCCATGGTCTCCAGCCCGCCGGGCGCATAGGCGATCAGGAGCGTTGTGACCGGCAGACCAAGCGCCCAGTTCACCGCCAGTGCCGCCGCCACCGTGGCCGCCAGCGCCAGTGCCGCCAGCAATGACGCCGCCCCCATGGCGCGCAGGATCATAGCCCAGGTGGTGCCGGAAAACCGGGTGCCGATCAATGTGCCCATGATGACAAAAGCCGGCACCGACAGCCAATTGGGCACCAGACCGGGTGCCAGATCGGTGGCGTGCCCAAGCGAAGATATGACAAAGCCACCCAACAGGTAGGCCGCCGGAACCCGCAGGCTTTTCAGCCACCAGCCAAGGGCTGCGGCAAGCCCGATCAGACCCGCCAGCACCGACAGCGTCATGACCGCGCCCGGCCGGGTGCCCATCGACAGATCGGCCCCGCTGATCACCGCCACGGCAAGCGGCACGAGCAGCGTCAACGCCAACACCCTGAGCGACTGAACCACCGCCACCACGGCGATATCGGCCTTTGCATCCACCGACAGCGACAGCACGAAACTGAGATGCCCGGGCGACGCCGCCAGCCGGGCGGTTAGCCGGTCAAAGAGGAAAAACCGCTCCAACGCCGCCGCACCGCCCAGAAAGATCGCCACCAGCGCCACCGTCAGCGCCATCATGCTGACCGGCCAGGCCGCGGCGGCGGCGAGCATGTCGGGGTTGATGCCCGCACCCAGACCGATGCCGATGACCAGAAAGCACAGATCGCGCAGCAGGTTGGGGATAAGGGTTTTCACCCCCATCACGCTGACCAGCGACACCAGCGCGGCAGGCCCGGTCAGATAGGGTGCCGGCACCGACAGGAAGGCCGCGATGGCGGCACCGGCGGCCCCGAGGGCCAGGGTCCGGGCAAGGCTCGGGAAATCGCTGTGCATGGTGATGCCGGTTTACGCAGTTTCGCCGCGATGCGAAAGCCGTCGATGGAAAAAGCCCGGCCCTTCGGGGGAAGGACCGGGCCGGCACTGAGTTCGAGGGACGGGGACAGTCAGTGCCGTAAGCGACCTTGGGGGGTGGAATAAAACAGGCCGCGCGGGTTGAAAATTGTTTCGTCATTGCCATCGACGACCTGGCCATAACAGGCCATCGACGGTTGCCCGAAACCCAGGGCAAAGGCGGAGGAGGCATAACTCAGGCGGACGGCCGCGTAGGTCACGATGGTCCGGACGGTGCGCGACATGGCTCTTGATCTCCTCTCCCGATGCGCTTGCACATGCGCGTTACAGGGATAGGTCGCGCGGGGCGGGGCTCTGGTTCAAAGAAAAGGGCGGAATTTTCATATTTTTTTTGGCGGGCTTGTTGTTTCCGTCCCGGAAGAAAAAACCGGTGCCGATCCGTTTTCGGAATGGGCACCGGCAAGGTCGGGCGGGCAGATGAGATGTGGCGTTCAGCGGGTGATGGCGGTGCGCAGATTGTCCAACCGGGCACGGGCCCCGGCGCGAATTTCGGCACTCGGTCGCGGGCCGTGAAGGGCGCGCATGGTCAGGTCGGCAAAATCCGATTGCAGCGCGCGGGCCGGGAAAAGCCCGGCAAGGGCAGGCAGAAGACGGGGCATGGCAGGCTCCATATTTGATACAGGTCTGCCTATGGGTCGAAGGGGCTGTGGCGGGGTTCAAAGAAACCCTCACAAGACCCTCAGCAGCCGCCGCGCACCAGGCCCCAGCCGAATTCGGCATCGCGCCCCGAGGGGCCCAGATCGACGGCGGAGCTGCGCAACCTCTCGCGCAGCGCATCAACCGACAGACCATCGCCCGCGCCAAGCCGGGCCGCCAGCGCGGTCACAATGGGCGCGGCATAGGATGTGCCCGAGGCATAGCTGCCGCCCGCATCATCGCCCGCGACATAGAGATCGACGCCGGGGGCGGCAAATTCGATATGCGGCCCGAAATTGGCGGCCCGGTAGCGGCGAAAGGCGGCATCGACGGCGGTCACCGCAATCACATCCGCGTGCGCCGCCGGATATGCGGCACGCTCGCGCCCGTCATTGCCAGCGGCCGCGATCATCACCGCGCCCTGCGCCGCGGCCAGTTCCAGAACCTCGGCCATGACCGGGTTTTCGGGCCCGGCAAAGGACATGTTGATCAGCCGCACATCGCGCGCCAGCAGCCGGTCAATGGCCGCCGCAATACGCTCGACATCGGAATCGGTATTTACGCCCGTCAGGGAAAAGGCCGAAATGGCATAAAGATCGGCACCGCGCGCCAGACCGCCAAAGACGCCACCCGGATCTTCGCCAACCATCAGCGCCGCCACGGCGGTGCCGTGATCCTCGCCCGGGCTGCGCTCTGAGGGCCTCAGCACGCTTTCCGAGATCACATTGGCCGCCGCCAGCGCCGGGTGGCTGGCATCGACCGGCCCGTCAATCAGACCGATGGACAGACGGCGGCCAAGCGCGCAACTGCCCGCATCGGGCAGCCCCACCATCGAGGCGGCATAGACGCGCGGACGGCTCTGCGCCAGAGAATAGAGATTGTTCAGCCCGACATGGCTGTTGGGCGCGCTCACGTCCAGCAGATCCTGCGCCGTATCGGTTTGCAGCGCACCGCCGAAATCGTAGATGGCAATACGCAGGCCCAGCTCCGGCAAATCGCGATACCGCATCAACGTGGCCCCGGACGCAACAAGGGCCGCCCGCGCGGCGTCGAATTCGG
>CAXBGQ010000095.1:0-10380 GCA_963975135.1 uncultured Nioella sp. | reverse complement strand
AAGGGCTATTACGGCGATCTGACCGAGAAACAGTTCCGCCGCATCTATGCCGAAGCCGAGCGTCAGCGCGGCGATACCGGTGAACAGCTGATCGGCCTGCTGGAGCGCCGCCTGGATGCGGTTGTATACCGCGCCAAGTTCGTGCCGACCGTCTTTGCCGCCCGCCAGTTCGTGAATCACGGCCATGTCAGAGTGAACGGCCAGAAGGTCAACATCCCCTCCTACCGCGTAAAAGAGGGTGACGTGATCGAGGTCCGCGACCGGTCCAAGCAGCTGGTTGTTCTGCTGGAGGCCGTTGGCCTGGCCGAACGTGACGTGCCCGATTACATCGAGGCCGATCATTCCAAGATGACCGCCACCTTTGTGCGCACCCCCGGTCTGGGCGATGTGCCCTATCCGGTGATGATGGAACCGAATCTGGTTGTGGAATATTACGCGAAGAACTGATCTTCGCGGGTTCCGATCTACTTTTCTGGAAAGGGCCGCCCGGCAGTCGGGCGGCCCTTTTTCATTTCCCGGCTTGCCACCCCAAAAGGACCGCGCCCCATGACCCACCCCGTTTATGCCCGCATCGATGGCCCTATCGTGATGATCGGCTTTGGCTCGATCGGCAAAGGCACGCTGCCGCTCATTCAGCGCCATTTCGATTATGACGCCGACGGGCTCACGGTGATCGAACCCAACCCGGACGCTGCGGCGTTTCTTGCGCAGCAGGGCATCAAGCATCGCGCCGAGGCGCTGACGCCCGCCAATTACCGCGCGGCTCTGGGCGAGATGCTGGAGCCGGGCAGGGGGTTTGTGGTCAACCTCAGCGTCGATACTTCCTCGCTCGATCTGTTGAAGTTCTGCCGCGAATTGGAGGTGCCCTATATCGACACGGTGGTCGAACCCTGGGCCGGGTTCTATTTCGATACCACCGACAATTCCGAACGCACCAATTACGCGCTGCGCCAGAAGGTGCGCGATGAAAAGGCGCGCAATCCGGGCGGGTCGACGGCGGTCAGCTGCTGCGGGGCCAATCCCGGCATGGTCAGCTGGTTCGTGAAAGAGGCGCTGTTGACCCTGGCGCGTGATACCGGGCGCAAGATCAAGATGCCCGAGGCGCGCCAAGGCTGGGCCGGGCTGATGCGCGATCTGGGCGTGCAGGGCATCCATATTGCCGAACGCGATACCCAGGCCCGCGCCAAGCCGCGCCCACGGGGCAGTTTCGTCAATACATGGTCGGTCGAGGGGTTTATTGCCGAAGGGTTCCAGCCCGCCGAACTGGGCTGGGGCACGCATGAGCCGTGGTTTCCCGAAAACGGCCACCGCTTCGATGTTGGCTGCCGGTCAGCGATCTGGCTGGAACGGCCCGGTGCCATCACGCGGGTGCACAGCTGGTGCCCGACGCCGGGGCCGCAATTCGGCTATCTCGTGACCCATAACGAGGCGGTCTCGATCTCGGATTACTACACCGTCGGCCCGGAGGGTGCGCCCGACTATCGCCCGACCTGCCACTATGCCTATCACCCCTGCGACGACGCGGTGCTGTCGCTGCATGAGATGTTCGGATCGGGGCAGCAACAGACCACGCATGAAATTCTGGATGTGGACGAGATTGTCGAGGGGATCGACGAATTGGGCGTGCTGCTTTACGGGCACGAGAAAAACGCGCTCTGGTTCGGCTCGCGGCTGTCCAATGCCGAGGCCCGCGACCTGGCCCCCTATCAGAACGCCACCGGGTTGCAGGTGACCTCCGCCGTGCTGGCGGGCATGGTCTGGGCGCTGGAAAACCCGCGCGCGGGTATCGTCGAGACCGACGAGATGGATCACGCCCGTTGTCTTGAGGTGCAGCGCCCCTATCTGGGCCCGGTCGAGGCGCATTACACCGACTGGACGCCCTTGCAGGACAGGTGGGAGCATTTCCCCGAAACCCTCGATCAAAGCGAGCCTTGGGCGTTTCGCAACGTGTTGGCGACCTGAGCGGCGCGTTCCGGGGGGCCTTGTGCCGGCCTCTCGTCAAACCCGTGAAATCCGCGTAAGGGGGGCTGATGATAGGCGACCGGATCAGAACAATGACCATGGCAGAGGCAACGGCGCTGCCGCGCTGGCGTCAGCCGATCGGGTTGTTGGTCCTGATGGCGCTGGCGATGCCGATCGCGTTTTCGACCTGGTCGGCGCTTTTGAACAATTTCGTCATTGAGGTGGCGCAGTTTGACGGGGCCGATATTGGCCTGCTGCACACGGTGCGCGAGATCCCCGGTTTACTGGCCGTGGGTGTGATCGCGCTGCTGCTGTTCATTCGCGAACAGGTTCTGGGCCTGGTGGCGTTGGTCCTGTTGGGGGTGGCGACGGCGCTGACGGCCTATTTCCCGACCCTTGGCGGCATCCTGATGATCACGCTGCTCAGTTCCATCGGGTTTCATTACTACGAGACCGTGAACCAGTCGCTGCAACTGCAATGGATTGAGAAGAAGAAGGCCCCGCAGGTTTTGGGCTGGCTGCTTGCTGTGGGCTCGGGCGGGACGCTGGTGGCTTACGGGCTGATCATCCTGACCTGGCGGGCCTATGACCTGAGTTTCTCGACCGTCTATTGGGCAGGGGGTGGCTTTACCGCGCTCGTCGCGCTGGCGGCGTTTGTGCTCTACCCGCAATTCCAATCCCACACACCGCAGCGCAGAACGATGGTGCTGCGGCGTCGCTATTGGCTCTATTACGCATTGCAGTTCATGGCCGGGGCCCGGCGGCAGATCTTTGTGGTTTTTGCAGGCTTCATGATGGTCGAACGGTTCGGCTTCGACGTGCAGCAGATTGCCGGGCTCTTTATGGCGACACTTGTTCTGAACATGTCGATTGCCCCGGTTCTGGGCCGGGTGGTGGCGGTGTTCGGCGAACGCGCGGCGCTGGTGTTTGAATATATCGGCCTGGCGGCGGTGTTTTTGCTCTATGCCGGGATTTACTATTTCGGTTGGGGCGTGACGCTGGCCATCGCGCTTTATATCGTCGATCACCTGTTTTTCTCGCTGGCGCTGGCGATCAAGACCTATTTCCAGAAGATCGCCGATCCCGCCGATATCGCGCCCACGGCGGCGGTGGCGTTCACCATCAACCATATCGCGGCGGTGTTTCTGCCGGCGGCTCTCGGGCTGTTGTGGCTGGTCTCGCCGATGGCGGTGTTTCTGCTGGCCGCTGGCATGGCTCTGGCATCGCTGGCGCTGGCGACGCTCATTCCGCGCCACCCGGAACCGGGGCGCGAAACCACGCTAACGTTACCGGTCCCCCGCCCGGTGGAGTAGACCGGGACGGGTGCAGCGCCTATATCGGGACATTGACGACAGGAAAGGCGCGTAGGAATGTTTTTCACCAAAGCGAATAAATCAGGGATGGTTGCCGCGGCTGAGGCCCTGCCCGGACGGCCCGAGGCGATTGCCACGGCGGACACCCATTTCGTCTCCGGTCGCCCTCTGGTGCTGGATGTGTCCGAGGGGATGCAGGTCGCGATGTTCGGCATGGGCTGTTTCTGGGGTGTGGAGCGGATGTTCTGGGGCCTCGATGGCGTCTGGTTGACCATGGTCGGCTATGCCGGTGGCCACACGCCGAATGCGACCTATCAGGAGGTCTGCACCGGCGCGACCGGGCATAACGAGGTGGTGCGCGTGGTGTTTGATCCGGGCGTGATCTCTTATGAGGCATTGCTGAAGGTGTTCTGGGAAAACCACGACCCGACGCAAGGCATGCGGCAGGGCAATGACCGGGGTACGCAATACAGGTCGGGGATCTATACGTTCAGCGCGGCACAGCAGCAGGCGGCGGAGGCAAGTCTGCCTGAGATGCAGGCGCGGCTGGAGGAGGCAGGGTTCGGGTCGATCACCACCGAGATCGTGGCCGCGCCCGCGTTCTATTTTGCCGAGGATTACCACCAGCAATACCTGGCGAAGAATACGGGCGGCTATTGCGGCATTGGCGGCACCGGGGTGACCTGCCCGATTGGGATCGGTGCCTGACGGCACCGACCGGCGCGCGGGCTGAGCCCCGCGCGATTTTTTTTGAGTAATTGAACAAAGAAGAAGGGCGATTGCGGTTTTCACCTGCAGGGCCTAAGCCGGGGATGGCTTGACCCCGGAGAGATTTGATGCCGACTTTTACCGCCCTGACGACCCTGGATGATCCCACCCGCGCCGAGGCTTTGGGGGCGATGCTGGAGGATCTGGAGCCCGCGCCCACCGGGGTCGGAGTGTTCGAGATGGAGGATGGATCGGGCCTGTGGGAAGTGGGCGGCTATTTCCTGGAGGCACCCGACGATGTTGCGCTGGCCTTGCTTGCGGCGGCGCAGGGGGCCAAACCCTTTGTTGTCTCGGAACTGCCCGAGACCGATTGGGTGGCGCATGTGCGGCGCGAATTGCACCCGGTCGAGGCCGGGCGGTTCTTTGTCTATGGCAGCCATGACGCGGCAGCCGTGCCCGAGGGCCGGGTCGCGTTGTTGATCGAAGCCGCGATGGCCTTTGGCACCGGGCACCACGGCACGACGCAGGGCTGTCTTGAGGCGCTGGAGCGGTTGATTGAGGCCGGAGAGGTCAAGCATAACGTGGTCGATATCGGTTGTGGCACGGCGGTTCTGGCGTTGGCGGCGGCCAAGGTCTGGCCCGAGCCGGTTCTGGCCTCGGATATTGACGAGGTTGCGGTCGATGTGGCGCGCGTCAATGCCGTCGCCAATGGTGAGGGGGGCCGGGTGCGGTGCCTTGAGGCGGCGGGGTTCGAGCATCCGGATCTGCACGCGGCCGCCCCTTTTGATCTGATCTTTGCCAATATCCTGAAGGGCCCGCTGATCGAGCTGGCCCCGGATGTTGCCGCCCATTGCGCGCCGGGCGGGCATGTCATCCTGTCGGGGCTGTTGAATGCCCAGGCCGAGGATGTCATTGCCGCCTACGCCGATGCGAACCTGTCATTGGAGGCACGCGCCGAGATCGGCGATTGGACCACGCTCACCCTGAAGCGCTGACGGGCACAAAATTGCCGCAATTCTGTGCATAATCCGCCTTGGTGGGGCTGTCAGATGCAGGGCGGCGAGCCATGGATCCCAATATTTCGCGCTTTAACCAGCGTGTGAATCGTATCGAGCGTGGTGCTGCCGCGCGGCTTCCCCGAAACATGTATGTTCGGCCTGATGGGCTGGTTGGCTATCGCCGCACGATCTGGCGGCCGGGCATTCCCTGGCGCAGCCTGTTGCTGGTCGCGGTCTGTGTGCTGGCCCTGAAAGGGTTCATGATCTGGCATCAGGGCGAGGGGGCCTATGCCGTCCGTCTGACCGAACTGGAAACCGGAACGCGCGGCGCGCAGATCGCGGCGCAGGTGCTGTCGATGGATCCGGTCTCGATCTGGTTGGCCGACAGCCTGGCACTGTTCCTGGGGGCACCGCCGAACGCCGGAAATGCCGTCGCACCGCCGCGATCTCTGGCGTCTGCAATCACAGAGCCGACCGCGCCTGCCCAATAACACGGCAAAAGAAAAGAGCCACCCCTGCCATCTGCAGGGGCGGCTCTTGATTTGTGCACCATCAGGGCTGTGTTCAGCGGTAGGCACCGGTTGCGATCACGTCGATATCGCTGCGGATCAGGCCCAGATCGTCAAGCTCGCGGTCGGTCAGACCCGACAGGGCCTTGCGGGTGACGCGCGCGTCGTTCCAGGCGGCAAGCCGGCCAAAAAGACCAGCAAGAACATTGGTAGCGCTGAAACCAGCGCCGAGGGGGCGATTGGTGATAATGGCCATCTGAGTCATCCTTTTTGATCTCTGGTGGATTGCTTGTATTCGTCTTCTGATCCGCATCTAGAGCGGGAAACGCGCCCGATCAATAGGTGAGTTTCGCATATGTGCCATGAACTCTCTGCATAGGTCGAATTGTTGCTAGAGCCTTAAAAACAAGGCCGAAAAAAGGCTCTCAAACTGTCGGTTTTGGAAAATGGATTTGCCAATTTTGGCCATGCCAAACCGGTTCTGTCGGAAATGGACCAACGGGGGGCGAAAAGCGCCACCCACTGGTCAATGTTCGCGTTTCGTGCTAGTGGTGCAAAAAAGAAACAGAAAAAGGGGCGGGCCGGGCGGAAATGCGAATAATTGGAATTGATCCGGGGCTCAGAAATCTTGGCTGGGGGGTGATAGAGGCGCGAGGGTCGCGACTCAGTCATGTCGCCAACGGAGTGTGCCATAGCAGCGGAGCCGATCTGGCGGCGCGGCTCTTGTCGCTTTACACCCAGCTCAGCGAGGTGATGGCCCGGTTTGCGCCCGATCAGGCCGCGGTCGAACAGACATTCGTCAACCGCGACGGGGCGGGCACGCTGAAACTGGGTCAGGCGCGCGGCATTGCGATGCTGGTGCCGGCGCAGGCCGGGCTGGCCGTTGCCGAATATGCGCCCAATGCCGTCAAGAAAACCGTGGTCGGCGTCGGCCATGCCGAGAAACAGCAGGTGGCGCATATGGTGCGGCTGCAATTGCCAGGCGCGATGCCGGAAAGCGCGGATGCCGCCGATGCGCTGGCCATCGCCATCTGCCACGCATTCCATGCCCAGACCGCGGGCCGGATTGCTGCCGCGATCGGAGCGGCGCGATGATCGGGAAACTGACCGGGGTCGTGGATCACAAAGCGCAAGGGATGGTTCTGCTGGATGTGAACGGGGTCGGGTATGAAATCCATTGCTCTGATCGCACGCTGGCCGAATTGCCGGGCGTGGGCGAACGGGTGGCGCTCTTTACGGAATTGCTGGTGCGCGAGGATCTGTTGCAGCTTTTCGGCTTTCGCACCGCCTATGACCGCGAATGGCACCGGTTGCTGATCTCGGTGCAGGGCGTGGGAGCCAAGGCCGCAATGGCGGTTCTGGGCACTCTGGGGGCCGAAGGCGTTGCGCGCGCGATTGCGCTGGGTGATGCGGCGGCAGTGAAGGCCGCGCCGGGAGTGGGGCCGAAACTGGCCACCCGCGTTGTCAATGAGCTGAAGGACAAGGCCCCCGGCGTGATGGCGATGGGCGGCACGGTTATCGAGGCCCTGGGTGATGCACCTGCGACGGCGGCCCCGGTTATGGTGCTCGCCGCATCCTCAAGCGCGCAGGCCGAGGCGCTGTCGGCCTTGCGCAATCTGGGATATGCCCCGGCGGATGCGGCGCAGGCGGTGGCACAGGCAGCGGGCGAGACCCCCGAGGCCGATACGCCCGCATTGATCCGCGCCGCTTTGCGCCTGTTGGCACCGAAGGATTGAAATGACCGAGCCCGACCCCACCCTGCGCCCGATGCCCTTGCCCGAGGATCAGAGCCCCGACCGGGCCCTGCGCCCGCAGCACCTGTCGGAGTTTATCGGGCAGGAGGAGGTGCGCGCCAATCTGGGCGTGTTCATCGAAAGCGCGCGGCGGCGCGAGGAGGCGATGGACCACGTCCTGTTTCACGGCCCTCCCGGCCTGGGCAAGACCACGCTGGCGCAGATCATGGCGCGCGAATTGGGGGTGAATTTCCGCATGACAAGCGGCCCCGTTCTGGCCAAGGCGGGCGATCTGGCGGCGATCCTGACCAATCTGGATGCGCGCGATGTGCTGTTCATCGACGAGATTCACCGGATGAACCCGGCGGTCGAGGAGATCCTGTATCCCGCTTTGGAGGATTTCGAGCTGGATCTGGTGATCGGCGAAGGCCCCGCCGCGCGCACCGTGCGGATCGAGCTGCAACCCTTTACGCTGGTCGGGGCCACCACCCGTTTGGGGCTGCTCACCACGCCCTTGCGCGACCGGTTCGGCATTCCGACGCGGCTGCAATTTTATACCGTACCCGAGTTGCACGAGATTGTGACCCGGGGTGCGCGGCTTTTGGGTATTTCCTCCGACGCCGATGGCGCGCTGGAGATCGCGCGCCGGGCCCGCGGCACCCCCCGCATCGCCGGGCGGCTGTTGCGCCGGGTGGTGGATTTCGCTCTGGTCGAAGGCGACGGGCGGCTGTCGCGCGCCATTGCCGATTCTGCGCTGACCCGGCTTGGCGTCGATCATCTGGGGCTGGATGGGGCCGATCGGCGGTATATGAGCCTGATGGCCGAGAATTACGGCGGCGGGCCGGTCGGCGTGGAAACCATGTCGGCGGCTCTGAGCGAAAGCCGCGATGCCATCGAAGAGGTGATCGAGCCCTTCCTGTTGCAGCAGGGCCTGATTGCCCGCACCCCGCGCGGGCGGATGCTGGCCGCCAAGGGGTGGACGCATCTGGGGCTGGCGGCCCCTTCGGCCCCCGATCAGGGCGCGCTGTTCTGAGAGCACGCCCTCGGGGCTGGCCGCAACGTCATTCGTATCGCATCATGGCCGCAATTGGTTTTGATCAGCGAAACGGAGGAAATGGCGATGAAAATTCGGATTTTGGCACAGGCGCTGTTGCTGTTTGCGGCGACAAGCGCGGCGGCGCAGGTCGAGCCGGGATATTTCGACCGGGTTCGGTCTGGTCGAGGTTGTGGGCCCCGAAAATCAACGCACCATCGCCGTGAACGGTCAGGTGCTGCCGCTGGAGACGAACTACAGCTACAACATTCACGGGGCCTGGGGGCTGGCCGATGCGGGTCAGGATTGGGTATTTGTGCAAGCTGATCACGGTGGCACAATGTGCGGGCCGGGGATCACCGTTCTGCGCGTGTCGGCAACAACCATCGAAGTGATGGGCACGCTCGATGATTGCACCGGGTTTCCCTTCGAGACACGGGTCTACCCCGACGCGATCGAGCTCGATGTCTATGACACCAGCCTTCAGGTGAACTATACGACGTATCGTTTTGACAGCTCAGGCGCTTCGCGCCTGGACATTGCCGGCGTCTTTGCGGCCCCGGTCGCGGCGGGTCCGGGGGCGGATGCGACCCGGTGGATCGGCGCGCATCCCTCGACCCTGTTTCGCGACGCCTCTGAGCGGGCCCGGTTCCTGACCATCATGACCGAGGATCAGATCTATGACCTGGCCAATCGAATCGGCCCGGCCGAAAACGTGATCCAGCGCGGCGACTGGGTGCTTGGCGCGGGCTGTCAGGCGCATGCCTGCGGACTGGCCGCCGGCCTGTGGGGCATCCGCATATCCGACGGCGTGCCGGCGGCGGCCGCGCTGGATGAGGGCGCGGCTCCCGTTGCCTATGGTGCCGCCGCGCTTGACCCGGTATTCAGCGCCTGGGTTGGAGAAAACGGATTGTAAGGGGTCTTGCCGATGGATGCAGAGGCGATTGCGCAGCTTTTTACGCGCTCGGATGGCAGTTACCTTTTCGCGCGGTGGGGGCGGCCCATCGTGCCGGTGGTTTTCGGGGTCGAGGACAGCACCGTCAGCATCCTGAAGGGCGCGGTTGAGGCTGTGGTGGCGCTGGCGGGCCACGAGATGGCCGAAACCGATCCGGAACTTGGGGCCAACCTGATGATCTTCTTCATCCGCGATTGGGCCGAGCTGACCGCGACCCCCAACCTGGACCGTCTGATCCCCGATCTGGGGCCGCTGGTGGACCGGCTGAAAGGCGCGGATGCCAGCCAGTATCGCAGTTTCCGGTTTGACGATGCCGGGGCGATTCAGGCCAGTTTCGTCTTTATCCGCATGGATGCCGCGATGGCCGATCTGCCGGCGGAAACCATCGCGCTGGCCCAGATCGTGCAGATTATCCTCTTGTGGTCCGATACCGCCTTTGCCGGGGCCTCGCCGCTGGCTGCCACGGCGGGCGGTGTGGCGGTGCTTAAACCCGAGATCGCCGATCTGATCCGCGCCGCCTATGATCCGGTGATGCCGGTCTCGGCCAATGACGCCAGCCACGCGCTCAGGCTGGCGGCGCGGGTGGGGGCGGGGGCATGAAGCGCAAGCTGGCCGATTTCGGGCCGCTCAGCCCGGCGGAACGGCAGATCCGCGATGAGATTTGCAGTGGGCAGTTTGTTGAACTGGGTGATGGAGAGCTGCCGGGCGAAAGCGCGGGGCCGGACCGGCAGGTCCAGGCCGAATTCCTGCGCTACCTGATCCTTGGCGGATGTGCCGCCCTGCCGGGGGTGATCCCGGAAAACGGCGTGCAGATCATGGGGGCGCGGTTCACCGGCACGCTGGATCTGGAGGGCGCGCGCATTCCCCGCGATGTGGTGCAGGCCAATTGCCGCTTCGACTCCGTCCCGAATTTCATGTCCGCGCAACTCGATACGCTCAACCTGACCGGGTCGGCCCTGCCGGGGCTCACTGCGGATGGGCTGCAAGCCGAGGGCGGCGTGTTTCTCAGCAATGTGGAGGCGGCGGGGGAGCTGCGGCTTCTTGGGGCGAAACTGGGCGGGCATCTTGCCTGCGTCGGGGCGCGGTTTGCGGCGGGGAAGAGCGGGAAGGCGCTGAGCGCGGATGGGCTTCAAGCCGAGGGCGGCGTGTTTCTCAGAAATGAGGAGGCG
>CAXBGQ010000094.1:0-10384 GCA_963975135.1 uncultured Nioella sp. | reverse complement strand
TACGGGCGCTTTCGCTGATGCCCGGCAGGCGCAGGTCCAGCGTTTCCTTGGGCAGATGGTTGAGGTGCAGGTGGATATGGTCGCCCTTGGCCCCGACACCGCGGCCTTCGCGGATCTCCATCGTCATGCAGCGCGACACCACATCGCGGCTGGCCAGATCCTTGTAGGTGGGGGCGTAGCGTTCCATGAACCGCTCGCCTTCGGAATTGGTCAGATAGCCGCCCTCGCCGCGTGCGCCCTCGGTAATCAGGCAACCGGCACCGTAGATGCCGGTGGGGTGGAACTGCACGAACTCCATATCTTGCAGCGGCAGGCCCGCACGCGCCACCATGCCGCCGCCATCGCCGGTGCAGGTATGGGCCGATGTGGCGCTGAAATAGGCGCGGCCATAGCCGCCGGTGGCCAGCACCACCATCTTGGCGTTGAACACATGCATGGTGCCGTCATCGAGCTTCCACGCGACGACGCCCTGACACTGGCCATCCTCGGACATCAGCAGATCGGTGGCGAAATATTCGATGTAGAATTCGGCGTTATGTTTTAGCGACTGGCCGTAGAGCGTGTGCAATATGGCGTGGCCGGTGCGGTCGGCGGCGGCACAGGTGCGTTGCACCGGCGGGCCTTCGCCAAATTCGGTGGTGTGGCCGCCAAAGGGGCGCTGATAGATCTTGCCGTCTTCGGTGCGGCTGAACGGCACGCCGTAATGTTCCAGTTCATAGACCGCCTTGGGGGCTTCGCGCGCGAGGTATTCCATCGCGTCGGTATCGCCCAACCAGTCCGAGCCCTTGACCGTGTCATACATGTGCCACTGCCAGTGATCGGGGCCCATGTTCGAGAGGCTGGCCGCGATGCCGCCCTGGGCCGCCACGGTATGCGACCGGGTCGGGAACACCTTGGAGACACAGGCGGTTTTCAGCCCCTGTTCGGCCATGCCAAGCGTGGCGCGCAAACCCGCGCCGCCCGCGCCGATAACAACGACGTCATAGTTGTGGTGAATGATTTCGTGCGAAGCGGTCATGAGCGACAAGGCCCCCTGAGTGAAATTAGAGCGCGATTTGAGCGAGCGAGACGAGGCCGAAGGCCATCAGGCCATAGCTGAGCAAGGCGGTCACGACGATGGCCACCTTGCGCGCGGTGCCCTGGACGTAATCCTCGATCACCATCTGGATGCCCAGGCGGAAGTGGTAAAAGCCCACGATCAGCATCAGCGCGGCGGAAACGGCCGGGAAGGGGCGCGACAGGGCGGCTTGAACCTCGGCATAAGGATTGCCCAGAAGCGGGCCGACGGAAAACAGGAACATCGGAACGATCACCAGCAGCGCCACCGCGGTGAGCGTGGTTTTCCAGTGATGATCGGTGCCCGATCGTGCCGATCCCAGCCCCTCGACACGTTTACGGTCGGTCAGCATACCCATGGCTCAGGCCCCCCAGATTGCGACGATGGTCAGAAAGGTCAGGGCAAAGGCCCCGATGATGATGCCCCAGCTTGCCTTGTCGCTGGTATCGGGATCGAAGCCGTGCCCCATATCCCAGATCAGGTGCCTGATGCCCGCCAACGCGTGATACCAGAGCGCCCAGACCGAGGCCGTCATCACGATGTCGCCCAGAACCGAAGTCAGAAGCCAATCGACATAGGCGAAATAGGCCTCGGATGTCGCGGCGGCCATCAGCCACCAGACAATCAGAACCGCACCGCCCAAAAGGGCAATACCGGTCAGCCGATTCAGGATCGAAGTCATCGAGTTGAGCTGCGGCCGATAGATCTGCAGGTGGGGCGAAAGGGGTCGATTGCCCCGGTTTACATCTGCCATGGCGGACACCCTTTCAGGTTAGGCTGAACTTTTTGTGTCATTTCCCCAATGAATACCCAGTTTTTCGACCGAGTCACGGGGGGCATTGACGATATTTCCCGTTTTTTTGGGTCGAAACGCCGCAGAATGCGCGCATGTGATCACACCGCCAAGCCACGTGATCACAAAATGGAAACAGCAAAGCCCGCAAACATAACCGCCAGCAACGCCGCCGCCGTGCGCCAGGGCGTACGAATGCCGGTCGCGGCCTCGACCCGATGCGGGTAAATCACGCTGGGCACGCCAATGATCAGCCCGATCAAGAGTGGGCGCATTTTGATCAGCACAGGATCCCCGTCCTGGATATTCAGCGCAAACAGCAGCGCCGAAACGCCACTTGCCATCAGCCCCGCCCCCAGAACCCGGCAAAGCGTCGTCATGACAAGTTCAAGCCCTGGTGAAAGAGCGGTGCCCTCTTTTTCCAGCACTTTGCGATGATACGACATCGGCACTTCGCCAAAAAGATACAGCGACGCAACAATAAGCGTGCCAAGGGCCGCAAGCCCATAGAGCGACAGGGAAAGGGACATCATAGGTGTATGCTCCGCCTTGGTATTGTTTTGCGCAAGCGTAGCCGGAATACGGCGCGGATCAAACCGGCATCAAGACCCAATAGTCCAGATCAAGCAGAACATGTGGCAGATATCTCCCGCTTGTGTCGCGCAGCTGCCCTGCCGCACCGCCTTTTGTCGCCACCAGCCTGAGCCGGAGCGCACCGACCCCCGGTGCGGGGGTTTCAGCCTTGTCCAGCACTTCGGACCATGCCTTGACCGTGTCGCCTGCGAAACAGGGATTGGCATGGGCACCGGCGTTCAGCCCCGCAATGATCTGTGCGTTGGCAAGGCCGTTGAAGGAGAGCGCGCGGGCCATGGATATGACATGCCCGCCATAGATCAGGCGCTGACCGCCCTCGCGGAAAGTGGCGTCGAAATGCACCTTTGCGGTGTTCTGCCAGAGGCGGGTGGCCATCATATGTTCGGCCTCTTCGATGGTGACGCCATCGACATGGTCGATCACCTCGCCGATTTCATAATCGGCCAAGCGGTGCGCCTCGCCGGCCAGGGCAAAATCGTAAGTCGAGAAATTCAGCCCCGCGGGGAGGCTCAGCCGATCGGGTGCAACCACGCGGGCCAGATCGGGGATCACGGTTTCGGGCGCGGGCGCGTCCAGGTCGCGTTTGCGGACCATGACCCAACGCACATATTCCAGCACGACCTCGCCCCGCTGGTTCAGCCCTTGGCTGCGGACATAGACCACGCCGGTCTTGCCGTTCGAGTTCTGCTTCAGCCCGATCACCTCGGAGACCGCGCGCAACGTGTCGCCGGGATAGACCGGGTTCAGAAACCGTCCCTCGGCATAGCCCAGATTGGCAACCGCATTGAGCGAAATATCCGGCACGGTCTTGCCAAAGACCACATGAAAGGCGGCCAGATCATCCAGTGGCGCGGCGGGCAGACCGCAGGCTCGGGCGAATTCATCCGAGGAATGCAGCGCGTGGCGCGCCGGGTAGAGCGCATGATAGAGCGCGCGTTCGCCCCCCGAAACGGTGCGCGGAACGCCATGCTGGATGCGCTGGCCCAGGCGGTAATCTTCAAAGAAATTGCCGGAATTGGTTTTTGCCATGAAATTGCCGTGCCCCCTGCCCGGTTAGTAACGTGCGATGCGCACCGCCCCTCGTTACCGGGGGCGGCGCAGCGGATCAGCCAAATGGCGACGGGCCGATCCAGCCGTGGATGTATCCGATCACGCCCATCAGGATGACCGCGATGACCAACGCCTTGATATCGCCCGCGCGTGACGTGCCTTCGCGCGGCGACCATTCCGGTTCGGACCGGTTGATCACGATAACCTCAACCACGGCCCAGGCCAGCAAGCCGCCAAAGAGGATGATCGAGGCCAGATCGCCATTTACCAGAAGATGCGCGATGGCCCAGGTTTTCATGCCCGCCAGCATCGGGTGGCGCATGTTGCGCGTGAGCGACGCCTTGGCCGATCCCGCCCCAAAGAGGTAGAGCGCAATGAGAACCAGAAGATTGTTGATACCGGTCAGAAAGGAGGGCGGCGACCAGACCGTAATGGAGTCCATTCCGCCATAGCCGCGCGCCATCAAGAAGATGCTGCCCACCAGAGCCAGCGCGACGATCCCTTTGCCGCCCATTCCCATGCCAGCGCGGAGATCGGGCGCGATGCGTTTGAAAAAATGCGCCCCGGCCCAGAGGGCGAGACCGGCGAGGAGGAGGGTGAGAGACATCAGGCGGTTTCCAATTCTGCGATTGCTGCGGCTTTTGCCAAGGTGGCCCTGGCGGTGGCGACATGCAAGTTCTCGACGATCTTTCCATCCACGACTGCCACCCCCTGCCCGGCGGCCTCGGCGGCCTCGAACGCGGCGATCTGACGGCGGGCGAGGTCGATTTCATCCGCATCGGGGGCAAAGGCGGCATTCGCGATGGCAACCTGCGCCGGATGGATCAGCGTCTTGCCATCGAACCCCATATCGCGGCCCTGATCGCATTCGGCGCGCAGGCCATCCTCATCCTTGAAGGCATTATAGACGCCATCGACGATCACGATGCCATGCGCCTTGGCGGCCAGCAGGCAAGCCCCCAGCCCCGCCATCATCGGCAGCCGGTCGGGACGAAACCGCGTGTTCAGATCCTTGGCCAGATCGTTGGTGCCCATGACAAAGCCCTGCACCTGCGGATGCGCGGCAATGGCGGCGGCGTTCAGCATGCCCATGGGCGTCTCCATCATCGCCCAGATCGGTCGGTCGCCGATCAGCGCGGCCAGCGCATCCAGTTGGCCGGGGGTTTCCACCTTGGGCAGCAGAACGGCGTCGCACTCCATTGCGGCCGCAGCGCGGGCATCATCCGCGCCCCACTTTGTATCCAGCCCGTTGATCCGCACGATCCGCATCCGGGTGCCATAGCCGCCAAGGCCAAGCGTTTCGGCCAGCAGGGCACGCGCATTGGCCTTTTCCTCGACCGCGACGGCGTCTTCGAGATCGAAGATGATGGCATCGACGGGCAGGCCGCGCGCCTTGTCCAGCGCGCGCGTGTTGGACGCAGGAATATAGAGAACGGAGCGATACGGGCGCGCGGTCTGATCCATGGGGCGGTCCTGTTTTGGCAAACTCGCGGGCACAGAACATAAAGAATGCTGCGAACGCAAGTTCCGTTTCGCCGCAGCGTAGCGAAATATTCTTGCGCCGTCACGCGCGCGCCGGGGAAGGTGAAAAAGGGTTATTCGCGAATTAACCGAATTTTTGGTATTTTGAGACCATAGTCGAAGATGATCCGTCATCAAGGACGGGCCCGACAGGATAACGGGGGGCGAGCTGCGGGGCGGATCCGTCGCATGACCCCTCGGATACCGCTGCCCTTTGTTCTGCCCCTTTTCAAATGAAAGGCAGGACTATGACCAAGGCATTTGCACTCATCGGCGGGGCTCTCGCCCTTCTGATCCCCTTCACCCCCGCCACCGCCCAGACCGCCCGCACCATCTGCGGCGAACGCGACCAGATCGTCGAGACGCTGACCGGGCGGTTTGGCGAGACGGCGCGAAGCTGGGGGATGGGGCCATCGGGCCGGATCGTCGAGGTTTACGCGTCCGAGGAAACCGGCACCTGGACCATCACCATCACCGCACCCAATGGCACGACCTGCCTGGTTGCGGCGGGCCAGTTCTGGGAGAACCTGATACCGCTTCCGGCGGGTGAGGCGCTCTGATCTGATCGAAAACACCCGCCGATTGTAATCGGCATACAACAGTATACATTTTTTCGGGATGCGGTTGCGCGAAAAAAGATTTTGGTTTCAGACACCTGCCCAGTGTCGCGCCGCGCGGGCCGCTGTCCTGGGGCTTTCCGCCGCGCCGCATGACCCTTGCGCGCGACTGCGTCTGGCGCTAGGCCACGCTCCAACATCAACCGAGCTTGGAGACTTTCTCTCATGGCCAGACCCAAGATCGCCCTTATCGGCGCAGGACAGATCGGCGGCACGCTTGCCCATCTGGTAGCACTCAAGGAACTGGGCGATGTCGTCCTGTTCGACATTGCGGATGGCGTGCCGCAGGGCAAGGCGCTCGATATCGCGGAATCCGGGCCCTCCGAAGGCTTTGACGCCGCCATGAAAGGCACCACCGACTACGCCGATATCGCCGGGGCCGACGTGATCGTCGTCACCGCGGGCGTGCCCCGCAAACCGGGGATGAGCCGCGACGACCTGCTGGGCATCAACCTGAAGGTGATGAAATCGGTCGGTGAAGGCATTGCCGCCAATGCGCCCGACGCCTTCGTGATCTGCATCACCAACCCGCTGGATGCGATGGTCTGGGCGCTGCGCGAATTTTCCGGCCTGCCGCACGCCAAGGTTGTCGGCATGGCGGGCGTTCTGGACAGCGCCCGGTTCCGGCATTTCCTGGCCGAGGAATTCGGCGTTTCGATGCGCGATGTCACGGCCTTCGTTCTGGGCGGCCACGGCGACACGATGGTGCCGTCGGTGCGCTATTCCACCGTTGGCGGCATTCCCCTGCCCGATCTGGTCGAGATGGGCTGGACCACGCAGGAGAAACTGGATGCGATCGTGCAACGCACCCGCGATGGCGGGGCCGAGATCGTCGGCCTGCTGAAAACCGGGTCCGCCTATTACGCCCCCGCGACCGCCGCCATTGAAATGGCCGAAGCCTATCTGAAAGACCAAAAGCGTGTGCTGCCCTGCGCGGCCTATTGCGACGGTCAGTTCGGCCTTGAAGGCATGTATGTCGGCGTGCCCACCGTGATCGGTGCCGGCGGCATCGAACGCATTGTCGAGGTCAAGCTGTCCAAGGACGAACAGGCCGGGTTCACCAAATCGGTCGATGCGGTCAAAGGGCTGGTCAAAGCCTGCAAGGAAATCGATGGTAGCCTGAAATAGGCGACGACCAACGCATGCAGATAAGGGGGCCGGGGGACATCCTCCCGGCCCTTTTTTGTTTCCTGTGCCTTGCTACGCCACCCGCCGCAAGTCGCCGAGCGCAACCCGATAGGGGAATGGGTGAGGCACCGCCTCCACGGGCCCGCTCATGCGAATCGCGGTTGGTTCACAGATGATTCGCTCCATCTGTTGCGGACGCAGCATCCCTGGGTGGCCTTTTGTGATCACACGATTAAATGCTGTGATCACAAATTCCCGATTTTCTTGCCAAACACCGCCGATGTGGCAGAATGCCGTTTCTTTACAAGGGAGTTTTGTGTTTGAGTGCCTCAACCGAAAGCAACACGGGACAGTTTCATGAACATTCATGAATACCAGGCGAAGGCTCTGCTTCGCCAATATGGCGCCCCGGTCAGTGATGGCCGTGTGGTTCTGAAAGCCGAAGACGCCAAGACAGCCGCAGGCGAAATGGACGGCCCGCTTTGGGTGGTCAAGGCCCAGATTCACGCCGGTGGGCGCGGCAAGGGCAGCTTCAAGGAGGCCGATGCCGGTGAAAAGGGCGGCGTGCGCCTGACCAAATCGGTCGAGGAAGCCGCCGATGAAGCCAAGAAGATGTTGGGCCGCACCCTGGTCACGCATCAGACCGGCCCGGCGGGCAAGCAGGTCAACCGGATCTATATCGAGGATGGCTCGGGCATCGAGACCGAGATGTATCTGGCGCTGCTGGTCGATCGCCAGACCAGCCGCATTTCCTTTGTCTGCTCGACCGAGGGCGGCATGGATATCGAGGAAGTGGCCGCCGCGACCCCGGAAAAGATTCTGTCCTTCAGCGTCGATCCCGCCACCGGGTATCAGGGGTTCCATGGCCGCCGTGTGGCCTTTGCCCTCGGGCTGAAAGGCGCGCAGGTCAAGCAATGCGTCAAGCTGATGGGACAACTCTACCAGGCCTTCACTGAGAAGGACATGGAGATGCTGGAGATCAACCCGCTGATCGTGACCGATAGTGGTGATCTGAAGGTTCTGGATGCCAAGGTGGGGTTTGACGGCAACGCGGTCTACCGCCATGCCGATGTGGCCGCCCTGCGCGACGAGACCGAGGAAGACCCCAAGGAACTGGCCGCGTCCAAATTCGACCTCAACTATATCGCGCTGGACGGTGAGATCGGGTGCATGGTGAACGGTGCGGGTCTGGCCATGGCGACGATGGATATCATCAAGCTTTATGGCTCCGAGCCTGCAAACTTCCTGGATGTGGGCGGCGGAGCCACCACGGAAAAAGTGACCGAAGCGTTCAAGATCATCACATCGGACCCGCAGGTCAAAGGCATTCTTGTCAATATCTTCGGCGGCATCATGCGCTGTGACATCATCGCCGAAGGCGTGGTGTCGGCGGTCAAGAAGGCACCAATGGGGAAAAGGGCAAGGAGATCATCAACACCTCCGGCCTGAATGTGATCGCAGCCGATGACCTGAAGGACGGGGCCGAAAAGATCGTGGCGGCGGTTAAGGGCTAGGCCCGGCACGGGGGCGGGGTTCACCCCGCCTTTGCCGCAAACCGAAACCAAAAAGGGAGACGACCATGACTGCCATCGTGAAAATCACCATTGCCAGCGTCGCGATCCTCAGCCTTGCCGGCTGTGCCCGCAGCGTTCTGCCCAATCGTGGCTATTCGTTTTATCCGCCCATTTCGGCAAATGACTTGGCGCGTGAGCTGGACCGGTCAGGGCGTCCAGACGTCATCCTGAACGGGCAGAGCGTTTATTCCAACCGGCAATAGCGACGGCCAGGCGTTGAGGCGGCGGGAAACCGCGAGTGGTGAAAGCCCGGCGTCTCAGGCGGAAATCAAAGGGTCGCGGCAACATGGCGATCCCACGCAATGCACCGGCGCAGAGGTCGGCGGCGGCTTGGAAAAACCGATCAATGTGGCGCGGCTGCCGCTGCCCGCAGAGCGAAATTAGAGAAGAGGGACAGGCAACATGGCCGTACTCGTAGACGAAAACACCAAGGTAATCTGCCAGGGCTTTACCGGTTCTCAAGGCACCTTCCATTCCGAACAGGCCATCGCCTATGGCACCCAGATGGTCGGCGGCGTGACGCCGGGCAAGGGCGGGCAGACGCATCTGGACCTGCCGGTGTTCAACTCGGTCCATGAGGCGCGTGGCGTGACCGGCGCGAATGCCAGCGTCATCTACGTGCCGCCGCCCTTTGCCGCTGACAGCATCCTTGAGGCCATCGACGCTGAGATGGAGCTGATTTGCTGCATCACCGAAGGCATCCCAGTGCTGGACATGATGAAGGTGAAACGCGCCCTGGAAGGCTCCAAATCGCGCCTTGTCGGCCCCAACTGCCCCGGCATCATCACGCCCGGTGCGTGCAAGATCGGCATCATGCCCGGCCATATCCATAAACGTGGCTCGGTCGGTGTTGTCAGCCGCTCCGGCACGCTGACCTATGAGGCGGTCAAGCAGACCTCGGATATCGGTTTGGGCCAATCCACCGCCGTGGGCATCGGCGGCGACCCGATCAAGGGAACCGAACATATCGACGTGCTGGAGATGTTCCTGGCCGATGATGAGACCACCTCGATCATCATGATCGGTGAGATCGGCGGCAGCGCGGAAGAGGATGCTGCGCAGTTCCTGGCCGATGAACGCAAAAAGGGCCGCTGGAAGCCGACCGCCGGTTTCATCGCGGGCCGGACCGCGCCTCCGGGCCGTCGCATGGGCCATGCCGGTGCAATCGTGGCCGGCGGCAAGGGCGGTGCCGAGGACAAGATCGAGGCCATGCAGGCCGCCGGGATCGTGGTGGCCGAAAGCCCCGCCGGTCTGGGTGAGGCGGTGCTGAAGGCGATCGGGTGAAGAATGACGTAGGGCGGGGGGTTCCCCGCCTTATCGACCGTGGTGGGTTGGCCCCTGCCCAATTTCGGAGATCAAGATGACCGACCAATCCCCCAACGACCAGTTTCAGGCCTCGAGCTTCATGCAAGGCCATAACGCCGAGTATCTGGAGCAGCTTTACGCCCAATACGCCAATGACCCGGGCGCGGTGGATGCGGCATGGGCCGAGTTCTTCGCGAGCCTTGGCGACGCGGAACTGGACGTGAAGGCCGAGGCCACCGGGCCAAGCTGGGCGCGCCGCGACTGGCCGCAGCAACCGGGCGATGATCTGACCAACGCGTTGACCGGGGATTGGCCGGAAGCAGCCCCCGAGGAGGCCAAGGCCGCCGCCAAGAAGATTACCGAAAAAGCAGCGGAAAAGGGTGTATCTGTTTCGGACGACGCTGTGAAACGCGCGGTTCTGGACAGCCTGCGCGCGCTGATGCTGATCCGCGCCTACCGGATCCGGGGGCATCTGGTGGCCGATCTGGACCCGTTGGGAATGCGCGAGGCGACGCAGCACCCCGAACTGGACCCGGCCAGCTATGGTTTTGTCGAGGCCGATATGGACCGGCCCATTTTCATCGACCTGGTTCTGGGCCTGCAAGTCGCGTCGATGCGGCAGATCCTGGAGATCGTGAAACGCACTTATTGCGGCACCTTCGCGCTGCAATACATGCATATCTCGCACCCCGAAGAGGCCGGCTGGCTCAAGGAGCGCATCGAGGGGTTCGATAAGGAGATCAAG
>CAXBGQ010000093.1:0-10386 GCA_963975135.1 uncultured Nioella sp. | reverse complement strand
GACCGATTTCGAGGCCTCAGCGGGCGATGGATGGGCCTGTTGGGCGTTTTCCAATCATGACGTGATCCGCCATGCCAGCCGCTGGAACCTTTCCGATGCCGCCCTGCGCGCCTATGCGGCGCTCTTGATGTCGATGCGCGGATCGGTCTGCCTCTATCAGGGGGAGGAGTTGGGCCTGACCGAGGCCTATGTCGCCTATGAGGATCTGCAAGACCCTTACGGCATCCGGTTCTGGCCCAAATTCAAGGGCCGTGACGGGTGCCGCACGCCGATGCCCTGGGCCGCCGACAACCGCAATGGCGGCTTCTCGGATGGCAAACCCTGGCTGCCGGTGGCGATGGAGCATATGGCGCGCGCAGTCGCGGAACAGGACGATCAGGGCGACAGCACGCTGGCCTTCTACCGCCGCATGATCGGGTTCCGCAAAACCCGACCGGAGCTGGCCAAGGGCGATTTCACGCTGCTGCGCGCCGAGGGCGATGTGGTGATGTTTACCCGCGCCCATGCCGGGACGCGCCTATTCTGCGCCTTCAACCTGAGCGACGCGGCACGGGACATATCGCTGCCGCAAGGCAACTGGACGCTGTGCAACGAGGCCCCGTTCGCGGCCCCCGACGCGCGGCTCATCGGGCCCTGGCAGGCCCTCTTCGCCATTGAGGAGACCTGACATGGCCGATCTCGTTTTGAAAGATGTCGCCAAATCCTATGGCGATGTGAACGTGCTGAACAATATCGACCTCGAAATAGAGACCGGCGAGCTGATCGTGTTCGTTGGGCCCTCGGGCTGCGGGAAATCGACGCTTTTGCGGATGATCGCGGGGCTGGAAAAGATCACCGCCGGGACGTTTTCCATTGACGGGCAGGTGATGAACGACGTGCCGCCGTCGCAGCGCGGCATCGCGATGGTGTTCCAGACCTACGCGCTTTATCCGCATATGACGGTGCGCGACAACATGGCCTTTGCGCTGAACATCGCCGGCAAATCCAAGGCCGAGACCAAGGCCGCGGTCGATGCCGCGGCCGACAAGCTGCAACTGACCGACTATCTGGACCGGCTGCCCAAGGCGCTGTCGGGCGGGCAACGCCAGCGCGTCGCCATCGGCCGCGCCATCGTGCGCGACCCCAAGGTCTATCTGTTCGATGAGCCGCTTTCCAATCTCGATGCGGCCCTGCGGGTGGCGACCCGGATCGAGATCGCGCAACTGAAGGAACAGATGCCCGAAAGCACGATGGTCTACGTGACGCACGATCAGGTCGAGGCGATGACGCTGGCCAGCCGCATCG
The DNA here is from genome assembly GCA_963975135.1 of uncultured Nioella sp. Classification (GTDB taxonomy): domain Bacteria; phylum Pseudomonadota; class Alphaproteobacteria; order Rhodobacterales; family Rhodobacteraceae; genus Alterinioella. The sequence goes on along the minus strand of CAXBGQ010000093.1, from coordinate 9,102 downwards.
TGGTTCTGGCCAATAAGGGCATTGCGCAGGTCGGCGCGCCGCTGGAGCTTTATGAACGCCCGAACTCCACCTTTGTGGCGCAGTTCATCGGCAGCCCCGCGATGAACCTTCTGGCAGGCCGGATCGTGGGCACCGGCGAGACCACGACCCTGGAACTGGCCGATGGGTCGGGTCGCATCACCTCGACCTACCCGTCGCGCGACGAGGATCTGGGGGCCGAGGTCGAAGTGGGCATCCGCCCCGAGGACATGGTTCAGACCGACGCCGCCGATCATGCCTTTGCCGGAACCGTCGATATCACCGAAGCCCTGGGAGAGGTGACGCAGCTCTATTTCACGGCCCCCCGCGCGGGGCAGGAGACCGATACGGTCATCGCCAAACTGCCCGGGATTCACAAGGAATTGCGGGGGCGGGAGGTAAAGCTCTCGGCCGCGCCGGAGAAGGTGCATGTGTTCCGCGACGGAATTTCCCTGCATTACCGCTGACAGGTTTGACCGGCTGGCCCGGGCCTGCTAATTGAACATATGTTCATTTAATCGGAGGGCGGGCCATGGATATCACCACAGCAAAGGTCATCGTAACCGGCGGGGCCAGCGGGTTGGGCGAAGCCACGGCGCGCTATCTGTCGGGCGCGGGCGCGGCGGTTGCGCTGTTTGACCGGGATGCCGACAAGGGCCAGGCGGTCGCGGCATCGCTGTCGAATGCCAGTTTCTCCGCGGTTGATGTCACCTCCGAGGAGAGCGTATCCGCAGGCGTCGCTAACGCCGCGAACGCCATGGGCGGCGTCACGGGCGTGGTCAATTGCGCGGGCATCGTGACCGGGGCCCGCACGGTGGGCAAAAAGGGGCCGTTCCCGTTGGAGATGTTTCAGCGCACCATCGACATCAACCTGGTAGGGGCCTTCAACGTGGCGCGCCTGGCCGCCGTCGAGATGGCCAAGAACGCGCCCAATGGCGATGGCGAGCGCGGCGTGATCGTCAATACCGCCTCGATCGCGGCCTATGACGGGCAAAAGGGGCAGGCGGCCTATGCGTCCTCCAAGGCAGGCGTTGCAGGCATGTCGCTGCCTCTGGCGCGCGATCTGGCGGGGCTTGGTATCCGCACCATGGCAATTGCGCCGGGGCTGTTTCTGACGCCGATGCTGGAATCCTTGGGCGAAGAGATGATGGCAGAGCTGGCCGCCGATGTGGTGTTTCCCAAACGTCTCGGCGCGCCCGGGGAATTTGCCCGCATGGTGCGTTTCATCATCGAGATGGCCTATCTCAACGGTGACACGATCCGGCTGGATGGGGGCTTGCGTCTGCCCTAAGCTGGCCCTTTTCGATATCCCGGAGAGCAGCAATGCGCGAAATTCTGACGATAACCCTTAATCCGGCGGTGGATCTGGACAGTTCGGTGGCCGAGGTCGCGCCGGGGCCAAAGCTGCGCTGCGCGACCCCGGTGATTGATCCCGGCGGCGGCGGCATCAATATTTCGCGCGCGGTGGCAGAGCTTGGCGGCACCAGCACGGCTTTGGTGGCCACCGGTGGCGAGATGGGCAATGTTCTGGGCGCTTTGCTGGAACGCGAAAACGTCGCCGCCCGGATCATCGCGGCCCCCGGCGAAACCCGGCAGAGCCTGTCGGTCACCGAAAAGAGCACCGGCGCGCAGTATCGCTTTGTCTTTCCCGGCCCGTCCTGGGATGGCGCGGATGTCGCGCGGGCCGAGGCCGAGATCGCGGCGGTGGTGCCACGGGGCGGGTTGGTGATTCTGTCGGGCAGTCAGCCACAGGGGTTTGCCGATGATTTTGCGGCGCGATTGGTGACCATCGCCGCCGAAAACGGGGCTGGCGTCGGGCTCGACAGCTCGGGTTCTGCCCTGCGCGCCGTCGGGGACGGGCGGATTACCGGGCTGGATCTGTTGCGGCTGGATCAGGCGGAAGCGGCGGAACTGGCAGGCCGACCCTTAAGCGATGCCGCCGCCAGCGCCCTGTTTGCGTCCGATCTGGTGGTGCGCGGCGTGGCGGCCATGGTGGTGCTGGCGCGCGGGGCCGAGGGGTCGGTTCTGTCGACGCGGGCGGGTCAGTGGTTCTGTACTGCGGCCAAAGTGCCAGTGCGCTCAAAAACCGGGGCAGGCGATAGTTTTGTAGCGGGGTTTGCGCTGGCGCTGGCGCACGGCACGCGCCCGGACCTGGCGCTGCAACGTGGTGTGGCCGCGGCCTGCGCGGCGGTGATGACCGAGGCGACGACGCTATGCCGGCGCGAAGACGCCGAGGCGCTGATGGCCCAATGCCAGGTCTCGGCGCTATAGTCCGGGCAAGAAAAAACCGGCCTCAAATGGGCCGGTTTGCGTCGCTCAGGGATCAGGCGGGGTGGCTTAGCCGCCCCAGCTGCGCACATCGCCGCTATCCATATGGGTAAAGTTGGACCGGGAATAGCGACCGACACCGCCGGCACCGATTGATTGCGCCGCGCGGGCGACATTGCTGACCGACCGGCTCGACAGACGCATATCCGCGGCCTTACCCGGAATATGCAGCGAATTGCGCGCCACGCCCGAAGAGCGCCGCCGCAACATGGCGTTGGTCGCCTCTGACCGATAGCCCGACAACAGCAAATAGGGCTCGTTGGTATCCAGCAGATTATGCGTAGCGGCCAGAATATCGAGGGTGACCGGGTCGATGTCGCGGGTCTCGTCCGTGCGCCAGTCGCGCATGAGATACGAAATTTCCTCGATTGCCGGGCGAATATATTCGCCTTCGATCCAATAGACCATTTCCAGCGTCTCGCCGGTCCGGCTGGCATACATCTTCAGCTTTCGGATGTCGCCGGCACCACGCAACAGGCCAGTTGCGTTTGCCGCGAAGGGCGCGGCGGTTACCGTTGTGGCGGCAAAAGCACGCAAAAGCCCCCGCCGCGTCATCGTCGGATTCGTCATGTTAGATTGCCCCGTCCTTCTGCCCGTGCCGAAAACCACAAATACCGTTAAAATCGGCCTATTTTTGTGTCCATCCCCAACTGTGCGCTTGATGACACATTCGAGAGAATTTTTAAAGTCCCTAGGGTGGCACGTCCGGTCGCAGGCCCCCACATCGGCAAAAATCCGCCAAAAAGGCGTTCATTCCGGGGGAGTTGGCCGATTCTTCAGCCTCAAATGCAGCGCATGTGTGTCGCATGATGCACGCATTCTACACCTTGCGGCTTTCCAAAGGGTAAAGGCACCGGCGGGGGTGAGTTCTTCACCGATTTGCCTTATAATCCGGGGATAGAATTGGCGCTGAGGTGATTCATGGCCGCTTTGAGTTTTCGTTTTTTGCCCTTTGTTCTGACGGCTTTTTTGACATTTTCCATGTCCGTTCCGGCATGGGCGCAGGTTACCGCGTTCCGGCAAGCCATCGCCGAAGGTGTCGCGGCGCAAGGCGATCTGGCGGCGTTTTATCGCGCCCGCGATTTTTCACCGATCTGGACCGGGGCCGAGGATGCCGACCGGCGTAATGCCCTGATGACCGCGCTGGAGGGGGCCGCCGATCACGGTCTGCCGGTGGCGCGCTATTCTGTGGATGCGTTGCGGGCGGCCTTCATGGATGCCGATACGCCGACCGACCGGGGCCGGGCCGAGATCATGGCCTCGACCCTCTTCCTGCTCTATGCGCGCGATGTTCAATCGGGCCTGTTGGAGCCGGGCGACATCATCCCGGCCGTCACGCGGGATCTGCCGCGCCGCGACCCTGCTGATCTATTGACCGGTGTGGCGACGGGCGATCCGCATGCTTTCATGCGGGCACTGCCGCCGGCGCATCCCGAATACCTCAATCTGCAGCGCCAGATGCTGGCGATGGAACGGGTGATCGGCGATGGCGGATGGGGGCCGACCCTTGGCACTGCGCGCCTTGAACCCGGCGCACGCGGCGCGGGCGTTGTGGCGCTGCGGGACCGGTTGGTGCGCATGGGCTATATGGCGCGCTCGGCCACCGCCGAATATGACGCCACGATGCAGGCCGCCGTGCAGCTTTTCCAGGCCCGCCACGGGCTGGAGGTCGATGGCATTGCCGGGGCAGGCACGATGGCCGAGATCAACATCGCCCCCGAACAGCGCCTGCGCGAGATTATCCTTGGGATGGAGCGTCAGCGCTGGCTGAACTGGGAAAACCCCGATCGCGGCGCGCGTCATGTGTTGGTCAATATCCCCGATTTCCACGCTTATGTGATCGATAACGAGGAGGTCAGCTTTTCCACCCGTGTCGTTGTCGGGGCCGCGCCCGCGGATCGCGTCACGCCGGAATTTTCCGATGTGATGGAATATATGGTCATCAACCCGAGCTGGAATGTCCCGCGCTCGATTGCCGTCAATGAATATCTGCCCGCGATGCAGGCCAACCCGGCGGCGGCCAGTCATCTGCAATTGTTGCGGGGTGGCAACCCCGTCAGCAGGGCGGGGATCGATTTCACGCAATTTACCCGCGCGAATTTTCCCTTTGATCTGCGCGAGCCGCCCTCCTCGGGCAATGCGCTTGGCCGGGTGAAGTTCATCTTTCCCAATCGGCACAACATCTATCTGCATGACACGCCGTCGCGCAGCCTGTTCAACCGCGAGACCCGCGCCTTCAGCCATGGCTGTGTGCGGGTGCAGCGCCCGCTGGAGCTGGCCTATCATCTGCTGAGCCCGCAGGAGGCCGACCCGCAGGGCTATTTTAATTCTATCCTGCGCACCGGATTGGAAACGCAGGTCGATCTGGCCACGCAGATCCCGGTTCATATCGTTTATTGGACGGCATTCGTGTCGCCTGATGGCGGGCTGAATTTCCGCCGCGATGTCTATGATCGCGACGCACGGCTGTGGAATGCGATGGAAGCGGCCGGGGTGGAACTCCGCGCGGTCTCAAGCTAAAGACTGGCCCGGACGCGACCAGCATCAGGGCACAGAAAATGGCACAGACAATCCGGCAGATCGCAGAGGCTTTGGGGGCCGAGGCAGAGGGCGCGCTCGATCTTGAAATTGACGGGTTGGCGGAACCGGCCTCGGCCGGTCCGCGCGATCTGGCGTTGGCGATGGCCGATGAATATCTGGCAGGGCTCGGGCTCGGTCAGGCGCGTGCCGCCGTGCTGGCCCCTGGCACCGATTGGCAGGCCGAAGGGCTGGAGGCCGCGATATTCGTGGGGCGCGCGCGCTATGCGTTGGCCGGGTTGACGGCAGCGCTCGATCCCGGGCCCGAGATTGCGCCGGGCACCCACGCCACCGCCATCATCGACGCCACGGCGCAGATCGGGGCAGGGGCGGCCATTGGCCCCTTTGTGGTGATCGGGCGCGACGTGGTGATCGGCCCGAACGCACGTATCGCATCGCATGTCAGCATCGCCAACGGGGCCCGGATCGGGGCGGATGCGCTGTTGATGCAGGGCGTGCGGATCGGGGCGCGGGTTGTGATTGGCGACCGGGCTATCCTGCATCCCGGCGCGGTCATAGGCGGCGACGGGTTGTCCTTTGTGACGCCCGAGAAATCCACCGTCGAACAGGTACGCGAGACGATGGGCCAGGTCGCGGCCGCAACCCAGAGCTGGACACGCATTCATTCGCTCGGCTCGGTTCGGATCGGCGATGATGTCGAGATCGGCTGCAATTCCGCGATTGACCGCGGCACCATCCGCGACACGGTCGTGGGCCACGGCTGCAAGATCGACAATCTGGTGCATCTGGCCCACAACGTGGTGACGGGTGATCATTGTCTGTTCGCAGCACAGGTGGGCATTGCCGGATCGACCACGCTTGGCGACCGGGTGGTTTGCGGCGGGCAGGTGGGCATTGCCGATAACCTGAGTGTCGGCTCGGATGTGGTGGCCGGTGGCGGCACCAAGATCCTGTCCAATGTGCCTGCGGGCCGGGCGGTTCTGGGCTATCCGGCGGTCAAGATGGAAACCCATGTCGAAACCTACAAGGCGCTGCGTCGCCTGCCGCGTCTGGCCGCGACGGTGGCGGCACTGCAAAAAGCCGTTTCAAATCCGGGGTCGAATGACTAAATGCCCATAGGTGTTCATGGAAAGCGCGAACCGCATGGCTGACAGCATCAGGGATAAGGTGATCGCGATCATCGCCGAACTGGCGGTGCTTGAGGTCGAGGATGTGCGCACGGATGCCACATTGGACGATCTGGGCATCGACAGCCTTGGCGTGGTCGAAAGCATCTTTGCCATCGAAGAGGCGTTCGATATCCAGGTGCCCTTCAACGCCAACGAGCCCGAAAAAAGCGCCTTCGACATTTCCAGCGTCGCCGCGATCATCGCGGCGGTCGAGGGGCTGGTGGCTGATCAGGCATGAGACGCGTCGTCATCACCGGGCAGGGCACCATCAACGCGCTCGGCGCGGATGTGGCAACCACCAAGCAGGCCATGGCCGAGGGGCGTTGTGGCATTGGTGAGCTTGAGATGCGCGACCTTGACCGTCTGGCGGTGCGCATCGGTGGCCAGATCAAGGATTACGACCCCGAGGCGCTTTTTAACCGGCAGCAGATCTCGCTTTATGACCGCTTCACCCAGTTCACCCTGATCGCCGCGCGTGAGGCGATCGGGCAGGCGGGGTTGACCTTTCAGGGCGATCTGGCGGCGCGCTCCGGCGTCGTGCTTGGCACCTCGGGCGGCGGTATGCAGACGCTGGATGAAAATTACCGCACCGTCTATGAGGACGGCAAAAACCGGGTGCACCCTTTCGTGGTGCCCAAGCTGATGAACAACGCCGCCGCCAGCCATGTCAGCATGGAGTTCAACCTCAAGGGCCCCAGTTTCACCGTGGCCACGGCCTGCGCCTCGTCCAATCATGCGATGGGGCAGGCGTTCAACCTGATCCGGTCGGGCATGTGCGGCGTGGTGGTGACCGGCGGCTCGGAATCGATGCTGTGCTTTGGTGGCATGAAGGCGTGGGAAGGGCTGCGGGTGATGTCCAAGGATGGCTGCCGCCCGTTCAGCGCCACGCGAAACGGCATGGTGCAGGGCGAAGGAGCGGCGGTGTTCGTGTTCGAGGATTACGACCACGCCCGCGCCCGCGGGGCCGAAATTCTGGCCGAGGTGGTGGGCTTTGCCATGACCTCGGATGCGGCCGATATCGTGATGCCCTCGAAACAGGGGGCCGCACGCGCCATCGCCGGGGCGCTGTCCGACGCCGGTCTGAATCGTGAGGAGGTGGGCTATATCAATGCCCATGGCACCGGAACGGCGGCCAATGACAAGGTTGAATGCGCGGCGGTGGCCGATGTCTTTGGCCCCCATGCCGACGATCTGATGATCTCCTCGACCAAATCCATGCACGGGCATCTGATTGGCGGCACCGGCGCGGTCGAGCTGTTGGCCTGCATCATGGCGCTGACCGATGGTGTCATCGCGCCCACGATCAATTACGAAGAACCTGACCCGGAATGCGCGCTGGATGTGGTGCCCAATGTGGCGCGCGATGCAAAAGTCGGTGCGGTATTGTCGAACGCCTTCGCCTTTGGCGGGCTCAATGCGGTATTGGCGCTGCGGGCATCGCCATGAGCGGTGAAACCGATCTTGGTGCGCTGCTGCGCAACATGACGGCCGAGCTGGTTCCGGGCGTATTCGTTTTCGTGACGCTGCCCGATCGTGCGGCGCCGCCCGGCCTGACGCCGCGCATGGTCTTTCAGGAGGCCGAAGGCACCACTTTGATCGTGTTGCAATCCGAAGCCGAAGCGGCGCGGCTGGAATATGAGTTTCCGTGCCGAATGATCACGCTGAACGTCCATTCCGCGTTGGAGGCGGTGGGTTTCCTGGCCGTCATTGCAACCGCGCTGGCCAGTGAAGGCATGGGGGTGAACCCGGTCGCGGGGTTCTACCATGACCATCTCTTTGTGCCAGAAGACCGCGCCGACGACGCGCTGCGCATTCTGGCCCGGATGGCAGCCGAAGCGCGTCAGGCCTGACCGCATGAAAAAGGCCCGCGCGGGGGCTTTTCCGGCGGACCCTTTTGCTTTTTGTTGTGTCGATGGATGCCCTTGTTCCGTCGCGGCTTATTCGCCTTCGCCCGCCGCAATCAGCGCCTCGATCTGTGCGCGCGCCTCGACGTTATAGGCCTCCAGCGCCGCAAATCCGGCAGTAAAGCCCGAAAGCGAGAGGCCAAGCGCCACGACCTGATCGGGGGCTGGCAGCGGCACGATGGCGATGGTGGCGACATTGCCCGCCTCAAAGGCGTGGATATCCTCGGTGGTCAGGCCAAGGCGCACGAAACAGCCGATCGCCTGGCAAAAGCTGAAGGGATAAACCCGCGGCTGGCTGTTATCGACGGCCATCCGCAATTGCCCGGTCAGAAGCGTATCGAGCGGCGTCACGATGGTGGCACCGGCGGCCAGTTCACCTTCGTCCGGGACATCAAAGAGGTTGAACTCCGCAACGGCGTTGCCCTCCTGATCGCGCAGGAGCTGATAGAGCTGGCAGGGATCGGGCTGACCTTCGGGGGCCGACACACAGCGCAATTCCCAATCAGCGAATTCCTCACGGATATAGGTGGCTCCGACCTCGGGCGCGCCGGTCGACAGGCCAAGCTGTTCGGCGGCGGTGGCGGTCTCATCGGCTGTCTGCGCGGCCAGCGGCAGGGCCAGGCCCGCGATCAGAAGGGCCGCAGCAATGGTGAGCTTTTTCATATAGGTGCCTCGTCAGCAGGTGCGAAGAAACGGGTTCATGTCTGCCCCTTGGCTAACATGACGGCGCAGGCCTGTCAGGCGCAAAATGACCGGGCCGCCTTTGCGGGCCATGTCAACCGGCTGGTTTTTGCCACACCTGCCCGGGGCAATATCTGCGCAAACAAAAAGGGCCCGCAAACGGGGCCCTTTTCAGCGTTGTTTTTTCTCTCCCTGTCGGACTGGCCGACTTATGGGCGAACGCTAGGCCAGCGAGGCCCACCCGTCAACAGTGAAAAAGGTCCGAACCGGTCAAATTATTCAAAGCGGTTTGGGCGCGGGACCAGCCGGGCAAAAAAAACCGCGCCGATGCGGCGCGGCCAGTTAACAGGGAGGAAGATCATGCCCATCGGGTCGAACCCCACGCAGCATATCACTAACACTGGCGCAACAAGGTTAAGAATGTATTGTGACCGGCGACTTAGAGCGTGTTGCGCCCTTTCCGA
>CAXBGQ010000092.1:0-10479 GCA_963975135.1 uncultured Nioella sp. | reverse complement strand
GTCTCGGCCTGGCTGGAGGCGGTGCAACTGGCGGGGTTTTCCGAGGCTGAGGCAAACCGGTTTTTTGGACGCCCGGCACCCGCGCTGACGGATAGTCTGCGGTTGCATCTGCGCCCACCGGCCGAGGTGCGCGCAGATTTCGTTTCGCGGCATGGCCGCCTGTTGGCGCGGATGTAAGGTCCGCTTACCGAAGGCCCGTTTCCGCCAACGTGGCGCGAAGGCGCGCGGCGCGGTCACACTGACCACAACGCCGGTTCAGGTAATCCTGATGCTGCCGCCGCCAGTGATCGGGCGCATCCCAGCTATTCAGCCTGGTTGCGTTGCGAATGCTGCGTGCGAAAATGTTGAACATGGGGGCCGTCCTTTCATGCCTTTTGATGATCTGAACATAGGCGGCTTGCCTTGGAGGGGCGACTCAGCAATAAATTGAATATGTAAGGTGAGGTAACATATATGGATTGGAGGGACATTCCGTCGCTGGCGGCCCTCAGAGCCTTTGAGGCAGCCGCGCGACATCAAAGTTTCTCAGCCGCGGCGCGTGATCTCAACGTAACCCACGCCGCGATTGCGCAACATGTGCGGGCACTGGAACAGGAGTTCGGTGCCCCCCTGATGGACCGGCAGGGCCGCGCCATGGTGCCGACGACGGCGGGGCGGCGGCTGGCGCGCGATCTGGGCGCGGGCTTTGCCGAGATCGCCGCGGGCGTGCGCGGGCTGCGTCAGATGCGCGGCGACGGGCCGGTATCGTTGACCACGACGGTCAGTTTCGCGGAAAACTGGCTGATGCCACGCATCGCCCGGTTCTGGTCGGACCGGCCCGATATCCCGGTCACGATCGCGGCGGATAACAAGGTGCATGATCTCAGGAGCGAGGGCCACGATCTGGCGATCCGCTATGGCAAAGGCGATTGGCCGGGGCTGCAGGCGCGGCTGTTGACGCGGGCCGATACCGTGGTGGTGGCGCATCCTTCGGTGGCCGCGCGCCTGCCCGAAACCTATGCCGCAACGTCCGAAAGCGCGCCCGAAATGTTGGCCCAACTGCCCTGGGTGATCGACAGCGCCTATGGCGAATGCGAAAGCTGGATGGGTGCCAAGGGGATGGACCCGACCGGGTTGAGCTGCACGGCGCTGGATGGCAACAACCTGGTGCTGGCGGCGGTGCGGGCCGGGGCGGGCGTGTCGATCCATCCGCTTGCAGTGGTCGAACGTGATCTGGAGACAGGGGCGCTGGTCTCGCTTTGGGAAGAACCCGACAGCGGCGATCTGGGCTACTATATCGTGACGCAAAAAGGCGCGGCCTCAGCGCGTGTGCGGGCCTTTCTGACCTGGCTGCAGGCGCAGGGATAGGCATCAGCGAGGAGACCGCCCATGCGGTCGAGGAGCGGCGGGCTCACCGAAAAAAGCAGGTGGTGCCCGACCAGAGCGCGGCCACTTCGCCCGCTTGATCGATCAGGCCGAACACGCCGCCCGCCTCGAATTCGTGGCCAAGGCTGGTCTGGTGCAGGGCCAGATCCGGTGCGGCCATACCCACCCGATAGCCCCCCGCCACAACCAAGCCCGGTTCATCGACCACCCATCCGGCGAAATCGCCGTCCTGAAAATTCAGCGTCAGCCCGGATTGCCAGCGCACGGCGCGGACCGGACCCGCGCCGCATTCGGCCTGATCCACGGTTGCAACAGGCCGCGCCCCCAATATTCGCGAAACCGTTTCGACGGCCCCGGCCTCGGCGCGGCTGAAATCGATGCGCAGATTTGTGCCCGCCGGCTGCAATCCGCCGCTATCGGGCATCAGGCCCGTGGCCTGCGGTTGCGGCAGGGCGGTGGCGCAGGCCGAGAGCGCAAACACCGCAAGCCAGGCCCCCCGCATCTCAGCGCGGGCTGCGTTTGGCCAGGATCCGTTGCAGGGTGCGGCGATGCATGTTCAGCCGCCGCGCGGTTTCGCTGACGTTGCGGTCACACAGCTCATAGACGCGCTGGATATGTTCCCACCGCACCCGGTCGGCCGACATCGGATTATCCGGCGGCGGCGGCATTTCCGCGGGCTCGGCCAACAGGGCCGCGGTCACATCATTGGCGTCTGCGGGCTTTGACAGGTAATCGGTGGCCCCGATCTTGACGGCGGCAACAGCGGTGGCAATTGCGCCATAACCGGTCAGCACGACAATCCGGGCTTCGGGGCGCTTTTCGCGCAGCACCTCGACCACATCCAGGCCATTGCCATCCTCAAGCCGCAGGTCCACCACCGCATAGGCGGGTGGACGCGCTGTGGCGATGGCCTTGCCGGCTGCGACGGAGCCTGCCGCCTCGACCTCGAACCCGCGCTTTTCCATGGCGCGTTGCAGACGGCGCAGAAAGGGTTCGTCATCATCGACAAGCAGAAGGGATTTGTCGGGGCCAATGTCCCTGAGGCTGCGTTCCGATGCCATGGGCGATCCCCCGTCAGATAAGTTCCCCGTTTTTTAGACGGGTTTCCGCACCAAGGTCAAATAGGCAACGGTGCCGGGCGGTCACGCAGCCGCGTCAATAAAGCAGCTGATGCGATCGGCCATGTCTTCCGGTGCGACTTCGCGGCGAAAAAACTCGACAAATCCATGACCGGGGAAAACCAGGTAGGAGAAGGTCGAATGATCGACAAGGTAATAGTCGGGGTCCTCGCCATTGTGTCGGTTGAAATAGGTCCGATAGGCGTCTGATGCGGCATCGACCTGTTCCAGCGACCCGGTCAGCCCGATCATGCGGGGGTGCATGGCATCGGTAAAGCTTGCCACCTCGTCCACGCCGTCGCGTTCGGGGTCGATCGAGATGAAAACCGGCGTCAGCATCGTGCCCCGCTCCTCCAGAATTTCGGTTGCAACCGCGTTGCGGGCGACATCGAGAGGGCAGACATCGGGGCAGAAGGTGTAGCCGAAATAGATCAGGGTCGGGCCGGTGATGATATCGGCGTCAGTGACGGTTTCCCCGGTTTCCGAGATCAGCTCGAACGGGCCGCCGATGCTCCCGGACCCACCGGCCACGCGGGTTTGCCGGCATTCGGCAAAGAGGTCGCCCCCCCGGTTGCCGATGCCCCACAGGATCGACAAACCGATCCCGCCCAGAAGAGCGGCAATCAGCGCCAGCGCGGTGGCGGGGTAAAGGCGTGGCATGGCGGCAAACCTCCGTTTGCGTCGACCCGACGTTGATCGTTCAAAATTCTCCGTCTATCAATTCACCTCTGTGTCCCTGTGACAGAAAGCCCCTATCGGCATATGGCTCTGATCTCTGATCCCTCCCTCAGTCTTTTTACGCAGGACCTGCGGAGTGGCTGGATTCGTCTGCGCACACTGCTGTTGCTGCGTTGGCTGGCGATCCTGGGCCAGACCGTCACCGTTGTCGTCGCCAGCTTTGTCCTTGGCCTCAGGGTCGAGCTGGGGCTGAGTTTTCTGGCCATCGGATCGTCGGTTCTGTCGAACATGATCGCGATGACGGTGTTTCCGCCCAACCAGCGCCTGCGCGATTGGGATGCGATGCTGACGTTGCTGTTCGATTTGACACAGCTGTCATTCCTGCTGTTCCTGACCGGCGGGCTGAACAATCCCTTTGCGCTGCTGATTTTGGCCCCTGTGACCATCTCGGCCACGGCGCTAACGCTGCGCTCCACCGTTATTCTTGGCGCGATGTCGGTGGCGATGATCACGCTGGTGGCGTATTATCACATCCCGTTGCGGCAATCGGACGGTACGGTTCTGGAATTGCCGGGTCAGATTCTTGTTGGGTTCTGGATCGCGATTGTCATTGGCATCGTGTTTTTGTCGATCTACGCGCGCCGCGTGTCGCTTGAGGTTCACACCATGAGCCGGGCACTGCTGGCCACCCAGGAGGCGTTGGCGCGCGAACAGAAACTGACCGATCTGGGTGGCGTCGTGGCCGCCGCCGCGCATGAGCTGGGCACGCCGCTGGCGACCATCAAGCTGGTCTCGACCGAATTGGCCGAGGAGTTGGAGGGCAACGCGGAATTGGCCGAGGATGCGCGCCTGATCCGCGAACAGGCCGACCGTTGCCGCGATATCCTGCGCGATATGGGGCGGGCGGGTAAGGATGATCTGCACATGCGATCGGCCCCGTTCAGCGCGGTGGTGCGCGAGGCGGCGGAGCCGCATCAGGATCGCGGCATCGCGGTTCATTTCGATTTTTCGCCGGAGGATGGTGGTGAACAGCCGGTGATCTACCGCCGCCCCGAGATCATCCACGGCATCCGAAACCTGGTGCAGAACGCGGTCGATTTCGCCAGCGCCGATGTCTGGGTCGATGGCCGGTGGCACGAAGGCGAAATCCGGCTGAGCCTGGCCGATGACGGCGCGGGCTTTCCCCCCGATCTGCTGGGGCATCTGGGGGATCCGTTTCTCAAGCGCCGCAAAGGTGCCCGCGATCTGTCGCAGCGGCCGGGATATGAGGGGATGGGGCTGGGCCTGTTCATTGCCAAGACGCTGCTGGAACGATCGGGTGCCACGATCACCTTTCGCAATGGCAGTGATCCGTTCCTGTTGGAGGATGAAAGCGGCACCCGGCGCGGGGCCGTTGTCGATGTGGTCTGGCCGGCGGCGGCGATTATGCGGGATGCGGCCGAGGCTAAAGGGCCGCTGGGTCTTAACAGACAGATCAAGGCTTAACCCCGTCTTAACCAATTGCCTGTTGAAGTCGCATCACCACGTCACGAATGGGCATGAATGATGCTATCGGATCCTATCACGCTGCTGTTTCTGGCAGGCGTCAGCATTGCCGCAGCGGGTTTTTCCGTATTTGCTGGCAGTTGGCTGACGCGGGCCATGGGGGCACCGGCCCATGTCATGTTGCAGGGTCTCGACCTGCCGCGCAGCTATGCGTTTCGCGACGGATATCTGTTGACGGATATTGACGATGATGACGCCTTTTTGAGTGACCCGACCGACCGGGTTGGTGCCTGGAGGGATCTGGCCGAATGTCTGGGTGGCCTGAACGGCGATGCGGCCGCGCGCATGAACCGGTTGCGCGAAAAAGGTGAGACCTTTGTTCTGATTGGAAAAATCGGCGAGGACAACCTGTCGATCACGGGTCGCCGAGACGAGGATCAATGTGTGATCACGGTGGCAGCGATGGATGCGCGCCGGGCTAGGCGCACGATTGATCAGGCCGGTCTGGACGCGCTGGAACAAGAGGTGGATCTGTTGCGCACCGCGATGGATCATTGCAGCGCGGTGATGTGGCGGGCGGGTGAAGACGGTCAGATCACCTGGGCCAATGCCGCCTATTACACCCTGTTGGAAGAGGTCGACCAAGACGCCGGTGCGCTGGTCTGGCCGATCAAGCCGGTCTTTGGAGATCACATCACGCCGCCGCCCGAAGAAGGTCGGGTGCGGCGTTGTTCGCTGGACATTGCGGGTCAGAAACTGCCGCGTTGGTTCGATATCTCGATGACCGAACAGGCGGTCGGAACGCTCTACACGGCCCGGCCCATTGACCAATTGGTGGCGGCGGAAACCTCGCTCAGGGAATTTGTCCAGACCTTGTCGCGCACTTTTGCGCATCTGCCGATCGGGCTGGCGATCTTTGATCAGCGTCGCAAACTGGTGCTGTTCAACCCCGCATTGGTCGATCTGTCGACGCTCTCGACCGAATGGTTGTCGACCCGGCCCGATCTGTTTTCCTTTCTCGATCAGCTGCGCGAGCATCAGCGCATGCCCGAGCCCAAGAATTACCACGCCTGGCGGGCCGAAATGGCCGAACTGGAACAGGCGGCGCGTGACGGAACCTATCAGGATCTTTGGACGCTGCCGACCGGCCAGACCTACCGCGTGATCGGGCGCCCGCATGCCGACGGCGCGGTGGCCTTCATGTTCGAGGATATCACCTCGGAAGTGTCGCTGACACGCCAGTTTCGCGGCGATCTTGAGCTCTATCAGGCTATTATGGACGAAAATGGGGAAGCCATGGCCGTGTTTACCAATGAAGGCCAGCTTACCTTGCGCAACACGGCCTATGGCACCTTGTGGGGCGCACCCACGACCGATGCCGCGATGATCAGCGTGGCCGATGCCACGCGGGCCTGGGCCGAGCAAAGCGCGCCGACCCCGCTCTGGGGTGAGATCCGCAATTTCGTGGGTGGGTGCAGCGAGCGCAGCCCATGGGACGAAACGCTGGAAATGCTGGATGGCCGTGTGCTGCGATGCCGGGTCGGGCCGCTGAAGGGCGGCGCGACATTGGTGGTGTTCGAAGCAGTGGACGCCGCCACTCTGGCGCTGGAGGACAGCCCACCGGCGGCGATTTCCGCAGGCTGACCCGGCGCATTCGGTTGCGGCGGCGGATGGGCGCGCTAAAGTCGGTCCCATGTCGGAACCTGCCTTGCCCATTTTTGCCCCGGATCGCGCCCTGCTGGCCGAATTCACGCTTGGCTCGGCAGAGGCCACCGCCGATTTCGCGCGCGCGCTCGCCCCCTTGTTGCGGCCGGGCGATACCTTGTGCCTTGAGGGCGATCTGGGAGCGGGAAAAACCCATTTCGCGCGATCGGTGATCCAGACCCGCCTCGCAGAGTTTGGCGCGGTCGAGGATGTGCCGTCGCCCAGTTTCACGCTGGTCCAGACCTATCAGGCGGGTGATCTGGAGATCTGGCACGCCGATCTTTATCGTCTCACAGCACCGCAGGAGATGGACGAGCTTGGCCTGTCGGATGCGTTTGACACCGGCCTTTGCCTGATCGAATGGCCCGGCCGCATGGCGGCTGATATGCCGGGCGCGGCGCTGTGGCTGACCTTCAGGATGCTACCGCAGGTCGGTGTGCGCCATCTGCGGCTGACCAGTGCAACGCCCGAGGTCTGGCGCGCCCGTCTGGCCCGGATCCTGCCGGAATGAGCGGGCCGATCTCTGAGTTTCTGGAACTGGCCGGGTGGGGCGGGGCGGAATGCGCGCCGCTGGCCGGTGATGCCTCGACCCGTCATTATACGCGGCTGCGCAAGGGTGCCAACAGCGCCATCCTAATGGCCGCGCCGCCAGAGGATCGTGCCGCGTTCGATGCGTTTCTTGCGATAGCGTTCAGACTGCGCGATGCCGGGCTGTCGGCCCCCGATATCCTGTCGGCGCAGCCCGTTGATGGGCTGATGCTGCTGGAGGATCTGGGCAATCAGAGCTTTGCCGCGCCGGATCTGCCGCCGGAGGCCTGGGATGCGGCGGTCGATGTCCTGATCCATCTGGCGCGCGAGGGCCGAAGCTGGACCGTGCCGCACCTGACCCCGTCCGTGATGTCCGGGATGACAGCGATTGCCTTGCCACAGGACGGAAAGGCGGCTGCGTTGCAGGCGATGGAGGCGCTGTTCCAGCGGCATTTCACCCGGCCAATGGTGCCCGGCCTGCGTGATTTTCATGCCGAAAATCTGCTCTGGCTGCCGGATCGGGCCGGGCTGGCGCGGGTCGGCCTGCTGGATTTTCAGGATGCCGTGATGGCCCCGCCCGGTTATGACCTGACATCGCTGACGCATGACGCACGCCGCGATATGGACCCGGACCGGCAGGCCGCGCTGACCGCGCGCTACGCGGATGGTTTGGGGTTGGACCCGGTGGCCTTCGCCACCGAATGCGCCTTGCTGATCTTTCAGCGCAACCTGCGCATTCTGGGTGTTTTTCGCAGGCTGGCGCGCGAGCGGGGCAAGCCTGCCTATCTGACCCATCTGCCGCGCGTTTTCGCCCATGTCGAGGCGGCGCTGACCCATCCCGCCTTGCGCGATCTGGCCCGCGCGATGGCCCCGCTGATGCCGGGGCTGGCACCTTGAGGGCCAGCATGATCCTGGCTGCGGGGTTTGGCACCCGCATGGGGGCGCTGACGGCGGAGCGCCCGAAACCGCTGATCGAGGTGGCGGGCCGGGCGCTGATTGATCATGCGCTGGAGCAGGCCCGCGCGAGCAGCGACCGGATCGTGGTGAACGGGCATTACCGCGCCGATGCGATGCGGGATTATCTGGCGGGCATGGCGGATGTGACTTTTGTCGAGGAGGCCCCGGTGATCCTCGATTCGGGCGGCGGTATCCGCGCGGCATTGCCGGTTCTGGCCAGCCCCGAGATTTTCACCCTGAACGCCGATGCGGTCTGGACCGGGCCGGGGGCGCTTGGCCAAATGGATGCCGCCTGGGATGCCGACCGGATGGATGCGCTGCTGCTGATGGTGCCGCAGGCCCGCGCGGTGGGGCGCGAGGCGGGCGGCGATTTTGCCATCGGTGCCGATGGGCGGCTGAAATGGGACAAGGCGGGCGCGGTTTATACCGGCGCGCAGATTCTGAAATCCGCGCTGTTTGAGGGCACGCCCGAGGGGCCGTTCTCACTTCATGAGATATGGAACGCGGCGCTGGCGCGCGGGCGGCTTTTTGGGGTTGTCCATCGGGGAGGCTGGGCCGATGTCGGCCATCCGGAGGGCATTGAAGTGGCCGAGGATATGCTAAGGAAATCATCCAATGTTTGAGCCGCAAGACACCCCCCGCCTGTTTGCCACGCCGCTTGGCACCGATTTCTCGCATGCGCTGCTGGATGGGTTGGCGGCGCGGTTGCAGGGGCAGCCGCCCGAGGCATTGGCGCGGGTTGACCTCTATGTAAACACCGCCCGGACACAGCGCCGGTTGCGCGCGCTTTATGCGATGCGCGGGGCCGGGTTCCTGCCCCGGATCCGGCTGATCACCGATCTGGGCACCCGGCCCGATATGGAAGGCCTGCCCGCGCCGGTTTCGCCCCTGCGGCTCAGGCTGGAGGTTGCCGGACTTGTGGCCGCGCTCCTGGATCGCCAGCCGGCACTTGCGCCGCGATCCTCGCTCTTCGGGCTGGCCGATGCGCTGGCCGATCTGATGGCCGAGATGCAGGAGGAACGCGTGCTGCCCGAAACGGTGGCCGGGCTGGATGTGTCGGATCATTCCGACCACTGGCAGCGCGCGCAGGCGTTTCTGAAAATCGTGGCCCCCTATTTCGTAACCGGCACCGAGAGCCTGAGCGTCGAGGCACGGCAATCGGCGGTGGCCGATCAACTGGCCGCCGATTGGGCCGTTGCGCCGCCCGCCCATCCGATCATCGTGGCAGGGTCTACCGGGTCACGCGGGCCGACGGCGCGGTTCATGGCAGGCGTCGCGCGGCTGCCGCAGGGGGCGGTGATCCTGCCGGGCCTCGATTTCGATCAGCCGCGCGGTGTCTGGGACCGTTTGAACGATGGGCTAACCGGCGAGGATCACCCGCAGTTCCGCTTTGCCAGATTGGCGCGCGATCTGGGCCTGCACGCCTGCGACATCGCCCGCTGGAGCGATGCGCCCCCGGCCAACCCGGCGCGCAACCGGTTGATTTCGCTGGCGATGCGCCCGGCCCCGGTGACCGATCAATGGTTGACCGAGGGCCCCGATCTGCCCGATGTGGCCCATGCCGCCGATGGCCTGACGCTGATCGAGGCCCCGAGCCCTCAGGCCGAGGCCGCCGCCATTGCGCTGCGCCTGCGCCGGGCCGCCGATGCCGGTATCACGGCGGCGCTGATCACGCCCGACAGGGGGCTGACGCGGCAGGTGACGGCGGCGCTGGACCGGTGGCGGATCGAGCCGGACGATTCGGGCGGCGAGGCGCTGTCACATTCCGCCCCCGGCCGTTTGTTGCGCCATGTCGCCGAGGCCGGCGCGGCAAGGCTCAGCGCCGAGGCGCTGCTGGTGCTTTTGAAACATCCGTTGACCCATGCCGGGCGCGACGATAGGGGCCAGCATCTGCTGCGCGCCCGTGATCTGGAGCTACAGCTTTTGCGCGGGCGCACGCCGTTTCCGACCCGCGCCGATCTGGTCACCTGGGCCGCGAAACGCGAGCGCGATCCGGGCGCGGTGGAGTGGGCCGGATGGGTCGCGGATGCGGTGCTTGGTCTTTTTGCGCCCGAAACCCGCGATCTGGCCGACCATGTCGCGGCCCATCTGGATGCGTGCCGGATGCTGGTGGCGGGGCCGGGCGATGGCGGCACTGCATCTGCGCTCTGGGATCGGGCGGCGGGTCAGAAAACGCAAGCGGTGATGCAGATGCTGGACCATGAGGCCGATGCCGGTGGCCAGTTCAGCGCCGCCGAATATCGCGACCTGGTGACCTCGATCCTCGCCGCCGAAGAGGCCCGCGAACCGCTCAGCCCGCATCCCGGCATCATGATCTGGGGCACGCTGGAGGCGCGGGTGCAAGGCGCGGATCTGGTCATTCTGGGGGGGCTCAACGAAGGCTCCTGGCCGCAGGCACCGGGGGCCGATCCGTGGCTGAACCGGACCATGCGCGCCAAGGCGGGGCTGCGCCTGCCGGATCGGGTGATTGGCCTGGCGGCGCATGATTTTCAGCAATCGGTGACGGGGGCCGAAGTCTGGTTGACCCGGTCGTTGCGCGACGCCGAAACTGAGACCGTGCCGTCGCGCTGGCTCAATCGGATCACCAACCTGATGGCGGGGGCAAGCGCTGAGAGTAAAACCGCGCTGAAAGCGATGCGCGCAC